>JBEVFC010000210.1:0-10814 GCA_040512455.1 Nocardioides sp.
TCCTTGCCGGCGTTGATCAGGTCCGGGTCCTCCTCGCCGTCGACCGGGTAGGCCCCGACCCCGAGGATGCCGTTCTCGGACTGCAGCACCAGCTCCACGTCCTCGGCGACGTAGTTGGGCACCAGCGTCGGCAGCCCGATGCCGAGGTTGACGTAGGAGCCGTCGGACAGCTCCGAGGCGGCCCGGGCTGCCATCTCCTCACGCGTCCACGCCATGTCAGTTCTCTCCCTGCGCTGCATCGGTGGTGGTCTCGGAGCCGTTCTCGCGCGGGCGGACGGTGCGCTTCTCGATCCGCTTGTCGCCGGCCTGATCCTCGGTCAGCGCCACCACCCGCTGCACGTAGACGCCGGGCGTGTGCACGTCGTTGGGGTTCAGCTCGCCCGGCTCCACCAGGTGCTCGACCTCGGCGATGGTGACCCGCCCGCACATCGCGGCCAGCGGGTTGAAGTTCCGCGCGGAGTCGCGGTAGACGAGGTTGCCGTGCCGGTCACCCTTCCAGGCCCGGACCAGGCCGAAGTCGGCCACCAGCGCCTGCTCCAGCACGAACTCCTTGTCCCCGTCGGCGGTGGCGAAGACGCGCACCTCCTTGGCCGGCGAGGCCACCGCCACGTTGCCGGCGTCGTCGTACCGCCACGGCAGGCCGCCCTCGGCGACCTGGGTGCCGACACCGGTCGCGGTGAAGAACGCCGGGATGCCCGAGCCACCAGCCCGCATCCGCTCCGCCAGGGTGCCCTGCGGGGTGAGCTCGACCTCCAGCTCTCCGGCCAGGTACTGCCGGGCGAACTCCTTGTTCTCCCCCACGTACGACGAGACCATCCGGCGCAGCCGCTTCTCGAACAGCAGCCGACCCAGCCCCCAGTCGTCCACGCCGCAGTTGTTGGAGATCGCCTCGAGGTCGCGTGCACCCTGCGTGAGCAGGGCGTCGATCAGCACCGACGGGATGCCGCACAGGCCGAAGCCCCCGACCGCGAGGGTCGACCCCGAGCCGATGTCCGCCACCGCAGCGGCGGCGCTGCTCACCACCTTGTCCACGTGCCCGCTCCCTCTGTCGTCCAGCCGTGCCGATCGCCCTGTGATCCTAGCCACGGACGCCGGGGCTGACGCCCGCCCGGGGGTGGCCCTAGGCTGCGAGGGGTGAGCACTTCGGGCAGGAGCGACTGGCCTCGGGTCGACCTGCACGTGGTCACCGGGAAGGGCGGCACCGGCAAGTCCACCGTGGCCGCCGCCCTCGCGCTGGCGCTGGCCAGCACCGGCAAGAACGTCCTGCTCTGCGAGGTCGAGGGCCGCCAGGGCATCGCCCAGATGTTCGACGTCGACCCGCTGCCCTACGAGGAGCGCCGGATCGCCCGGGGGCTGGCTGGACCCCGGGGCAGGGCCGGCAACGTCTTCGCCCTGCACATCGATGCCGAGTCCGCGCTGCTGGAGTACCTCGCGATGTACTACCGGCTGGGCCGGGCCGGCCGGGCCCTCGACCGCTTCGGTGTCATCGACTTCGCCACCACCGTCGCGCCCGGGGTCCGGGACGTGCTGCTGACCGGCAAGGTCTTCGAGGCGGCCCGCAGCAACCGCCGCAAGGGCGCCTCCAGCCGCACCGGCGTGGAGTACGACGCGATCGTGCTCGACGCTCCCCCGACCGGGCGGATCACCCAGTTCCTGAACGTGAACAGCGAGCTGGCCGGCATCGCCAAGGTCGGGCCGATCAAGAACCAGGCGGACACCGTGATGACGCTGTTCCGCTCCCCCCGCACCGCCGTGCACCTGGTGACGGTGCTCGAGGAGATGCCGGTGCAGGAGACGACGGACGGCATCGCCGACCTGCACGCGGCCCACCTGCCCGTCGGTGGCGTCGTCGTCAACATGCTCCGGCCCCGCGACCTCGGCAACGAGGACCTGGCCGCCGCCCGCGCCGGCGGGCTGGACCGGGAGCGGATCGGCAAGGAGCTCGGCTCGGTGGGGCTCGACGTCGACGACGAGCTGCTCGACGGCCTGCTCGACGAGGCCCACGACCACGCCGAGCGCCGGGCGCTCGAGGACACCCAGCGCCGGCTGGTCGCCGACCTCGAGGTGCCGACGTACGAGCTGCCGCGGCTGCCCGGCGGCGTCGACCTGGGTGGGCTCTACGAGCTGGCCGCCCTGCTCAAGGCACAGGGGATGGCCTGATGACCAAGCAGACCCACCGCGCCCGGGTCGGTCCGCTCGCGGCCACCGGCGTCCACGCCGACCCGCTCGACATCGACGGCCTGCTGGACGACCCCGGCACCCGGATCATCGTGTGCTGCGGCTCCGGCGGGGTCGGCAAGACCACCACGTCCGCGGCCCTCGCCCTCCGCGCGGCCGAGCGCGGCCGCAACGTCTGCGTGCTCACCATCGACCCGGCCCGCCGGCTGGCGCAGGCGATGGGCATCGAGGCGCTCGACAACACTCCGCGCCCGGTCGCCGACGTCGGCGGCACGGGCACCCTCGACGCGATGATGCTCGACATGAAGCGCACCTTCGACGAGGTGGTGGAGAGCCAGGCCAGCCCGGAGAAGGCCAAGCAGATCCTCGAGAACCCCTTCTACATCGCGTTGTCGAGCTCGTTCGCCGGGACGCAGGAGTACATGGCCATGGAGAAACTGGGCCAGCTCCACCGCGACGCGGCCGAGACCGGGGCCTACGACCTGATCGTGGTCGACACCCCGCCTTCACGGTCGGCACTCGACTTCCTCGACGCGCCGGAGCGCCTGTCCAGCTTCCTCGACGGCCGGTTCATCCGACTGCTGCTGGCGCCGGCCCGCGGCCCGGCGAAGCTGATGTCCGCGGGGATGGGCCTGATCACCGGCGCGCTGACCAAGATCCTCGGCGCCAGCGTGCTCAAGGACATGCAGACCTTCGTGGCCGCCTTCGACACCCTGTTCGGCGGCTTCCGCGCCCGGGCCCAGAAGACCTTCGAGCTGCTCCAGGCCGACGGTACGGCGTTCCTGGTCGTCGCCGCCCCCGAGCCGGACGCGCTGCGTGAGGCGGCGTACTTCGTCGAGCGGCTGAGCGAGGACGACATGCCGCTGGCCGGGCTGGTCGTGAACCGCGCGGCTCAGGCCCCGCCGAGCCACCTGTCCGCCGACGGGGCGATGGCGGCCGCGGAGCGGCTCCGCAAGGGGGGCGAGGAGTCCGAGCTGACCGCGGGGCTGCTGCGGCTGCACGCCGACCGGGCGCGCATGGTGGAGCGGGAGGCCCTGTTGCGGGCCAGGTTCGCGGCCGCGCACCCGGCGGTTCCCACCGCCGTGGTGCCGGCGCTGGCCACCGACGTGCACGACCTCGACGGTCTGCGACGTGTCGGTGACCTGCTGG
Organism: Nocardioides sp.; assembly: GCA_040512455.1. Lineage (GTDB taxonomy): Bacteria > Actinomycetota > Actinomycetes > Propionibacteriales > Nocardioidaceae > Nocardioides. The sequence continues at coordinate 3,328 of JBEVFC010000210.1, forward strand.
CGGCGAACCCCCGGTCCGCCGCCGGCTGAGTTGTCTCAGATGGCGGGCTGCGCCTGACCGGCCTTGGCGGCCTCCAGCACGCTGCGCCAGGACGCGGCCGGGCGACGACGCAACAGCGCCCGGCGCTCACGCTCCGTCATGCCGCCCCACACGCCCCACTCGATCTGGTTGTCGAGGGCCTCGGCGAGGCACTCGGTGCGCACCGGGCAACCGCTGCACACGAGCTTGGCCTTGTTCTGCTCGGCGCCCCGCACGAAGAGCTCGTCCGGCTGCGCCTGCCGGCACGCGGCGGCCGGTGCCCAATCTTCTACCCACATAGCTGACTCCCGTTCCATTCCGAGATGGAAAGTTCCAATCCCCACAACAGAAGGTAGGTAATGTTTGAACTCTGAAACAGACGTAGGGCGGTCAATCCTTGTAGTCACATGGAACTAGTCCCGGTCAGTGACGACTGGGTCATCACATGGCCCCTCCCGTACTCTGGGGCCCATGTCGGAAGTCAACGAGGGCCGTTCTGCGCCGCGTCGCGTGCTGACGCACCTCGCCTCCATGGTCGCCGTCTCGGCCATTCTGGGCGTCGTCGTCGCCGGTCTGGCCATCCCCTTCGCAGGCGTGCTGGGCATCGGAACCCGCAACGTCGCGAACTCCATGAACGACCTCCCGGAGAGTCTGGAGACCAAGGCGCTGTCCCAGCGCACGCGGATCCTCGCGGCCGACGGCACCACGATCGCGACCCTGTACGACGAGAACCGGGTGAACGTCTCGCTCAAGCAGGTCTCCCGGGTGATGCGGGAGGCGATCGTCTCGATCGAGGACTACCGCTTCTACCAGCACGGCGCCCTCGACGTGAAGGGCACGCTGCGCGCCCTGGTCACCAACAAGGCCGCCGGCGGTGTCGTCCAGGGTGGCTCGTCCATCACCCAGCAGATGGTGAAGCTGACGCTGCTCAGCCAGGCGAAGACCGAGAAGGAGCGCAAGGCGGCGATCCAGGACACCTTCGCCCGCAAGGTGCGCGAGCTCCGCTACGCGATCGCCTTCGAGCAGGAGCACTCCAAGGACTGGATCCTCGAGCGCTACCTCAACATCGCCTACTTCGGCGACGGCGTCTACGGCATCCAGGCCGCCGCCCGCCACTACTTCTCCAAGGACGCCCGCAAGCTCAACCTTCGCGAGTCCACCATGCTGGCCGGACTGGTGAAGAACCCCGTCGGCCTCGACCCGACCGTCTACCCCGACCGCGCCCTGTCCCGCCGCAACACGGTGCTGGACCGGATGGCCCAGCTCAACGTGATCAGCGAGAAGCGGGCCCGCAAGATCGGCAAGATGGACCTCGGGCTGAAGGTCACCCCCAACCGCAACGGTTGCATGTTCTCCAAGTCGCCGTTCTTCTGCGACTACGTCGTCGACTACCTCAAGCGCGACCCCGCCCTCGGCAAGACCGCGGCGGCCCGGCAGGACCTGCTGCTCTCCGGCGGCCTGACCATCCAGACGACCATCGACCTGCGCTACCAGAAGGCGGCCGACGACTCGGTCAAGTCCCACGTGTTCCCGCGCGAGCAGGCCATCGGTGGGCTCGCCATGGTCGAGCCCCGCAGCGGCGACGTGCGCGCGATCGCGCAGTCCCGGCCGATGGGCCGCAACAAGGCCGACGGCGAGACGTTCATCAACTACGTCGTGCCCAAGGAGGTCGGCGGCGCCCGCGGCTTCCAGGCCGGTTCGACGTTCAAGGCGTTCGTGCTGGCCGCCGCCATCAAGCAGGGCATCCCGCTGAACACCACGATCAACTCCCCGAAGCGGAAGACCTTCCAGGAGCGTGACTTCGAGGACTGCGACGGCCAGCCCTACGGCTACGGCAGCTTCGACATCCCGAACTCCACGACGTCGGGCAACAAGAACCTCTACACCGGCACCCGGGAGTCGGTGAACACCTTCTTCATGGGTCTTGAGCAGATGACCGGCCTGTGCGACCCGTTCAAGCTGGCCAAGGAGATGGGGATCAACCTGACCAGCCCCACCGGTGGCGCCGAGGGCTCGCCGGAGCGGGTGCCGACGTTCACGCTCGGCGTCGCCGACGTGACCCCGCTCGAGATGGCGGAGGCCTACGCGACGTTCGCCGGCCGCGGCCTGCACTGCTCGGCCCGCCCGGTCACCGAGATCCGCGACACCCGCAAGAACGTCGTCAAGGCCTATCCCAAGCAGTGCCAGCAGGTGCTGCCCAGCTCGGTCGCCGACGCGGTCAACGACGTGCTGCGAGGCGTGATGGAACCCGGCGGCTTCGGCAACAACGCCGGCATCAACACCACCCAGGTCTCGGCCGGCAAGACCGGCACGACGAACAGCCAGTTCTCGGTCTGGTTCGTGGGCTATACCCCGAACCTCGCCGCCGCGTCGATGATCGCCGGCGCCAACCAGGAGGGCAGCCCGGACACCATCGTCGGCAAGCAGATCGGTGGCCGCACCCTCTACGAGGCGTCCGGCTCCGGGACCGCGGGCCCGATGTGGGGCGACGCGATGAAGATCATCGAGCAGTGGCTGCCCGACGCGGACTTCTCGCGCCCCGCCGCGGACGAGATCACCGGCCTGCTGGTCGACATCCCGTCGACCTACGGCATGACCGTCGACCAGGCCACGGCCGTCCTCGAGGACGCCGGCTTCACGGTCGCGGTCGGCGGCGAGATCGACTCCCAGCTGGACAAGGGACTCATCGCCGGCAGCTACCCCCGCTCGGGCAACAGCACCTCCAGCGGCGACACGGTCACGATCTACCCGTCCGACGGCTCGCCGTACGTTCCGCCGAAGCCCAAGAAGAAGAAGGGCGGCGGCGACGGGGGCGGCAACGGCAACGGACGCCGGTGACCGCGGCCCGGCACCTGATGGAGGGGTCGGGTCAGGCGTGGAACGGGTGGCGCAGCGCCACCTGCATGTAGCCGAACGCCACCACGCCGGCCAGGATCGGCACCAGGCCGGCCACCGGGTCGGAGACGCCCCAGCCGGGCTCCAGCCCCACCCGGACGACGGCGTAGACACCGCTCACCGTGAGCAGGGTGCCCAGGGCCGCCGACTCCAGGCCGACGAAGAGCCGGAAGCCCCACGTCATCGCGATCAGCATCATCGCCACCCCGATGCTGGCGACCGCGAGGTTCCCCTGGAAGCAGGCCGTCCTGGACCCGGCCACGAGCGTGCAGCCCGGTCCCGAGGTCACCGTGAAGTAGGCGAGCTGGAGCGCCGCCACGGCGCCAGCCGCAACGATCGCCGATCGGATGGACTTTCTGCGCATCGAGTGCACCCCCACGTCGATAGTGCTCCCTCGCGGGGGGTGCCAAACAGTCCCCGGACCCCAGTTTCGACCCCGGGATGGTGACTCAGGCGCCGAGCTGTCGGCGCACCTCCGCGGCGACCTTGCCGCCGTCGGCCTTGCCCTTGACCTGCGGCTGGACCACGCCCATGACCTTGCCCATCGCCCGCATGCCCTCGCCGGCGGCCCCGGTCTGCTCGACCGCACGGCTCACGATCTGCGCGATCTCGTCGTCGCCGAGCTGCTCGGGCAGGTAGTCGGCGAGCACGGCCAGCTCGGACCGCTCCTTCGCCGCCATCTCCGCGCGGCCGCCCTCGTCGAACGCGGTCGCGGCCTCACGCCGCTTCTTGGCCTCGGTGGAGAGCACCCCGACGATGTCCTCGTCGGTGAGCTCGACCTGCTGCTTGCCGGCGACCTCCGCGTTCGTGATCGCCGTCAGCACCATGCGCAGGGTGGACGACCGCACCTCGTCCCGCGCCTTCATCGAGGCGGTGAGGTCGGTGCGGAGACGGTCCTTGAGAGCACTCATGACCGCCATTGTGGCAGCCTTGCCCCGTGCTCCTCCCCCGCGTTCTCGGCCTCGGCGCCGCTGCCGGCCTGGCGACCCTCGCGTACGCCGCCGCCGAGGCGCGGGCCTACACGCTCCGGGAGGTCGAGATACCGCTGCTGGCACCGCGCTCGGCGCCGGTACGGGTGCTGCACGTCTCGGACCTGCACATGACGCCCGGACAGCGCGCCAAGCAGGCGTGGGTGCGCGACCTGTCCGGGCTCGAGCCCGATCTCGTCGTCGGCACCGGCGACTTCCTCGGCCACCGCGACTCCGTGCCCGTCGTCCTCGAGGCGCTGGGCGACCTGCTGGAGCGTCCCGGCGTGTTCGTCTTCGGCTCCAACGACTACTACGAGCCCACGATGCGCAACCCGGTGCGCTACCTGCTCCCCGACGACGGCAGGCGCGCCACCGACACCGCCGAGCTGCCCTGGCGTGACCTGCGCTCCGCGTTCGGCGCCTCCGGCTGGCTGGACCTGACCAACACCTTCGGGCGGCTCGACGTGGCGGGGCGGTCGTTCGCGTTCGCCGGCGTCGACGACCCGCATCTCGGCTTCGACGACCTGCGCGCGGTGGCCGGCCCGGCCGCCGATGACGCGGACGTGCGGCTGGGGGTCGCCCACGCGCCGTACCTCCGGGTGCTCGACCAGTTCGCCGGGGACGGGTACGACGCGGTGCTCGCCGGCCACACGCACGGCGGGCAGGTGTGCGTGCCGTTCCTCGGGGCGCTCACGACGAACTCCGACCTCGACACCGCCCGCGCCAAGGGCGTGCACCGGCACCCGGCGGACTCCCGGCCGGGGGATCCCGACTCGACGTGGATGCACGTGTCCGCGGGCCTCGGGACCAGCCCCTACGTGCGGCTGCGGGTGGCCTGCCGGCCCGAGGCCAGCCTGGTCACGCTGACCGCACGCCCGGCGTGAGGGCGACCGTCTCCTTCGGCTTCAGCAGGAACGCCAGCAGGTAGAGCACGCCCACCACGACCAGCAGGTTGCGGTAGCCGGTGAGCAGGGCGGCGTACTCCAGGCAGCCACCGACGATGGCGCCGAGCAGGTTGATGCCGAACGCCGCCTGCGAGTCGTCGGCCTGCTGGAAACGCTTCGCGAACGCGATGTTGGCAAGGTAGATCGGCACGAACGCCAGCAGCGTGGCCGCCACCAGGCGCGGCCAGAGCGACAGCTCCAGCAGCCACTCCGGCTGCACCACCCAGGCGAGGGCGAGCGACCCCGCGATCCCGGCGAACACCACCGGGAGCGGTGGCGTTCGGAACCGGCGGGTGGTCTCCACGGCCGCCAGCACGATCAGCAGCACTCCGGCGAAGACCATCGCGTTGACGGTCCAGGTGGTGCCGAAGAGGTTCGCGAAGGTGGCGATGTTCTTGGTCTCGAGCAGCAGGAACGCGGCCCCCATGAAGAACAGGTCGGCGTACGGTCGCATCGACCGGAAGGGACCGCCGAAGACCCGCACCAGCAGCAGGGACAGCACCAGGATGCCGCCGATCGCCCAGAGGTAGATGCTGGGCAGCATGCCGCCGTCGTAGTACAGGAACGGCGCGTTGTCGGTGGCCGGCGCGATGTGCGAGGCCGGCAGGTCGTGGTTGTCCGGGCTGCACTTCTGGTTGGCCGGGTCCTTCGCCGCGACCACCACGGCGGTCGCCTTGTTGAAGGTGTCGATGCACGGGTCGTGCCCGAACGCCGCCGCGGCGGTGCCGCCGAGCCGGTCGATGAGCCAGGTCTCGCGGTAGTAGTTGTACATCGCGAAGACGCCGTCGTCGGTGAGGTGGTCGCGGGCCGCGGCGATCGCCTGCTCGGTGAACAGGAACGACTCCAGCCGGATCTGGGACGCGCCGCTCACCAGCGCCAGGCTGTCGGGGAGCGCGAAGAGGATCAGGTCGTACTTGTTGTCGGTGTTCTCCAGGAACGCCCGGCCGTCGTTGATGTGCCGGTCGACGCGGGGGTCCTGGTAGGCCTTGTCCGGGTTGCGGTCGACGCCGATCTTGACGATCGCCGGGTCGATGTCGACGGCGTCCACGTGCTCGGCGCCCTTCTCGAGCGCGATCGCGACGTCCGAGCCGGAGCCGGCCCCGACGACGAGGACGTTGCGCAGCGGCGCGTCCGCGCGGTGCTCGTACGGCGCCCGGTAGATCTCCGAGGCCCGCGTCAGCTTCCACTCGGCCGGCGACATCGACTGGTGCGGGACGCCGTTGACGGAGATGTAGACGCGGTTGCCGTTGACCGGGTCCTGCACGTCCTCGGTGGTGATCTTGTAGTACGGCGACCACGAGGTGCCGGACGCCATGGTCTCGAGCAGCAGCGCCCCGACCATCACCACGCCGGCCACCGCCGCGAGCGCCCGGAACCAGCCCCGCACCAGGATCACGAACCCGACCGCCACCAGCACGCCCCAGACCAGCGACGGCGCCCACAGGAACGACAGCACCGTGAAGCCGCTGATCCCGATCAGCGAGCCGACCAGGTCCCAGCGGTACGCCGTCAGCGGCGGCAGCAGCGCGAAGCAGCGGCCGACCGCCTCCGCGGGACCCGCGAGGATCGTCGCGCTCATCAGGAACACGACGGGGAGCACCGCCCACGCCGGCGGGCCGGTGGTGTCGAGGGCGGTGAAGAAGATGACGTCGCGGCCGGTGCGGTCGATCGACACGGGGTAGAGCCGCACCCCGACGACGAGGATCGCCAGCAGCACCGGCGTCCAGGGCAGGATCGACCAGCTCTTGCGAGAGATGAGGAAGCCGACCCCGATGCCCAGGAACGACCCGAGCAGCACGAAGTTGGTGAAGTAGGACAGGTGCACGATGTTGGCGCCGAGCCATCGGATCAGGGCCAGCTCGAGGAAGAGCATCAGGGCGCTGCCGAGCAGCAGCCGCAGCACAGTGCGGCGCTCGGTGCTCGTGGTCCGGGGCTCGTCTTCCGCGCCTCGCTGGTGTTCCTCGACCGTGGTCACACACGCCTCCCGGCAGACGACAGCACCCTGTTCGGGGTGCCCTGTCGCGACAATGCCACAGAACGTGTCCGTCGCGGGAGGGCCAATTCGGTGCGGTGATCGGGCTCGGGTATGCTCCACTCTGCCTTGCACGGCGGTCGTCTCCGGGCGATTTCGGCAGGGTGATCGGGCTGTGGCGCAGCTTGGTAGCGCGCCTCGTTCGGGACGAGGAGGCCGCAGGTTCAAATCCTGTCAGCCCGACAGATGTGATCTCCCGAGATCGTGAATGCGTCCGACCTTCGGTCGGGCGCATTCGGTCATTTCCGATGCTTCCTCCGATGGCCGGTCGTACCGTCAGCCATCTGGCAGACTGCCCGCCATGGCCGACAAGGACCGCGAGGACGCCGAGGCGCCCTCCCTGGAGATGCCCTCCCTCGGCGGCATGCTGCGCCGCCGCAAGGGCAAGGAGGCGGCCGCCGAGAACCCCGTCGAGCCGGTCGCCGAACCCGAGCCGGTCCCTGAACCCGAGCCGGTCCCGGAGCCCGAGCCTGTCGCCGCACCCACCCCAGCGGCCGCCGAGACGCCCGCCCAGGACACCGCGGGGAAGACGACCGTCGACACCGCCTCCGTGGCCACCGAGACGCGCACAACGGGCGAGGCCGAGAACGACGACGAGCCGGCCGGGAAGCCCGGCCGGGGACTCGCGCT
>JBEVFC010000215.1:0-17220 GCA_040512455.1 Nocardioides sp.
GGGTCACGGCGTACGACTCGAAGAGGTCGGCGGCCATGCCGGCGCAGTCGCCGACGTTGTCGCCCACGTTGTCCGCGATGGTCGCCGCGTTGCGCGGGTCGTCCTCGGGGATGCCCTGCTCGACCTTGCCGACGAGGTCGGCGCCGACGTCGGCGGCCTTGGTGAAGATGCCGCCGCCGACTCGCATGAACATCGCGAGCAGGGCGGCGCCGAAGCCGAAGCCCTCGAGCACGTCCGGGGCCTTGTCCTGGAACAGCAGCACCACGACGCTGGCGCCCAGCAGGCCCAGGCCGACGGTGAGCATGCCGACCATCGCGCCGGTGCGCAGGCCGATCCGCATGGCCGGCTCGCGGCCGGTGGACTCGGCGGCCGCCGCGACGCGGAGGTTGGCGCGCACCGCGAGGTTCATGCCGAGGTAGCCGACGGTGCCGGAGAACGCGGCACCGACGAGGAAGAACAGCGAACGGAAGATCCGCACGGTGGTGTCGTCGGCGGGCAGCGTCAACAGCAGGAAGAACGCCACCACGGCGAAGATGCCGAGCGTGCGGAACTGCCGGGTCAGGTAGGCGTTTGCGCCTTCCTGGACCGCCTGGGCGATGCGCTTCATGTTGTCGGTGCCTTCACCGGCGGCGAGCACCTCGTTACGGAAGACAAAGGCCAACCCCAGCGCGCCAAGCGCGATGAGGCCGACGATGATCACCAGAACGAGATTGCCTCCGGAGACTTCCACGACAGCGGGGTGGATCCCGGGCATGTCTCTCCTCGAGTGTGATGCGGGTAACAGGTGCCGCGGAGTCTACGCACGGCCTCACCCGTTGCGGTACGAGGGTGTGACAGGAACCACATGTGTCGCCCGAGCGGGCGGCCGCGGCTGGATCAGCCGGCGGCGGTGGCCGCTTCGGCCGACTCGTGGATCGTGAACACCTTGGCGAGGCCGGTGATCCGGAAGATCTTCAGCAGTCGCTCCTGGTTGCACACCAGCTGCAGGGAGCCGTCGTGGGCGCGCACCTTCTTCAGGCCGCCCACCAGCACGCCGAGCCCGGTGGAGTCGAGGAACTCCACCTGTTCCATGTCGATGACCAGGTGGTAGACGCCGTCCGCGACGAGCTCGGTGATCCGGTCGCGCAGCTTGGGCGCGGTGTAGACGTCGATCTCGCCCCCGACAGCGACGATGGTCACACCATCAGCCTCGCGTGTCTCAAGAGTCAGGTCCACAAGTCTCCTCCAGGCGCCGAACGGCTCGCCCTCCGTGCGTCGAAGCCCCCGTTCGCCCCGATGCGTCAGACCAATCAAACCACGGCCCCCGTTGCTTGCGCAGCGGTCCGGCGAGATCGGATGTCGGAGGCGGTTGCCAGACTGGGGTCATGACGTCCGCCGCAGTGCCTCCGCAGAGCCCCGTCCGGGGTGTCCTGGAGCGCCTGGCCGCCGGCGACCGGGGCGAGCGGCTGACCCATGTCGAGGTGCTGCCTCCCCGCCACGCGACGTACGCCCCGTGGCCGGAGTGGGTGCACCCGGCGGTGCGCGAGGCCCTCGTCGCTCGGGGGCTCGACCGGCTCTGGCAGCACCAGGCGACCGGGGCGTCGCTGGCCCACGCCGGGCGGCACGTGGTGGTCGCCACCGGCACCGCGTCCGGCAAGTCGCTGGCCTACCAGCTGCCCGCGCTGTCGGCGAGCCTCGCGGGGCGGGGTCCCCGCGGGGAGCGCGGGGCGACCACCCTCTACATCGCGCCCACCAAGGCGCTCGCCCAGGACCAGCTCGCGGCCCTGCTGGGGCTGGGGCTGGGCCTGCGGGCCACCACCCACGACGGCGACAGCTCGCACGAGCAGCGGGACTGGTCCCGCGACCACGGCGAGTACCTCCTCACCAACCCCGACATGCTGCACCGCTCGCTGCTGCCGGGGCACGCCCGCTGGGCGCGGTTCTTCGGCTCGTTGCGCTACGTCGTCATCGACGAGTGCCACCACTACCGCGGCGTGTTCGGTGCGCACGTCTCCCACGTGCTGCGCCGGCTGCGCCGGGTGTGCGCGCTGTACGGCGCGGACCCCACGTTCGTGCTCGCGTCGGCGACGGTGGCCGAGCCCGACGTGCTGGCCGGCCGGCTGACCGGCCACGCGGTCACCGCGGTGACCGACGACGCGTCGCCGCGGGGCGAGGTGGTCCTCGGGCTGTGGGAGCCGCCGTTCACCGGGCACCTCGGGGAGAACGGCGCCCCGGTCCGGCGCGCGGCGAGCTCGGAGGTGGCCGACCTGCTCACCGACCTGGTGGTCGAGGGCATCCACACGCTGGCGTTCATCCGGTCCCGGCGGGGTGCCGAGGCGGTGGCCGCCACCGCGTCCGCCCTGCTCGCCGAGGTGGCGCCCGAGCTGGCCGACCGGGTGGCGCCGTACCGCGGCGGCTACCTGCCCGAGGAGCGCCGGGCGCTGGAGCAGGCGCTGCGCTCGGGACGTCTGGTCGGGCTGGCGGCGACCAACGCCCTCGAGCTGGGCATCGACGTCAGCGGTCTCGACGCGGTGCTGATGGCCGGCTTCCCCGGGACGCGCGCCCAGCTGTGGCAGCAGGTCGGCCGGGCCGGGCGCAGCGGCCAGGACGCGCTCGGGGTGATGGTGGCGCGCGACGACCCGCTGGACACCTACCTCGTCAACCACCCCGAGATGCTGCTCGGCCGGCCGGTCGAGGCCAGCGTGTTCGACCCGGCCAACCACTACGTCCTCGGCCCGCACCTGTGCGCGGCCGCCGAGGAGTCACCGCTCACCGAGGCCGACCTCCGGCTCTTCGGGCCGACCGCCCGGGAGGCCGTCGACCGGCTCACCGAGGCCGGCTTGCTGCGCCGCCGGGCGGCACGCTGGTTCTGGACCGACCGTCGGCGGGCCAGCGACCTGGCCGACATCCGCTCCAGCGGCGGCCAGGCCGTGCAGCTGGTGGAGGCCGTCACCGGGCGGGTGGTCGGCACCGTCGACGCCTCCTCGGCCCACGGCACCGCCCACGAGGGCGCGGTCTACGTCCACCTCGGCGAGACCTGGCTGGTCCGGTCGCTGGACCTCGACGAGCACGTGGCGATCATCGAGCGGGCGGAGCCGACGTACTCGACCTCGGCGCGCGAGATCACCGACATCCGGATCCTCGCCGAGCGCGAGCACGTCCCGTGGGGGCCGTGCCGGCTGTCCTTCGGGGAGGTGGAGGTGGCGCACCAGGTGGTGTCCTACCTCAAGCGCCGGGTGCCGTCGGGTGAGGTGATCTCCGAGGAGCCGCTCGACCTGCCCGAGCGGACGCTGCGCACCGCCGCGGTCTGGTGGACGGTGCCGGCCGCCGTCCTCGAGGACGCCGGCCTGGCCACCGTCGACCTGCCGGGCGCCGCCCACGCCGCCGAGCACGCCTCGATCGGGCTGCTGCCGCTGTTCGCGACCTGCGACCGCTGGGACATCGGTGGCGTCTCGACCGCCCTGCACCCCGACACCGGTCAGCTCACCGTGTTCGTCTACGACGGCCACCCGGGCGGCGCCGGCTTCGCCGAGCGGGGGTACGCCGTGGCGCGGGCCTGGCTCGGCGCCACCCGCGAGGCGATCCTCGGCTGCGCGTGCACCGAGGGCTGCCCCAGCTGCGTGCAGTCGCCGAAGTGCGGCAACCAGAACCACCCGCTCGACAAGGCGGTCGCGGTGGACCTGCTCGACGTGCTGCTCGGCGCCCCGTCCGCTCAGTCCGCGTAGCAGACCCGGTTGCTCCCGTTGCCGTAGAAGAGGTAGCGCGCCGACTCCACCGAGGTCCCGCCTGCCGTGATGGCCACGATCGAGACGTACCCGATCATGTTGTTGTGGCCGGGGATGCTCGCCGACCGCAGGTTCCCGGCCAAGGGCACGTCCGCCTTCCCGGGGAAGGACAGGTAGCGGACCTCGAACCCACCCGACGGGTTGCTGCCGTTCGCGGCTGTGGGCCAGGTCCAGGTGAGGTCCAGGTCGGTTCCGCCACCGCCCTCGCAGGAGGTGATCACCGGAGCGACCGGTGGGCCGTAGGTGCCCGTCGCCAGCGTCCCCGACGTGGCGGTGCCCGCGTTGGTCCAGCTGGCCAGGGTGTCGCGGTGGTTGGCCACGCTGGCGACCGAGACGCCGAGTCCCAGGACCAGCGCGGCGGCGGTGATCCCGCTGACCCCGCGCGCCGTACCGTCCGGCAACGGACCGGTGCCGCGACCGAAGGCGATCAGCAGGGTCAGCCCGACCAGGAGGCCGCCACCGAAGATGCCCATGGGGCCGGACAGCCAGGCCACCACGTAGCCGGCTCGTGGGACGGAGAACACCACCCGGTCGGCCTCGGTCACGTCGTAGGGCTGGGCGTCGTCGACGCTGTTCGCGTCGCCCCGCAGCGTCAACCGGACACCGTCGTCCGTGCGCAGCAGGTCCTGGATCCGGTGGGTGATGCGCTGGCCCGTGGCCGACCGGACAGTCACCACGTCACCGACCTCCAGGTCGTCGGCCTGGACGGTGCGCGAGACCGACAGCGCGCCGGTGTCGATGGCCGGGGACATCGAGCCTGTGCGGAAGACGACGAGGTGGATCTGGAAGGCGTACGCCGCCACCGCGAGCAGGACGCACAGGACCCCGACGATCGCGCCGAAGGTGAGCAGCGCGTCCGCCAGCCGGGCCCGCCGATCCCTGCGGCGGGGCGCGGCGGTCGGGGCCGTGGTCGGCGCGGGTCCGTCCGTGGTCGGGTCCGTCTCGGTCGGGAGCAGGAGCAGGGCGGCGACCTGTCGGCCCGCCTCGGTCCCGTTCACCCGGAGGTACGGCACGGGTGCCGGGTCGGTCACCGGAGCGGGGATCGGAACGCTGATCGCCTTGGGCCGGGTGTCGCCCGTCGCGAGCGCCGCGGCCCGCTCCGGCACGCTCGCGGGCGTGCGGTCCTTGACGAATGCGGCCTCCAGCGCGATCGAGGTCCTCGTCACCAGGGCGGTCGACTTCGCCGGGGCCGTCCTGACCAGGGCGGTCGACTTCGCCGCGGGTGCCGGCGCCTTCGCGGTGGTCGTCTTCTTCGCGGTGGTCGTCTTCTTCGCAGCGGGAACCGCCTTCGCGGCGGGCGCCGCCTTCTTGGCCGGCGGCGCCGTCTTCTTCGCCGCGGGCGCCGCCTTCTTGACGGCAGCCTTCTTCTTCGCCGCGGTCGCCGGTGTCTTGGCCGCGGTTGCCTTCTTCGCAGGTGCCGTCCTCTTCGCCGGCGCCTTCTTCACTGCCCCCGGCGCCTTCTTTGCCGCCGGCGCCTTCTTGGCGGCCGGCGCCTTCTTCGCCGCCGGCGCCCTCTTCGCGGCTGGGGCGTCGGCCGTCCCGGGAGTGCTCTCCATGGGGGCCCCCATCACGGCGTCGAGGTGGCGGTGAAGGTGAACACGGCGTTCGCCGTGTTGTTCTGGCCGGTGGTGGTGCCCGCCGGCAGGGTCGCCTGGATGCAGACGTTCTCGCTGGCGCCTGGGGCCAGCGTGCGTGCCGTGGTGACGACCGAGGTCGACGAGGCCAGGGAACCGCTGAAGGTGCCGGTGCCGGTGCAGGTCTGCGTCGGGCTGCTGCCGCTCACGGTGCCGAGCGGCACCACCTTGAAGTCGAGCAGGGACGCGAGCGTCCCCGGGTTCGGCGCGATGTTGTTGCTGATCCCGGAGGCGACGTAGGTGAAGGCGACGTTGCCGGTGTTCTGCACCGGCACCACGACGGCCTTCGACTGGCCGGGGGCCATGTTGTTCATCGCGAACCCGGTGGAGAAGCTCGACGGGTTGTTGTCGACCGAGTCGAGCTTGAGGTCGATGGTGCCCGACTTGAACGTGCCGCCGGTGAGCGCGGCCGAGTCGGTCCAGTAGGCCAGCGTGGTGACCGAGCCGAGGCCGAGCACCACACCGAGGCTCAACAGGGCGCGAGCCCGCCGGGACCGGAGTCCTCCCAGGACGCGCCGGGCACGCGAGGCGATTTCAGTGGACATGAGATTCTCCGTGGTCGTCGTTGCGGCGGGTCACCAGGGCGATCCCAGTGCCGAGAGAAAGGGCTGCGAAGAGGAGCAGCCAGCTGAGGCCGGCCGGCAGGCCGGTGTCGGGGAGCAGGTCCCAGGGGGCGTGGCCCGGGTCGCGGTCGGCGCCGTCGGGTCCGGCGCCGGGTGCCGACGCGGGTCCGAGGCCGGCTCGGCCGGCCTGCCTGAGACCGACGCGGATCCGGAGCTCGCTGGACAGCAGCTGGGTGCGGTTGGACGCGTGGGGGTCGAAGGCGACCCGGACGCGGACCGGTAGCGACCGGCCCGGCGCCAGTACCGCCTCCGACGTCAGCAGGTCCCCCGGGTCATGCGGGTCGGGTGACCAGCCGATCCCCGGGCTGGTGACCTGGAGGTGCAGGGCACCCGAGTCGAGCAGCCCGCCGGCGTCGTCGTCGAGCACGGACAGGCTGAGCGTGGCCCGGTCGGCGGAGTTGTTCTTGACGTAGAAGGTCGACGAACGCGTGTCACCGGGGACCCAGCGCAGAGCCGGGTCGAAGAGCGGCTGCTCCAGGGTCTCCGCGAAGCCGCTGCCGGTGTTGCTGACCAGCACGTCGTCGGACGCCTGCGCCGGCGCGGCGTACGCCACGGAGACCAACGCGACCAGAGCCACGGCTGCGGTGCGGCGGCGGTTCATGCGTCCACCTCCACGGGCCGCGCGCAGGTCGCCGCCCTGGCCGCGACCGTGCGCGCCAGGGCCTTCCGGCGCCGGTCCAGCAACGATCCGATGACCATGACGCCCGCATAGGCGAACAGCCCGCTGGCGACCAGGACCGTCAGGACGTGGCGCTGGGCGTTGTCGACCAGCAGGTTGACACGGCCGAGCTCGGGCACGGCGTACCAGAGCTCGCCCTTGAGCTGGGCGGGTACGACGACCTCGTCGTCCGGGTTCGGGTTGGCGTCGCCCTGGGTGACGAACTCGGGGGTGCCCTCCGGTGACGCCGTGATCGCGATGACCCGGTGGGTGGCCACCTCGGGCCGGCCGGAGACCAGCTGGAAGGTGATCACGTCACCGACGGCGACGTCCTCGGGGGCGGCCGGACGGACCACCACGAGGGTTCCGGGCGGGAAGTCCGGCTCCATAGAGGAGGTGAGCACGGTGTACGGCGTGCCGCCACCCGCTCGGGGCACCAGCACGCAGATCGCGAGTACGCCGAGGACCACCACGATGACCAGCCAGGCAAGGACCTGGCCGCACCACCGGGTGACGCCGCGGGTTGTCGTGAGCGCGCGCATGTCGGGACTCGGGTCGAGACCTCCGGGGCCACTCGGGGGACGTCACTCGTGGTGACGCCCCCGCGTGGACCATCCGGTGGCTCGCCTCAGCTGTGGACCTGGGTGAGGGCGACGGTGTAGGCGCTCAGGTCGAGCGTGTCGTCCTGCGACAGGTTGTCGCTGGCGATCCCGTAGGGGAACTGCAGCGCGATCGTCGCCTCGAGGACCTGGCCGTTGTTGCCCTCGGTGATCGACGTCGCGGTCGCGTTGTTGACCGTGAACGCGGCCGTGGTGGTGACGTCCGGTCCGAGGTCGTCGCCGGTGGCCGGCGCCACTTCCTGGCCGCCGGTGGCAGTCAGCGTGGCCCGCAGGTGGTCGCCCACGGCGTTGATGTTGAAGGTGCAGGTCTTGGTGATCCTGTCGCCCGGCACCAGCGTGCTGCTGGCCGGGTCGAAGATGGCACCCGAGGCCACCTCGCCACCGTCGAGCCGCCACTTCGCCGTGGCGCAACCGCCGGTGGTGGTGTCCTCGAGCTTGATGTGGCCCGACGAGATCGTGCTGCCGCCGATGGTGACGGAGTCGCTCCAGAACGCGAGCGAACCCGCACCCCCCAGGAGCAGCACACCGGCCGTGGTTGCGGCGAGTGCGCCCTTCGTTGACTTGTTCATCTGTGGTGATCCATTCGGTGAATGGGTGTCCCGAGCTACCCCCCGGTGAGCTTGCTGACGGGCTCACCTTGGGGCTCCCCGATCCCCAGGTGGTCCGATTTGTCGCGACATCACCCCGGGGAGCCATGCGGACTGGCCGATCGGTCATCGCCGTCTAGCCCGGCAGCACCACGTGGCCGGTGAGGCTGGTGTGACAGCACTGCCGGTTCGGTCAACCGGGTCCGGCTCGGGCCCGGCCGAGCACCTCCCACCCGTGCCCGGCCAGCTTCGGGCCGAACACCCGGACGGCGACGCGGACGTCGTCGTCCAGCACCTCACAGGCCGCCAGCTCGGCGCCGTTGCGCCGGGCCACGTCGGCCGCACCGGTGCACGCGTCCTCACCGCGCTGCTGGGCGACCGCGCCGGCCAGCGCGGCCAGGTCGGCGGCGGACTGGGCCCGGCGGTGCGCCGCGGCGGTGGCGGTCACGAAGGCGGCCGCCAGCCCGAGCAGCAGCACCACACCGGACAGAGTCACCACGAGCAGGCTGGCCGACCCGGGCTGCCCGGGGCGACCCGAGCACTGTCCGTCCGTCACGGCCCGGGACCCGGCTCGACCTCCTCGACCAGGGCGGTGGCCTCGGCGTGCACGCCCGCGCCCGGCAGGTGCCCGAGGACCCCGTCGGGAGGCGCGAGTTGCTGGTCGACGACGACGCGCACCTCTCCCTCCCCCCGGACCACGCGCACCCCGATGCCCGGCGCCGCCTGCCGGGCGAGAGCCTCCGCCCGGTCCACCGAGTCGCCCCTCGCCACGGCCCGGGCGGCCTCGCGGGCCGCGTCGGTGGCCCGCATCTGGGCCAAACCGACGGCCACCAGCCACACCATCGCCAACGTGACCGCGACCAGGAGCGGCAGCACCACGGCCGTCTCGGCGGTGACCGCGCCCCGCTCGTCACGGCTCACCCGATGCCCAGCATCCCCAGCACGTGCTGGAACATCTTGCGCAGCATCGCGTCGCCGAACCCGCCGGTCACCAGCTGGTAGAGAACCCCCGCCAGCCCCGCACCGGCCGCCGTGCCGACGGCGTACTCCGCCGTGGTGATGCCGGCCTCGTCCCTCTCACGCATCTCGCCTCCTCGTCCGGGCCGTTCCCGGCCCTGGGTCGCGGCCGCGGTCGCGGCCGGTCGCGTTCCAGCCTCGTCCCGACGACCCGCGGGGTGGCTGGGTTCGGCGGCCGCCTGTGGATGGCCCGTCCGTGGCGCCGGCCTGTGCACGAAGACCGGGTCGTCCGGGCACTCCCGGCCGGCCTCTCGCCACTCACCAGCCGAGGGCCGCCAGGGAGGCCACCACGACGGGGACGATGCCGACCAGCAGGAAGGCCGGCAGCAGGCACACCCCCAGCGGCAGCGCCGCCTGCACACCGACCGAGCGGGCCAGGTCCTCGACCTCGGCCCGATGGCGGCGGCCGAGGTCCTCCGACAGGCGGGCCACCGTGTCGGCGACCGAGGCGCCCGAGGACTCGCTCCGGGCCAGCGCGCGACCGAGGGGGCCGAGCGCCGGGTCGCCGGCGAGGTCGGCCCAGACGTCCCCCGCGGGCGCGCCCACCCGCAGCCGCCCCTCGGCCAGCCGGAGCGCCGCGGTCGCCGGACCCGGGAGAGCGATGCCGACCTGACCGAGTGCCTGGACCACCGATCCTCCGCCCCGGAGGACGGCCGCCAGCAGCAGCACCACGTGCGGCAGCTGCCGGCGGGCCAGCTCGCGGTCGCGGCGTACGTCCCGGGGCTCGGCCCGACCCACTACCGTCCACACCGTCACGAACCCGGCCGCCGCCAGCAGCCAGCCCACCGCCCCGCCGACGATCGTCGCGCCCCCGGCTGCTGCCGCGAGGCTCCAGAGCAGGCGGTGCCGGACCAGCAGGTCCCCGCGCGGTGGGCCGGCGTACGGCACCGTCACCCGCGGCCGCGGCGGGTACGGCACCGCCAACAGCGCGGCCAGGGCGGCGAGACCGGCCGCGAGCAGCACGCCGGTCGGGCCCGGCCCTATCATGCCGCGCGCTCCTCGACGGCCCGCGCGATCGCCTCGATCCAGCCCAGTCCGGCCAACTCGAGCGCGAGCCCGCCGGCGAGGCATGCCCAGCCCCCGGGCGTGCCGACCAGGAACCCGAGCGGATCGCCGCCGATGCCCGAGCCCATCAGCAGGGTGAGCGCCGGGAGCGCGACCATCAGGCGCGCCGTGGCCCGGGCCGAGGCGAGCTCGGAGGCGACCATCCGGCGCAGCGACTGCCGCTCGCGCAGCGCCCCCGAGACGCCTCCGAGCGCCTCGGCCAACCCGGCGCCGCTGCGGTGCGCGACCTGCCAGGCCGCCGCCACCAGGACCAGGTCGCCGGCGCCCGGCTCCACGGCGGCGGCGCGGAGCGACTCCGGGACCGATCCCCCCAGCCGGTGCGCGGCGACCACGCCGGTGAGCTCCGGGCACACCGTGGCCGCGGCCGCGAGCACCCGGCCGGGCGGCAGACCGGCGGCGAGCTCCCCCGCCATCACCTCGCAGGCCTCCTGCACCCTCGCCGCCCGGGCTCGGGCCCCGACGGCCGCCCGGCGCCGGCCGCGCAGCCACAGCAACCCGCCGGCGGCGGCGGCCAGCACCAGGGCCGGCACCACCCGGTCGGGGCGCAGCACCGCCACCACCAGCGCGGCGCCGGCCAGGGCCAGCGCGAGCCACGGCCAGCCCCCGACCGGGTTCCGGGCCGGGCGGGCCGGCACCAGCAACCCCGCCCCCGACCCGGCCAGCACCGCGGCCGCCACCGCCCCCAGCTCGGTCACCCCGCCTCCCCGACCGGCGACTCGCCCAGGCGCTCGGCCAGCCGGGCCGCGCCCGGGCCCTCGACCGGACGGCCCTCGGCGTCGAACGTGACCGCCGAGCCCATCGTGACGAGTCCGGACGCCTCGCGGAACGGCACCGCGACCTCGCTGAGCCGCCGCCGGCCGTCGCGCCCCCGGGTGAGGTGCAGCACCGCCTCGATCGCGGAGGCGAACTGGCTGTGCGCGGCCTCCCGGCCCAGTCCGGCACTCAGCGCCAGCGCCTCGACCCGGGCGGGCACGTCGGCCGCGGCGTTCGCGTGCACCGTGCCGCAGCCCCCTTCGTGCCCGGTGTTGAGCGCCGCGAGCAGGTCGACGACCTCGGCGCCGCGGACCTCCCCGACCACCAACCGGTCGGGACGCATGCGCAGCGCCTGCCGGACCAGGTCGCGGAGGACGATGGCGCCGGCACCCTCGATGTTGGCGGGGCGGGCCTCGAGACCCACGACGTGCGGGTGCCGCGGCCGCAGCTCGCTGGCGTCCTCCACCAGAACCAGCCGCTGCTCGGGGTCGACGTCTCCGAGCATCGCGGCCAGCAGCGTCGTCTTGCCCGACCCGGTGCCGCCCGAGACGAGGAAGGCCAGGTCCGCGGCCACGATCCGCCGGACCAGCGCCAACCCGGACGGCGTCAGCGCACCGCGTGCGGCCAGGTCGGCCAGGGACAGGCCGGCTCGGTGCGGCACCCGCAACGACACCAGCGTGCCCGGGCGGGCCACCGGAGCCAGCACGGCGTGGCAGCGGGTGCCGTCGGCCAGGCGTACGTCGGCGCACGGACTGGCATCGTCGAGCCGCCGGCCACCGGCGGCGACCAGCCGCTGGGCCAGGGACCGCACCGCTTCCTCATCGCGGAACCGGACCGCCGACCTCTCCAGACCGCGGCCCCGGTCGAACCACACCTCGTCGGGACCGTTCACCAGCACGTCCGTCACACCCGGCTCCCGGAGAAGCGGATCGAGCACGCCCGCACCCACCACCTCCCGGCGCAGGGCCTCGTGGACGGCGAGCACCGTGGCGTCGCCGACCGGCCGCCCGCTGGCCCGCAACGCGGTCGCGACGTGCTGCGGGGTGCACGCGTGGCCGCGCGCCGCCAGGCGGTCGCGGACGTCCTCGAGCAGCCCCACGGGCAGCGCATCGCTCATGCCGCCGATCCGCCCAGCGCCCGCGCCCGGCCGCCGTCCGTGAGCGCCGCCAGCACCTGCTCCGCAGCGCGACCGAGGGAGCTGCGGCGTGACCGCAACGGCCCCAGCCCGAGGTCGACGGCCTCGTCCAGCCCCCGCTGGTCGGCCATCGCGGCGAGCACCGGCGCCCCCAGCACCCCGGCCGCCTCGTCCACATCGACCCCGGAACCGCGCACCACCACGCCGACCGGCCCCGACGACGCCACCTCGGCCACCATCCGCGCGGCGGAGGCGTAGCCCGGGATGCCGGCCCGGGCCGTCACCACCAGGTGGTGGCACCGGGCCATCAGCTCCTGCACGACCGGTCCGCCGGAGCGGGCCAGGTCGAGCACCACCAGGTCGTGCCCCCGCGCCGCGGCGGACATCGCCTCCCGGGCTGCGAACGCCTGGAGCGACCCCTGCGGACCCGCGGACCAGGTGAGGACGCCCAGGTCCCCGCGCCGCGGCAGCGCGTCGTGCAGCGCCCGGGCACTCAGCCGACCGGTCGTCTGCTGCAGGGCGTCCCACCGGACCCCGTCGATCCGGTCGAAGCCGAGCACCTGATCCACCCCGGGCCCGCGGGGGTCGGTGTCGATCAGGCAGGTCGGGCCCGCCTGGGCGCCCACCAGCGCCAGCGCACAGGCGAGGGTGGTGGCGCCACTCCCCCCGGAACCACCCACCACCCCCACGGTGACCCCGTCGCGGGCCGCTCGGTCACCGGCATCGGCCAGCAGCTCCAGGAGCCAGGAGTCGGAGCGCGGCAGCTCGGCGACGTTCTCCGCACCGACCCGGACCGCGGCCTTGAAGACCTGGTCGGGCACCCGCCCCCAGCCGACGAAGTGCACGGACACGCGGCGCGGTGGCCCCAGGTCGGCGAGCTCGGCAGCCACGTCGACGCCGACCAGGACCACGGGTGCCGCGGACCAGCTGCGCAGCGCACCGCCCGGGTCGGGTGCCACCTCCGGGGTCACCCCGGCGGCCGCGGTCAGCCGGAGCAGCTCGTCGAGCAGGGTCTCGTCACGGGTGATGATCAACGGCGAGGTCATGCGGCGAATCTGCCCGCCGGCGACGACGTACGGCGCGGCGCGCGGCGCGGCCTGTGGACGGCGTCCGCGCGGCGTACGCCTGTGCACGAATACCGGGTCGCAGCGGGTCGGGAGGGCCACGCCAACCTAGGATGTGCCCATGGCTGCGCCCCCGGTGTCCGAGAGCGGACCGGTCGGCGTGCAGCGACGCGGCTTCCGGACCGCGGCGTTCTTCGACCTCGACAAGACGATCATCGCCAAGTCGAGCACCCTGGCGTTCAGCAAGCCGTTCCAGGCCGGCGGCCTGATCTCGCGCCGCGCGGTGCTGCGCAGCGCGTACGCGCAGTTCGTCTATCTCGTCGGCGGCGCGGACCACGACCAGATGGAGAAGATGCGCGCGTTCATGTCACAGCTGTGCGCCGGCTGGGACGTGGCGACGGTCAAGGAGATCGTGGCCGACACCCTGCACAACGTCGTGGACCCGATCGTCTACGACGAGGCTGTGAGCCTGATCGAGGAGCACCACCTCGCCGGCCGGGACGTGATCATCGTGTCCACGTCCGGGTCCGAGGTGGTCGCGCCGATCGGCGAGATGCTCGGCGCCGACCGGGTGATCGCCACCCGGATGGAGGTCGTCGACGGCAAGTACACCGGCGAGATCGACTACTACGCCTACTCCGCGGCCAAGGCCGAGGCGATCCTCGAGCTGGCGGCCAGGGACGGCTACGACCTGTCCCGCTGCTACGCCTACAGCGACTCGATCACGGACCTGCCGATGCTCGAGGTCGTCGGGCACCCGCACGCGGTCAACCCGGACAAGGAGCTGCGCCGGGTGGCCACCGGCAAGGGCTGGCCGATCCTCGTCTTCGCCAAGCCGGTCACGCTCGGCAGCCGGATGCGTTTCCCCACCGCCAAGCCCACCCTGGCCGCGCTCGCGGTGGGCGGCGTGGTGGTCGTCGGCGGCGCGATCCTGGTCAACATCCGGAAGCGTGGACAAGCCGTCTAGTTCCTGACGGCCTTTTGGCCCGCGTACCGCGGGACCCATGACCCGATCCCGAAGTCAACCCTTGAAGTGCTCAGGGAAGCGGCGTAGAAACGAAGGCAACAACTCAAGACCCGCACGTGAACCGGGTACCCACGCATCGATCTACCCTTCCTACAGGGCGCTTGTCATCGGGATACTCCCGGGGCAGCAGTTGGAGCGAATGCAGCCTGGTAGCCGACAGGTTTGCGTGTCAGCGGCGGCATCCGATTTCCTTCGGGAAGACGGGTGCCGCTCGCATGTGCCGGGGGCTGACACGTCAGCGGCGGGCTCGCAGCCTGCCAGGGGCTGGTTGCAGGACGCCTGACCACACGTTTCTTGCACTTACCTCGCGATACTTCGTGTGGTAAGCGCTGGTTTCACTAGGTACCTAGTGAAACCAGCACACGACTCGGTCAGCCGCGCACCGGGCTCGCCTCGGCCCCCAGCGTGTACGCCTCAGGGCAGTAGAGAAGCCACGCGTGCACACCACTGGTGCCGCCGGCCGCGGCGTACGCCCGCAGGTTCGACTCGTACTCCGCGCGCAGCCGGCGGTGTCCCTCCTCGGGCACCAGCAGCGACTTCTCGTCGACGCCGCGGGCCACCAGCACCAGCCGTTCGGCGGCGCGGGCCACGATCCCGTTGTGGGAGGCGAACGGCGCGGCGGTGGCCAGCTCGCCGTGCACCACCGCGGCGACCAGCATCGCGGGCGCGGCTGTCGGCGCGACGAGTCGCGCGGACAGCTGCCGGAGCCGGTCGGCGGCCTCACCGGAGCGGGGGCGCCCGAGCCGCTCGTCGGGCAGCGTCCCCGAGGCGGCCAGCGCGTGCAGCCGGGCGAACGCCTGCAGCGGCGACCGGGACACCACGGGCACCAGGGCCAGCAGCTCGGTCGAGACCCGGACCGCGGCCGCGGCCGTCTCGTCGCCGCCGTCCTCACGGACCTCCTCGAGCGTCGACGCCGACCCCTCCAGCACCGCGGACGCCCAGGCTCCGCGGAGCAGGGACTCCCCGGTCTGGCCGGGGGTGGTCTGGCGGAGTCCCCGGTCCCGCAGCAGCGCGTCCACGCCGTCGCGTGCCGCGGCGTACGCCGAGGGCAGGCCCTCCAGCGCGGCCAGGCCGCCCAGCGGGTCGGGGCCGGAGACAGTGCTCATGGCACGGAAGGATGGCACGCGAGGATGGCCGCCGATCCGTGGCCCCCACGGGGTAGCCTCGGGGCAATGGACACGCCGCGCGCCCCGCAGGACCGGCCCGCGTTCCCCGCGGACGCGGTGGCCTGGCTCGCGGGACCGACGCCGCGGACCGTGGTGGTGCTCGGCAGCGGTGAGATCGCGGCCGCCCTGGAGGCCGCCGGCCACGAGGTGACCTGCCCGCCCGGTCGCCCCGACCGGCTGCCCCAGCCGGACCGATCGGTCGACCTGGTGATCGCCGCCCGCAGCCTGCCCAAGGACCTCCAGGACGTGGCCCGGGTGCTCCGCCCCGGAGGCCAGCTCGCCCTGGTCTGCCACGACCGCGACCAGCGCATCCCCTGGGCCCGCAAGCTCGACCGGACCCTCGGCACCGAGGTCGCCGGCGACGACCCCACCGCCGACCTGGTCACCTCCGGGCTCTTCGGCTTCGTCAGCGAGCAGTCATGGAAGTGGTGGGAGATCGTCAACACCGCCTCGCTCGAGAAGATGGTCCGCTCCGAGCTCGCCGACCGCGCGCACGACGACCGCGAACGCAGGCTGGCCGACGCGATGGCGCTGTACGCCGACTACGGCCGCGGCGCCGACGGCATGCAGATGCCCTGGGTGAGCCGCTGCTTCAAGGCCACCGTCGTCGAGGCCGCCTGGGCGGCACCCCGCGCGCTCGACGAGCCGCCGGCCGCGGCGACGGGCACCAAGGCGGCCGACGGGGACGAGGACCCCGAGCGGACCGTGCCGATGAACGCCGCCGTCGACCCGGTCGTGCAGGACGGCTCGGACTCCGACCTCCTCCTCATTGACTTCCGCTGACCCGATGCGGCTGCTGCGGCGTCGTACGCACCTCGGCACCGAGGCGGACCGCGCCACGTTCCGCACCCTGCACACCGCGTCGCTCGCCTCGCCCGCGCTGCGCGAGGGGCTGACCACCGACAGCGCCGAGCGCAGCATCAAGCACCTGCGCCAGCTGCTCGGCTCCCCCGCGGTCGCGCTCACCGACACCGCCGGGCTGCTGGCCTGGGACGGTCTCGGGCGCCACCATGGAGGCCAGACGTCGGCCCTCGCCGCCACCACGGTCGACGGCGGCGTCACGCGGGTCGCCGCCCGCCACGAGCTGTCCTGCCTGACCGCCAGTTGTCCGGTCCGCAACGCGGTGGTCAGCCCTCTGGTCGTCGACGACCGCATCGTCGGCACCCTTCAGGTCTTCACCGAGGGCGTCACCGCCGGGCTGGTCCGCGCCGCCGACGAGGTCGCCCAGTGGGTCTCGGGACAGCTCGAGCTGGCCGAGCTCGACGCCTCCCGCACCCGGCTCATGGAGGCCGAGGTGCGCGCGCTGCGGGCCCAGATCAGCCCGCACTTCATCTACAACTCCCTCGGCGCGATCGCGTCGTTCGTGCGCACCGACCCCGACCGGGCCCGCGACCTGCTGCTGGAGTTCGCGGACTTCACCCGCTACTCGTTCCGGCGGCACGGCGACTTCACCACGCTGGCCGAGGAGCTCCGCTCGGTCGAGCGCTACCTGCTGCTCGAGCAGGCCCGCTTCGGGGACCGGCTGGGGGTGACCCTGCGGATCGCCCCCGAGGTGCTCCCGGTCGCCGTACCCTTCCTCTGCATCCAGCCGCTGGTCGAGAACGCCGTACGCCACGGGCTGGCCGGGCAGGGCAACGGCCGGATCACGATCGTCGCCCGCGACCTCGACCAGTCCTGCGTCATCGAGGTGGAGGACGACGGGGTCGGCGAGGACCCGGAGAAGGTACGCCGGGCGCTCGCCGGCGACGCCGCCCTCGACTCGGTGGGGCTCGGCAACGTCGACGCGCGGCTGCGCACCACCTACGGCGACGAGTTCGGGCTCGTCGTCGAGACCGCCCCCGGCGCGGGCACGAAGGTCATCGTGCGCGTGCCCAAGTTCGCCCCCGGAGTGCACGCATGAACGCCACCGCGCCATGAGCACCGCGCTGAAGGTCCTCGTCATCGACGACGAGCGGCCGGCCCTCGACGAGCTGTCCTGGCTGCTGTCCCGGGACCCGCGGGTGCACGAGGTGCTCACCTGCGACTCCGCCACCGAGGCGCTCCGGCTGCTCCAGGACCTCGAGGTCGACGCGATCTTCCTCGACGTGCAGATGCCCGGGCTGACCGG
>JBEVFC010000274.1:0-5511 GCA_040512455.1 Nocardioides sp.
CGGAACTTCGGGTCGGTGGCCAGCAGCTCGCGCAGCCGGGCGTCCTCCACGGGGGTCTCACCGCGCGGCGTGGTGCCCTTGATCGGCTTGGTCTCGATCCGTCGCTGCCGGTCGATGGTCGCGTAGCGCTCCGGGGAGGAGCTGAGCAGCCACCGACCGCGGTGCTGGAGGAACCCGGCGTACGGCGCGGGGTTGAGGTCGCGGAGCCGGAGGTACGCCGCGACCGGGTCGAGGTCGCTGTGCACGGTGAGCCGGTGGGTCAGGTTCACCTCGTAGGAGTTGCCGGCCCGGAGGTGCTCCTGCACGTCGGCGAACGCCGCCGCGTAGTCCTCGGGCACCTCCACCCCGCCGGCGTGGGTCGTCGTCACCGGCTCCTCGACCCGCTCGTCGTGCTCGATCACGTCCACGTGGGTGGTGCGCATCCAGACCGCGGTCGGCATCGGGTCCGCCGGGTCGCGCAGGGCCGGCAGGTCCGGGCGGCTGGCGTACCCGAGGTAGCCGACCCAGTGCACCTCCGGGCCGTCCCCCGCGGACTCGGCCTCCAGCGCCGCGAAGACGTCGTCGCCGACCACCTCGCGGTGCCCGCCGCGATGACGGACCACCTCGCCGCGGGCGGCGTCGTACGTCAGCGACACGTCGTCCTCGTCGAGCCAGCCGAGCAGCGACCTGCGGCCGGACCAGGGCCGGGAGCCGCCGCCGTCGAGCCAGAAGCAGCGCTCGTGCTCGGCGGCCATCGCGACGAACCGCTGCACCGGGTCGGTCACGATCCCTCCAGGAAGTTCGCCACCAGGCGGGCGCCGTGCTCGCTGAGGATCGACTCGGGATGGAACTGCACACCGTGCAGCGGCCGGCTGGTGTGGCGTACCCCCATCACCACCTCGCGGCCGTCCTCGCCGGTGCACCGGGCGGTGACCGCGAGCTCGTCGGGCACCCGGGTGGCGGCCAGCGAGTGGTAGCGGACCACCGGGTACGGCGACGGGATCCCGGCGAACAGACCGGTGCCGTCGTGGCGCACCGAGGCCACGTCCCCGTGCGCCGGCGGCACCCGCTCGACCCGCCCGCCGTACGCCGTGACCAGGCCCTGCATGCCCAGGCACACGCCGAGCACGGGGACCCGCGCGGTGCGCAGCACCTCGGTGCCGACCGCGAAGTCGGCCGGGTCGGCCGGGTGACCGGGCCCCGGGGAGAGCACCACGTGGCTGAACGACAGCACGTGCGCGACGGTGGTGGCGTCGTGCTGGACGACCTCGGGCAGCTCGCCGGTCACGGAGGCCAGCAGGTGCACGAGGTTCCAGTTGTAGGAGTCGTGGTGGTCGACCACCACCACCCGCGGCACCACGTCCGGCTGGGGGCTCACCCCGGCAACCTATCGTCAGGGCGTGGCGATGCCGTCCTCCCTCGCCTCGGCCTCGCGCAGCCGTGAGCAGAGGCCCTTCAGCAGGCCCCTGGCGAACTCGGGCTGCGCGTCCAGGAGCGCCTCGAACACGCCGTGGCCGATCGCCAGGGCGCGCATCTCCTCGTCGACGGTGACGGTGGCGGAGCGGGGCCCGCCGTCGATCATGCTGATCTCGCCGAAGTAGTCACCCGGCCCCAGGGTGCGCAGCGTTCGGGAGCCGTGGGTCACCGTCGCCCGCCCCGACAGGATCAGGTGGAACCCCTGCGCGCTTCCGCCCTCGGCGGCCACCTGTTTCCCCTTCACGTGGGTGACCTCGCTGGCCTTGTCCACCAGCCGCTTCGCATCGCGCTTGGACAGACCGGAGAACAGGTCGATGTCCCTCAACAGCTCCACCGGTGCACGGGACGCACTCATCGCGACTCCTTCGGCTGGGCTCACCGAGACGGCCGATTTTCACGCTAGTCCCGTTCACCCGTGCGCGGAACGCCCCGAACGGGCTACCAGGTGCGGACCCAGCGGCAGTGCTCGGAGGAGCGCAGTCGCTGCAGCGAGCCCTCGGAGAGCTGGTTGGAGGCGTCGGTGACGACGTACCCCAGCTCGCCCCGGGTCGCGAGGTGCTGGCCGATCACGTTGTCGCCCTCCTGCGCGAGCAGGGCGTTGACCTCGGCCAGCACGCCGGGGACGTTGACGTGCAGGAACCCCATCCGGTGGCCGGACTCCAGGCGCGGCACCACCACGGCGGGGAGGTTGACCGACAGGGCGGTGCTGCCCTCGGTGGCGAAGCCGGCGAGCTTGCCGGCGACGAACCAGCCGATCTCCTCCTGCGCCTCCTGGGTGGAGCCGCCCACGTGCGGGGTGAGGATCACGTTGTCGAGACCGCGGAGCACCGACTCGAAGGTGTCTCCCTGCGCCTTGGGCTCGACCGGGAACACGTCGAGGGCGGCGCCGGCGATGTGCCCGGACAGGATGTGGTCGCGCAGGGCGACGTCGTCGACGACCATCCCGCGCGAGGCGTTGATGAACATCGCCCGCGGCTTCATCGCCGCGAACTGCTCGGGACCGAAGAAGCCGGCGTTCCCGGGCCGGCCGTCGACGTGCAGGCTGACCACGTCGGAGATGGCGAGCAGCTCCTCCATCGAGCGCATCCGGCGGGCGTTGCCGTGCGCCGGCCGGTCGGCGGTGTCGAAGAAGACCACCCGCATGCCCATCGACTCGGCCAGGTTCGACAGCTGGGTGCCGATGTTGCCGTAGCCCACGATGCCCAGGGTGCGGCCGCGCACCTCGTGGCTGCCGCGCGCCGACTTGTCCCAGACCCCGTCGTGCATCCGCTGGATCTTCTCCGGGAGCCGACGGGCCAGGGCCACGATCTCGCCGATGACGAGCTCCACGACGCTGCGGGTGTTGGAGTACGGCGCGTTGAAGACCGCCACCCCCCGCTCGGCCGCCGCCGCGAGGTCCACCTGGTTGGTGCCGATGCAGAAGCAGCCGACGGCCTCCAGGTCGGACGCGGCGTCGAGGACGCGGCGGGTCACCTGGGTGTTCGAGCGGATGCCGAGCAGGGCAACGCCCTGCAGCGACTGCACCAGCTCGGCCTCGGACAGGGAGCCGAGACGCAGCTCGACCTCGAAGCCGCGCTCCTCGAGGAGCTCGACGGCGACGGGATGGATGTTCTCGAGCAGCAGGGCCTTCATGTGCCCCACACTATTTGCTGGCCGGGGGCAACGACGAAACGTCCGCGGGCTGACAGCGTGACCGGTCGGCACCCGGGTTCGGTCAGGATGAGGTCATGACTGCGTACTGGATCAGCATCTACCGGGAGATCCGTGACGAGGCCAAGGTCGCGGCGTACGCCGAGCTGGCCGGCCCGGCGCTCCGGAGCGCCGGCGGCACCTTCGTCGCCCGGGGTCTCCCCGAGCAGACGTACGAGGCGGGCGAGAAGTCCCGCACCGTGCTCATCGAGTTCGACTCGGTCGAGGCCGCCCGGGCCGCGCACGACAGCCCGGCGTACCAGGAGGCCCTCGCCGCGCTCGACGGTGGCGCGGTGCGTGACCTGCGGATCATGCCCGGCGTCGGTTGAGCCGACCCACCCTGCGTCTCAGCCGCGGGTGAGCCCCCGGCAGCCGGCGCGGACCGGCTCGTCACGGGTGGTGTCCTGGCAGGCGAGGAACCGCTCCAGTCGCTTCCGCAGGACGGACACCTCGGCGGCGTACACCGGGTCGGCGACGCGGTTGGTGCGCTCGTACGGCGCCTCGGCGTAGGAGTAGAACTCCCAGGCGAGGTCGGTGGTCTCCCAGTCCGGGTCGAGGTCGACCCGCACCAGCAGCCCCGTCCGGCTGCGCACCGCGACGTAGGACGGGATCAGGTCGAGGGTGCCGCCGGAGTACGGGCGGTCGGGGTCGAAGCCGAGCGACGGCGCCCAGGTGTGCTCGAGGAACGTGTAGCCGCGGCGGTCGACGGTCGGGTCGGCGAAGGTCGGCGCGATCGACGTCCCGGAGCGGTACCCCGGTGAGGCTGTCCCGGCCAGGTCCTCGAACGTCGAGGCCAGGTCGATGTTGCTGACCACCTCGGTGCGGGTCCCCGGCACGACGTCCGGGCCGGTGACCAGCAGCGGGACGTGCACGTCGGAGTCGTACGGCGTGCCCTTGCCGCGCCCGAGCCCGTGCTGGCCGAGGTGGAAGCCGTTGTCGGAGGTGAGCACCACATAGGTGTCGGGCCCGACCTCGTCGAGGATCCGCTGGACGGCGCGGTCGATGGACTGCACCATCCGCGCGCGGTCGCGCAGGTCCTTCCGGGCACTGTCTGCGGACAGGGTCACGTCCGGCCGCCACTGGGGGGCGAGGCTCCCGTCCGCGTAGCGCGGCGCGTTGTCGGCCTGGTCGTCGCCGAACCCCGGCAGCCGGTCGAGGTCGAGCCGGTCGCAGCGGACCAGCCCGCAGTCGCCGTGCGTGCTGCCGTGGCCCGGGCGGTCGCCGAAGGCCGGCGGGAACAGCGGGTCGCCGGCGTAGGCCGGGGTCGGCGTGGTCCGGCTGTGCGGTGCGTACGGCGCGACCTCGAGGAAGTACGGAGCGTCGTCGTCGCGGTGGGTGCGGATGAAGTCGAGGGCCATCTCACCGGTGACCGTGCCGGCGTACGCGACGTCCTTCTCGGCGTCGCTCACCCACGACGACGGCTGCGGGTGCGCGTCGAGCCGCAGCTGGCCGTCGACGAGCCGGGTGCTCTGGAACCCCCAGCCCTGGTAGGCGGCACCGAACAGCACCCGCCAGTCGTCCCACCCCGGCGGGACCGGCGGGACGACGCCGTCGTGGATCTCGTACTGGTTGAGGAACTTGCCGACGAAGCCGGTCGTGTAGCCGCGGCGCTGCAGTCGCACCGGGAAGCTGCGGGCCTCGTTGCCGTACGCCGAGAACGCCTCCCAGCCGCCGACCGGGCCGACCGGGTTGGGGGTGTTCGCGGTGTTGGTGAGCACTCCGGTCTGGTGCGGGTACTGGCCGGTGAGCAGGCTGGAGCGGGAGACGCAGCAGAGCGAGTCGACGACGAACGCGTTGGCGTAGTCCGCGCCGGTGCGTCGCATCGCCGCGGCGGACCGCATCGTGTCGATGAGGTCGAGGGAGAAGTCGTCCATCAGCACCATCACGATGCTCGGCGGGCGGGCCAGCACCGGGCGCTCGCCGATCCGTTGTGGTCGGCCGGCGCGGGTGGCCGGGGCGGCCGGCGCCGCCGACACCGTGCCGCGGTCGACGACGACCGTGCCGCCGTGTCCGGCGGAGGCCCGGCCGTGCGCGGCGAGCACGACGACGGTGCCGGCGACCAGCGCCAGCAGCACCGCGACCACCAGGGCCGGGACGACACCCCGAGAACGCACGCTTCCTCCATCAGGCCCGGGTCCTCATGGACGCGGTACTGACCTATTCACGCGGTTGGCGGGCCGTTGGTTGCCCACAACGCGCGAGATCGTGCGGAAATGACCCGAACGGGTCAGGGCACCAGCAGGTCGCGCACCAGGCCGTGGAGGAGGTCGAAGCCGTTCTCGGTGAGGATCGACTCGGCGTGGAACTGGATGCCGCGGTAGTGCGGCCCGGCGAGCAGGTGGATGTCTCCGGTCGCGGGGTCGGTCT
>JBEVFC010000227.1:0-5546 GCA_040512455.1 Nocardioides sp.
GTCGTCCGGCTCCTCAAGGACTGGATGAAGGACCCCGAGATCGGCAAGCGGATCGTGCCGATCGCACCGGACGAGTACCGCACGTTCGGCATGGACGCGATGTTCCCGACCGCCAAGGTCTACAACCCGGGCGGCCAGCAGTACGAGTCGGTCGACCGCAAGCTGCTGCTCGCCTACAAGGAGTCCCCGCAGGGCCAGATTCTCCACGAGGGCATCTCCGAGGCCGGCGCGATGGCGTCGGCGACGGCCGCCGGCTCGGCGTACACCACGCACGGCGAGCACATGATCCCGTTCTACATCTTCTACTCGATGTTCGGGTTCCAGCGGACCGGTGACTCGATCTGGGCGATGGCCGACCAGCTCGCACGCGGCTTCCTGATCGGGGCCACCGCGGGGCGCACCACGCTCACCGGTGAGGGCCTCCAGCACGCCGACGGCCACTCGCCGCTGCTGGCGGCGACCAACCCGGCGGTCGTGCACTACGACCCGGCCTTCGCCTTCGAGGTCAGCCACATCATGCGCTCCGGCCTGGAGCGGATGTACGGCGCCGACGCGGAGGACGTGATCTTCTACATCACCGTCTACAACGAGCCGGTCTCGCAGCCCAAGGAGCCGGAGAACGTCGACGCCGAGGGCATCCTGCGCGGCCTGCACCACATGTCGACCTCCGAGCACGACGGCCCTCGGGTCCAGCTGCTCGCCTCCGGTGTCGGCTACCCGTGGATCAACGACGCGCAGCGCATGCTCGCCGAGGAATGGGGCGTGGCCGCCGACACCTGGTCGGTCACCTCGTGGAACGAGCTGGCCCGTGACGCCGTCGCGGCCGAGGAGTGGAACCTGCTGCACCCGGGCGAGACGCCGCGTACGGCGTACGTCTCCGACAAGCTCGCGGGCGCCGAGGGTCCGGTCATCGCGGTCTCCGACTACATGCGCGCGGTGCCGCTCCAGATCGCCCGCTGGGTCCCGGCCGACTACCGGGTGCTCGGTGCGGACGGCTTCGGCTTCGCCGACACCCGCCCGGCCGCCCGCCGCTTCTTCCACATCGACGCGCAGTCGGTCGTGGTGCAGACGCTGCAGGCGCTCGCCGACGCCGGCCAGATCCCGCGGGAGAAGGTCGTCGAGGCGTTCGAGAAGTACCGCATCGACGACCCGACCGCGGTGGCCGACGTCAAGCAGGAGGGCGGGGACGCCTAGGCGTCTCGCCCCGTACGGCATCTCCCGAGGCCGCTGACCACCACCCGGTCAGCGGCCTCGGTCGTTCCTCCCGGGGTCTTCGCCCGGCGGGCAGTTCGGGTTTGCTGGTTTCCCCGGCTGGCCGGGGATCCCGACACATCTGATGGGCACTTCCTACGCTTGATGGGCACTGCAATGCCCATCAACCAACGGTTTCCCCGGCTGGCCGGGGAAACCAGCAGCAGCCCTACGCGCCCGACAGCGTGCGGAGCGGGGTGATGGGTGCGTGCCCGGCGGGGGCGTGCTGGACCGGGACATCGCCGCCGGCCTCGAGCAGGGAGCGGAGCCGGTCGCGGTCGTAGACCGCCGGCTGGGTGGTGCGCAGGAAGGACGACACGATCTTGACGAACCGCTGCGGGTGGTCCTTGTGCGGGAAGTGGCCGGCGTTCGGGATCAGCTCGACGCGGGCTCCCGGCGCCAGCGCCTCGGCGGTCTGCGCGTGGCTGGCCGGGATGACGGCGTCGTCCTCGCCCCAGATCACACACATCGGCACCGCCTCGGTGAGGTAGGCGCGGTCGGTCATCGTCACGATCTGGCCCTTGAAGTCGACGACGGCGCGGGTGACGTGCCGGAGCGCGGCCAGGGTGCTGCGGTCGCGGAACGAGGAGAAGATGTCAGCGACCTCGTCGAGGTCCCGGGTGGCGTGCAGGTTGGTGCCGGCCAGCGCCCGCAGACCGGCGACGCCGATCTGCCGGAGACCGGGCAGCGTCAGCAGCCGCATCAGGGGCTCGAACCCGGGCGAGGTGATCGCCCGGATGGCCGGCGACACGTCGGGGCCGAGGCCGCCGGGGGCGACCAGGATCATCCGGTCGGTGCGGTCGGGGAACTGGTAGGCGAACTGCATCGCCACTCCCCCGCCGAAGCTGTGGCCGACGACGGTGACGGAGTCGATGCCGAGCACGGTGAGCAGGTCACGCATGCCGTTGGCGTAGCCGCCGAGGCTGTAGTCGGCACGCGGCTTGTCCGAGAGTCCGTGGCCGAGCAGGTCGGGCGCGATGACCGTGTGCCGGCGGGCCAGCTCGCGGATCACGGGCTCCCAGGTGGTGTGGTCGCATCCGAGGCCGTGCAGCAGGAGCAGGGCCGGCCCGGAGCCGAGCCGCACAAATGCCCGTCGGTGCCCGTGCAGGGTGATGTACTCGACGTCGAGGGGGGCGTGGGGCATTGCCGCATCCCATCACAAGTTCACCGGAAATAGGGCACAAAGTCCTTGCATTCTTGGGTTCTGGGCAACACGCGCGCCTGTGTCGCTAGCCTCGAAGGGTGTCCACACCCTCGGCGCTCCGCGAGGAGGCCTCCGACCAGCTGCTCCGCGAGGTCGGCACCCTGAGTACCGCCGCCATGACGCGGATGGAGTCCGACAAGGCCTGGTTCACCGATTTGTCCGCCGAGGACCGCTCCTGGGTGGGGATGATCGTCCAGGCCGGCATCCAGGGCTTCGTCACCTGGTACCGCGACCACGGCGACTCCCGCACCGTGGCCACCGACGCCGACTCGGCGATCGCCGCCCAGGTGTTCGGCGCCGCGCCGCGGGCGCTGGCCGGGGTGATCAACCTCCAGCAGACCGTCGAGCTGGTCCGGCTGACCATCGACGTGGTCGAGGAGAACATCGACGCGCTGCTGGGGCACCAGTACGCCCGGACCGTGCACGACGGGCTGCTGCGCTACGGCCGTGAGCTGGCGTTCGCGACCGCCGAGGTGTACGCCCGGGCCGCTGAGGTGCGCGGCGCCTGGGACGCCCGGCTCGAGGCGCTGGTCGTCGACTCGGTGCTCCGGGCGGACGCGGACACCACCGTGCTCTCCCGCGCCGGCGCGCTCGGCTGGGGCGGCCACGGCGAGGTCGTCGTCGTACTCGGTGCGGCGCCGGCGTCGCCGACCTCGACGTCCCTGTTCGACGACGTACGGCGGTCGGCGCGGGTGGCGGGCGTCGACGCGCTGTGCGCCACCCAGGGCGACCAGATGGTGGTGGTGCTCGGCCGGGTGGAGGACGCCGAGCGGGCGGCCAGCGCGATCCAGCACCACTTCGGCGAGGGGCCGGTCGTGCACGGGCCACCGGCGGTCGACCTGGCGGAGGCGCACCGGTCCGCGGCCTCCGCCCTCTCGGGCGTGCGCGTGGCGAAGGCCTGGCCGTCGGCACCGCGTCCGGTCGCCGCCGACGACCTGCTCCCCGAGCGGGCGCTGGCCGGGGACCCGGACGCCCGGCAGCAGCTGGTCCTCGAGGTCTACCTGCCGCTGCTGCAGGCCAAGGGCACCCTGATCGAGACCCTCGACGCCTACTTCAGCCACGGCGCCTCGATCGAGGGGGCGGCCCGGGTGCTCTTCGTGCACGCCAACACCGTCCGCTACCGGCTGCGCCAGGCGGGCGAGCTCACCGGGCTCACCCCGACCCGGCCGCGGGACGCGTTCACCGTCGAGATCGCGCTCGCACTGGGCCGGCTGACCGATGGCGGTGTTACCGGGCAGTCACAATTTTTGTAGGAACCTGACAACGAAACGCCCGACTATTTCGTCAGCGCTCAACGCGCGCTGGGGGGTCCCGACACGGCAGAGTGGTTCCCGTGCTGGTCATTGTCGCTCCCGGTCAAGGCGCTCAGACGCCCGGTTTCCTCTCGCCCTGGCTGGAGGACGCGCCATCCGCCGCGCGCCTGGCACGCCTGTCCGAGGTGGCCGGCCTCGACCTCGCGCACTACGGGACGGAGGCCGACGCCGATGCGATCCGGGACACCAAGGTCGCCCAGCCGCTGCTGGTGGCCGCCGGCCTCCTGGCCGGCCTCGAGCTGCTTCCGGAGGACGCCCTCCGCACCGTCGGCGCCCTCGCCGGCCACAGCGTGGGCGAGCTCACCGCGGCCGGCCTGTCCGGCGCCCTCACCGCCGAAGAGGCGGTCCGCCTCGTCCGCGAGCGCGGCGAGGCGATGGCGGAGGCCGCCGCGGCCACCCCCACCAGCATGACCGCTGTCCTCGGCGGCGACCGCGACGAAGTGCTCGCCGCGATCGAGAAGCAGGGCCTCACCCCCGCCAACGACAACGGGCCCGGCCAGATCGTGGCCGCCGGCACGATCGAGCAGCTGGCCGCGTTCGCCGAGGAGCCGCCCGCCAAGGCCCGGCTGATCCCGCTGTCCGTGGCCGGCGCCTTCCACACCGAGCACATGGCCCCCGCGGTGGCCCGGGTCGAGGCGCTGGCCGCGTCCGTGGCCCCGCAGGACCCCCACACCCCGGTGATCAGCAACGCCGACGGACGGGTGGTGACCGAGGGGGGCGACGTCCTCTCCCGGATCGTCGCGCAGATCAGCCGTCCGGTCCGCTGGGACCTGTGCATGGTGACGATGATCGACCTCGGCGTCACCGGGATCCTCGAGCTGCCACCGGCCGGCACCCTGACCGGTATTGCCAAGCGCGGTATGAAGGGTGTCGAGACCTTCGCGCTCAAGACCCCCGACCAGCTCGATGACGCCCGCGCCTTCGTGGAGAAGCACGGCAAGCCCTCCCCCAGCCTCGACCCGAAGGACACCCACTGATGGCCACGATCTCCAACCCGGCCGGCCCCGCGAACGCCACCATCCTGGGCATCGGCAGCTACCGCCCGAGCCGGATCATCCCCAACGCCGACATCATCGCCGCCATCGACTCCAGCGACGAGTGGATCCAGCAGCGCTCCGGCATCAAGCAGCGACGCTGGGCCGCCGAGCACGAGACCGTCCAGATGATGTCGGTCGAGGCCTCCCGCAAGGCCATCGCCAGCGCCGGCCTCGACGTGGCGCAGATCGACGCGATCGTCGTCGCCACCGTCAGCCACATGTTCCAGACGCCGGCCGTGGCGACCGCGATCGCCCACGAGCTCGGCACCGACCGGCCCGCGGCCTTCGACATCTCCGCGGCCTGCGCCGGCTTCTGCCACGGCATGGCCCTGGCCTCCGACATGGTGCGTGGCGGCAGCTCGAAGTACGTCCTGGTCATCGGCGTCGAGAAGCTCTCCGACCTCACCGACGTCGGGGACCGCGGCACCGCGTTCATCTTCGCCGACGGTGCCGGCGCGGTCGTCGTGGGTCCCTCCGACGAACCCGGCATCGGCCCGGTTGTCTGGGGCTCCGACGGCGAGCAGTTCGACCTGATCCGGCAGCGCGAGGACTGGCGCGACGTGATCAAGATGGAGAACCCGGTGATGCCGCACCTGATGATGCAGGGCAACCCGGTGTTCCGCTGGGCGTCGTTCGAGATGGCCAAGATCGCGAACGCCACCCTCGACCGCACCGGCATCACCGTGGACGACCTCGACGTGTTCGTCCCCCACCAGGCCAACATGCGCATCATCGACGCGA
>JBEVFC010000229.1:0-18844 GCA_040512455.1 Nocardioides sp.
GTCGCCACCCTCGAGGACGGCTCCGAGGAGCGGCTCGAGGCGGACGCCGTACTCCTCGCCACCGGTGCCGCGCCCCGGGTGCTCGCGAGCGCGCAGCCCGACGGGGAGCGGATCCTGACCTGGGAGCAGGTCTACGACATCACCGAGATGCCCTCGAAGCTGATCGTGGTCGGCTCGGGCGTCACCGGCGCCGAGTTCGCCTCGGCGTACCTCGCGCTCGGCGTCGACGTCACCCTGGTCTCCTCCCGCGACCGGGTGCTGCCCGGCGAGGACGCCGACGCGGCCACGGTGCTGGAGGACGTGTCCATCCGGCGCGGCATGAAGCTGCTCTCCAAGGCCCGGATGGAGTCGGTGTCCCGCTCCGGTGACACCGTGACCGTCACCCTGACCGACGGGCGCACCGTCGAGGGATCGCACTGCATCCTGGCGCTCGGCTCGGTGCCGAACACCGGTGACCTCGGCCTCGAGACGGCCGGCGTGGCCCTCGACGAGGGTGGGTTCGTCGTCGTCGACAGGGTGTCGCGCACGTCGGCCCGCGGCGTCTACGCGGCGGGCGACTGCACCGGCGTGCTGATGCTCGCGTCGGTGGCCGCGATGCAGGGCCGGATCGCGATGTGGCACTTCCTCGGTGACGCGGTCATGCCGCTGGACCTGCGCAAGGTCTCCTCCAACGTCTTCACCGCCCCGGAGATCGCCACCGTCGGCTGCTCGCAGAAGTCCGTCGACGAGGGCGAGATCCTCGCCGAGGTCATCATGCTGCCGCTCAAGGGCAACCCGCGGGCCAAGATGCAGGGTGTCCGCGACGGCTTCGTGAAGCTGTTCTGCCGCCCGGGCACCGGCACCGTGGTGGGCGGCGTGGTCGTCGGCCCCCGGGCCTCGGAGCTCATCCACCCGGTCGCGATCGCGGTCGCGGAGTCGTTGACCGCGGACCAGCTGGCCCAGGCGTTCACGGTGTACCCCTCGATGAGCGGGTCGATCGCCGAGGCGGCGCGGCGGGCGCACCACGTCTGAGCTGGCATCCCGACCTGTCGGCAGGGCGTTCTAGCCTGAACGGGTGATCGAGGTCGAGGACGTACGCCGGGTGGCGCTGACGCTGCCCCGCACCACCGAGCACCTGATCCGGGACCGGGTGAAGTTCCGGGTCGGCTCGTTGGTCTACGTGGCGTTCTCGCGTGACGAGACGCTGATGGGGTTCGCCTTCCCCCGGCTGGAGCGCGAGGCGCTGGTCGAGAGCGAGCCGGAGAAGTTCCTGATGCCGGGACCCTCGGACCTGCGCTACCAGTGGGTGGTGGCGCGGATGGCCGCGCTCGACGTCGAGGAGATGACCGAGCTGGTCACCGACGCCTGGACGATGGTGGTGCCGAAGTTCCTGGTGCGTGAGCACCTGGGTGGCTAGGGGAGCGCCGATTGGTCACAAACTGCAGCCCCGTGCCCTGATTTCCTGCCGTTGGGGACCAAACGGCATGCCTGCGAGCCCCGGCTAGAAGCCGCCGAAGTCCCCACCGAAGTCGCCGCCGCCCCCGAAGTCGAAGCCTCCGCCGCCGTCACCACCACCGCCGTCACCGCCGAACCAACCGCCGCCGCCGTCGCCGCCACCGTCGCCGCCACCCCCGTCGAAGCCACCGCCATCTCCGCCGCCGCCGTCGCCACCCCCGTCGCCGCCGCCGGACCAGTCCTCACCACCACCGCCGTCGCCCGAGACATCGCCCCCGACGCCGGGGCCCCACCAGCCGGTCATCATGGAGCCGATCAGGAAGCCGGGGAACAGCCCGTTCAGGGCGTAGGAGCCGTAGTAGCCGTCGGCGTAGGCGCCGTACGCCGGACCGCCCTGGTACCACGGGACCATCCGGTTGCCGTCGCGCACCTGCCGGGTGTCCGGCTCCGCGCCGGCCTCCACGCGCTCGGCGTCCGCGAGGCAGACCGGCACCTCACGTCGTACGCCGCCCGGTGGCGCCCACTCGATATCGGTCTGGGCCGGCCCGTGGGCGGGGTTGAAGAAGCAGGGGGGACGGCGCTGGGGGAGCGGCTCGCCCGCCTGCCTGGCCAGCACGCAGGCCTGCGCGTAGCGGCCGTCCTCGAGCGTCTTGGTGACCGCCGAGATGTCCTCGGGAGCGGTGGCCTCGGCGAGGAGGGTCTTGGCGTTCTCGTAGGCGTCCAGCGCGCGCTGGTAGTCCTGGCGCATCGCGGGGTCGAGCTCCGTGGTCATCGTGTCGATGTGCAGCTCCTGGAGCTCCTCGCCGAACCGGGTGACGTCCTCCTCGGCGACCTTGGCCGGCTTGCGCAGCGCGGACTGCCGCTCGAGCTCCGCGCGCTGCTTGGAACGGCTCTGCGTGAGCGCCAGCGCACCGACCGCCACGACCAGCAGGATCAGGAAGAACCACACCATGGGGTGACGGTAGCAACGCGCGAGAAACAACAGGGTTGTAGTTCACCCGGTTCGGTAGACCAGGCCCGCGGAGCATGATCTGATCTTTCGGTCACACCCGTCACTGCCGCCTCATCGATCACGGAGTCCCCATGCCTCGGGCCCTACCCGCGCTCCTCCTCGGTGCCCTCCTGGGCGTCGTACCGGCGCTGCCCGGGCCTGCGCAGGCCGAGACCGTCGACCAGACGTACGCGATGCCCGGCACCGGCGCCATCACCATCAAGGGGCACGGCTACGGCCACGGTCACGGCATGTCCCAGTACGGCGCCGAGGGCGCCGCGCGCGAGGGCAAGACCTGGCGGGAGATCCTGAAGTTCTACTATCCGGGCACGTCCTGGGGCACCAAGGCCGGCCGGGTCAAGGTGCTGATCTCCGCGGACACGACGAGGGACGTCATCGTCGCGCCGCGGTCCGGCCTGCGGGTGCGCGACACCGGCAGCGGCAAGGACTACGCGCTCCCCAAGAACAACGCCTCGCGCTGGCGGCTCGAGGTGTCCGGCGGCCGCAGCGTGGTCGACTTCAAGACGGACCGCTGGCACCGCTGGATGACGCTCAGCGGCGACGGCGCCTTCCACGCCGGCGGCGAGCCGGTGACGCTGTTCTTCGCCGGCAGCAGCCGGCAGTACCGAGGCTTCCTCAAGGCCGCCAGCCCCAGCAAGGGCTCCACCGACCGAGACACCGTCAACACCACCAAGGTCGACGCGTACCTCCGAGGCGTCGTGCCGCTGGAGATGCCCGCGTCCTGGCGGCCCAACGCGGTGCGCGCCCAGGCGGTCGCGGCGCGCACGTACGCGGCGTACGAGATGCAGCACCCGCGGGCGGACCACTACCAGATCTGCGACACCGCCTCGTGCCAGGTGTACGGCGGCTACTCCGCGGAGCACGACCTCTCCAACGCCGCGATCGACGCCACGGCGCGGGTGATCCTGACGTCGAACGGCACGCCGGCGTTCACGCAGTTCGGCTCGAGCAGCGGCGGGTGGACCTCGGCGAACCAGTTCGGCTACCTGCCCGCCAAGGCAGACCCGTACGACGGCTGGTCGGGCAACCCGGTCCACGACTGGTCTCTCAAGGTCGACGTCGCGCGCATCGAGCGGGCCTGGCCCGGCGTCGGCAACCTGAAATCGGTCAGGGTCGTCTCCCGCGACGGCAACGGCCAGTGGAAGGGCCGGATCACCCAGCTGAAGCTGGTCGGCACCAAGGCCGGCAAGGCCACCAGCATCAGCGTCACCGGCGACACGTTCCGCTCCGCCCTCGGGCTGCGCTCCACCTGGTTCACCTTCGCCTGACCCCGCCTCGCCCTCCACCCCACCGCAAACCCGGGATAGTCCGTGACGAAACCGCCCCGAATCAGGCGCTGACGGGGCGGTTTCGTCACGGACTACCCCGAGTATCCAGAAAGGGGCGGGCGGGTCAGAGGACGAGGATGAGGTCGCCGCCCTCGACGGACTGGGTGCCGGAGAGGGCGACCCGGGAGACGGTGCCGGCCTGGGGGGCGGTGATCGAGGCCTCCATCTTCATCGCCTCGATGGTCGCCACCACGTCGCCGGCGGCTACCTCGTCGCCCTGCGCGACGTTGAGCGTCACCACCCCCTGGAACGGCGCGGCCACCTGGGTCGGGTCCTTCGGGTCGGCCTTCTCGGTGGCGGGCACGTCGGCGGCGACGTGGGTGTCGCGGATGCTGATCGGCCGGATCTGGCCGTTGATCAGCGCCATCACCGAGCGGTAGCCGCGCTCGTCCGGTTGGCCGATCGCCTGCAGCCCGAACAGCACGGTCTTGCCCGGTTCGAGGTCGATGACGTGCTCGTCGCCGGCATGCAGGCCGTACAGGTAGTCGATGGTCGGCAGCACCGAGGTGTCGCCGTACTTCTCGCGCGACTCCAGGAACGTCGCGGTGGGACCGGGGAAGAGCAGCTCGTTGAGGGTACGGCGCCGGGCGGACGCGAGGCCCTCCCGCTGCTCGGGGGTCAGCTCCTCCTGCGCATGCCTGACGGTGCGCCCCTCGAGCGCCCGGGTGCGGAACGGCTCCGGCCAGCCACCGGGCGGGTCGCCCAGCTCGCCGCCGAGGAACCCGATCACCGAGTCCGGGATGTCGAACTTCTCCGGGGACTCGGCGAACTCGACCGGGTCGGCGCCGACCGCGACCAGGTGCAGGGCCAGGTCGCCGACCACCTTGGACGAGGGCGTCACCTTGACGATGTTGCCGAGGATGTCGTTGGCGGCGGCGTACATGTCCTCGATCTGCTCGAACTTCTCGCCGAGCCCGAGCGCGATCGCCTGCTGGCGCAGGTTGGAGAGCTGTCCGCCCGGGATCTCGTGGGTGTAGACCCGCCCGGTCGGCGAGGCCAGCCCGGACTCGAACGGCGCGTAGACCCGCCGGGTCGCCTCCCAGTACGGCTCCAGCGAGCAGACCGCATCCAGCGAGAGGCCGGTCTCCCGCTCGGAGTGGTCGGTGGCCGCCACCAGTGCGGACAGCGCCGGCTGCGAGGTGGTGCCGGCCATCGACGCGGAGGCCGCGTCGACCGCGTCCACGCCGGCGTCGATCGCCGCGAGCAGGGTGGCCAGCTGACCGCCGGGGGTGTCGTGGGTGTGCAGGTGCACCGGCAGGTCGAACTCGGCGCGCAGCGCGGTGACGAGGGTGCGGGCGGCGGGCGCCCGGAGCAGCCCGGCCATGTCCTTGATCGCCAGCACGTGCGCGCCGGCGTCGACGATCCGGGACGCCAGCCGCAGGTAGTAGTCGAGCGTGTACAGCTTCTCGTCCGGGTCCGACAGGTCGCCGGTGTAGCAGAGCGCCACCTCGGCGACGGTGCTGCCGGTGCGGCGCACCGCCTCGATCGCGGGCCGCATCTGCTCGACGTCGTTGAGCGCGTCGAAGATCCGGAACACGTCGATGCCGGTGGCCGCGGCCTCCTCGACGAAGGCGTTGGTGACCTCGGTCGGGTACGGCGTGTAGCCGACGGTGTTGCGTCCGCGCAGCAGCATCTGCAGGCACACGTTCGGGGCCGCCTGTCGCAGCGCGGCCAGCCGCTCCCACGGGTCCTCGGCCAGGAACCGCAGCGCCACGTCGTACGTCGCGCCGCCCCACGCCTCGATCGACCACAGCTCCGGCGTCAGCCGGGCCACGTGGCCGGCGACCGCGAGCAGATCGTGGGTGCGGACCCGGGTGGCCAGCAGGCTCTGGTGGGCGTCGCGGAACGTGGTGTCGGTGACCGCGACCCGTTGCTGCTCGCGCAGCGCCCGGGCGAACCCGTCGGGCCCGAGCCGCAGCAGCTCCTGCCGCGAACCGTCGGGCGCGGGCACGGACAGGTCGAGGGTCGGCAGCTTCAGCGCCGGGTCGAGCCGGGTCGGTGCCGGACCGTGCGGCTGGTTGACCGTCACGTCGGCCAGGTAGGTCAGCAGCTTGGTCCCGCGATCGGCGCTGGACCGGGCGGTGAGCAGCTGGGGGTGGTCCTCGATGAACGCGGTGGTGAACCGCCCGGCGACGAAGTCCGGGTCGTCGAGGACCGCCTGCAGGAACGGGATGTTCGTGGACACGCCACGGATCCGGAACTCCGCGACCGCGCGCCGGGCCCGGTCGACGGCCTTGTCGAACGTGCGGCCGCGGCAGGTCAGCTTGGCCAGCATCGAGTCGAAGTGCGCGGAGACCTCGGCGCCGGTGTACGTGGTGCCGCCGTCGAGGCGGACGCCCGGCCCGCCGGGGGAGCGGTACGTCGTGATCTTGCCGGTGTCGGGCCGGAACCCGTTGGCGGGGTCCTCGGTGGTGATCCGGCACTGCAGGGCCGCGCCGCGCAGCTGCACGGAGTCCTGGGAGAGTCCGAGGTCGGCGAGCGTCTCGCCGGCCGCGATCCGGATCTGCGACTGCACGAGGTCGACGTCGGTGACCTCCTCGGTCACCGTGTGCTCGACCTGGATGCGGGGGTTCATCTCGATGAAGACGTAGTGGCCGTGCGGGTCCAGCAGGAACTCCACGGTGCCGGCGTTGCGGTAGCCGATCTCCTTCGCGAACCGGACCGCGTCGGCACACATCCGGTCGCGCAGCTCGGCGGGCAGGTTCGGTGCCGGGGCGATCTCGACGACCTTCTGGTGCCGCCGCTGCACCGAGCAGTCACGCTCGAAGAGGTGGATGACGTTGCCCTCGCCGTCGGCAAGGATCTGCACCTCGATGTGCCGCGGCTCGACGACCGCCTGCTCGATGAAGACGGTCGGGTCGCCGAACGCCGCGTCGCCCTCGCGCATGCAGGTCTCGATGGCCTCGCGGAGGTGCCCGGCCTCGTCGACCCGGCGCATGCCGCGACCGCCGCCACCCGCGACCGCCTTCACGAACAGCGGGTAGCGCATCCCCTCCGCGGCTGCGATCAGCGCGTCGGTGTCGGTCGAGGGGTCGACGCTCTCCAGGGTCGGTACGCCGGCCGCCTTGGCGGCGGCGATCGCCCGGGCCTTGTTGCCGGTCAGCGTCAGCACGTCGGCGGTGGGGCCGATGAACGTGATGCCCGCGTTGGCGCACGCCTCCGCGAGTGCCGGGTTCTCGGATAGGAAGCCGTAGCCGGGGTAGATCGCGTCGGCGCCGGCGCGCACCGCCACCTCGACGATGCCGTCGGGGTCGAGGTACGCCCGCACCGGGTGCCCGCGCTCGCCGATCTCGTAGGCCTCGTCCGCCTTGAGCCGGTGCTCGGAGCCCCGGTCCTCGTGCGGGAACACGGCGACGGTCCGGCAGCCGATCTCGTACGCCGCCCGGAAGGCGCGGACGGCGATCTCTCCGCGGTTGGCCACGAGCACCTTGGTGAACATGGGAAGGAGCCTATTGGCTAACGGGCCGAGTCTCCGGGGTCGTTCGCGCAGCGGAAACCGATGTTGGCGCTCGCGGACTCCGCGGTGTTCGACGACCGGGCGGCGACCCGGTAGCGGTGGCAGTACGAGTCGTGGCACAGGTAGGACCCGCCGCGCATCACCCGGGCGACGTCGCCGCCCGCGCGCAGCCCGGGATCGTCGCTCCCGGGGGCCAGCGGGTCCACCACGGGTGCGCCTCCCGCGGCGGCCGCGCGATCGGCGTACGCCGTGGGCGAGAAGCGGTCCTGACACCACTCCCACACGTTGCCGGCGGTGTTGAAGAGGCCGTAACCGTTCGGCGCGAAGGTCCGCACCGGCGCGGTGGTGAGGTGGCCGTCCTCCACGGTGTTGGTGCGGGGGAAGTCGCCCTGCCAGATGTTGCACTGCCAGCGGCCGCGCGGGGTCAGCTCGTCGCCCCAGGCGAAGCGGGCGCCCTCGAGCCCCCCGCGGGCGGCGTGCTCCCACTCCGCCTCGGTCGGCAGCCGCTTGCCGGCCCAGCGGCAGTAGGCCTGGGCGTCGCGCCACGAGACGTGCACCACGGGGTGGTTGGCGAGGTCGCCGGCGTCCGAGAGCGGGCCGGCGGGGTGCCGCCAGTCGGCGCCCTGGACCGCCAGCCACCACGGGGTCCCGGCGGCGTTGCCCACCACGTCG
Organism: Nocardioides sp.; assembly: GCA_040512455.1. Taxonomy (GTDB): domain Bacteria; phylum Actinomycetota; class Actinomycetes; order Propionibacteriales; family Nocardioidaceae; genus Nocardioides. The sequence continues at coordinate 7,904 of JBEVFC010000229.1, forward strand.
GCGCGGTTGGCGCGCACCGCGAGGTGGAAGACCGCGGAGACGCCGATCTCCTCGGCCTCGGTGACGTACCCGGTGGCTTTCACGAACGTGGAGAACTGGGCGTTGGTGACCGCGGTCGCGTCGAGGAGGTACGGCGCCAGGGTGACCGGGTGCGTGGGCGTCTCGCCGTCGGCGGGGTAGCCCTCGCCGAACCCGTCTCCCATGGAGAACGTGCCGCCGGGGATCCGGACCTGCCCGCGGGTGTTGCGTGCCCCGGCGGGCACCACCGGCTCCGGGACCTCCGGTCCGGCGGTCGGCCCGCCGAAGACGAGGTCGACCGGCAGCGCGCCCGAAGGTGCGCAGCAGGAAGGGGTGTGCCCCGGCGAGGAGGACTGCTCAGGAGACTGCATGGTGCATCAGTCTGGCAGCCTTCCGGGCGACCGCGGGATGGCGGCGGGCGATGTCGTGCCGCTCGCCGGGATCGCGGCCGATCCGGTAGAGCTCGACCCGGCCGCGGTCGTGGCGGATCGCCTTCCACTTCCCGAAGCGGACCGCTTCGTCGAACCGCCGGCCGCGGGACTGCCAGTAGAAGTGGTCGTGCCGCTGCTGCCGGCCGCCCCGGAGGGTCGGCGCGAACGAGATGCCGTCGATGCGCCGTGGGGTTCGTCCGCCGGCCAGGTCCGCGAACGTGGGCAGCAGGTCCCACACCGCTACCGGCGTGCGGATCACGGTCCCGGGTGCCGGGGAGCCCGGCGTGCGCACCGACTGCGGGACATGGACGATCATCGGGATCCGGATGCCGCCCTCGTGCACCGAGCGCTTCTTCCCGCGCAGCGGGCCGTTGCTGTCGAAGAACCGCACGGAGTGCGGCAGGTGGCTTCCGACGTGCCCGTAGTGGGCGCCCGCTCCGTGGGGGCCGTTGTCGCTGATCACCACGACCAGGGTGTTGTCGCTCAGCCCGCGCGCGGCGAGCCCGGACAGCAGCAGCCCGACCTGCTTGTCGGTCCAGGTCACCTGCGCGGCGTGGTTGCGCTCGCCGCGCGGCCAGCCGGTGCGGGTGTACGGCGTGGCGTCGGGGATCACGTTCGGTGCGTGCGGGGTCGTGTAGGAGACGTCGAGGAAGAACGGCTCTCCCGGCTCGACCCGGTCCAGGAACCGGAGGGCCTCGCGGGTGATGAGGTCGCCGGAGAAGGTCTTGTCGGCGCGGGTGTTCTCCGGGTAGCGCACCCGCCGGCCGTTGCGCCACAGGTACGTCGGCCAGTAGTCGTGGGCGTGCCGCTGGGTGAGGTAGCCGAAGAAGTGGTCGAAGCCCTGGGAGTTGGGGTGGCTGGGGCTGTGCCCCTTGTTGGGGCCGAGGCCCCACTTGCCCACCAGGGCGGTGGTGTAGCCGGCGCGGCGGAGCACCTTGCCCAGCGTGAGGTCGTCGGCGCGCAACCCCTTCCAGGCCTCGGTGTTCTCCTTCACCCGGGCGTGCCCGGTGTGCAGGCCCGTGAACAGCGAGAACCGGGTAGGCGCGCAGGTCGGCGTCGCGTACGCCTGGTCGAACCGCAGTCCGTCGGCCGAGAGGCCGTCGAGGACCGGGGTGCGCAGCGTCTTCTGGCCGTAGCTGCCCAGCTCGCCGCGTCCGAGGTCGTCGGCAACCACCAGCAGGATGTTCGGCCGGGGCGCCGCAGCAGCGGACGTCTGGAACGCCACGGCGTCGGTGAGCCCACGGCCCGAGGTCCTGGCGCCTCCAGGGGCGGCCGGACTGCCGCGGTCGACGGCGAGGCCGAGGACCGCAGCGGCCCCGAGGCCTCCGAGCAGGCTGCGGCGGGTCAGGGCAGGCGTGGGTCCGAGAGACATGCCACGCAGACTACATAATGTTTATTGACTTACTCCACATTGGGACGACGCGCGGACGTGTCGGCGCCCACGGCGCGGCTCGGTGCCGTGCGGTGGGGCGTCCGTTGCTCAGGCGACGGCGCTGGCGAACAGCTTCTTCGCCCTCCGCACCGCGGCCGGGTGGGCGCGGGCGACGTCGTGCACCTCGCCGACGTCGCGGTCGAGGCGGTACAGCCGGACCCGGCCGCGGTCGTAGCGGATCGCCTTCCAGTTCCCGAACCGGACGGCCTCCCCGAAAAGCTCGTCGCGGTGCTGCCAGTAGAAGTGGGTGTGGCGCCGTTGGCGCAGGCCCCGCAGCGTGGGTGTGAACGAGATGCCGTCGAGCCCGCGCGGGGTTCGCGCGCCGGCCAGGTGCGCGAAGGTGGGCAGCAGGTCCCAGACCGCCACCGGGGTGCGGATGACGGTGCCGGGCGCGGGAGAGCCCGCGGTCCGCACCGTCTCGGGGATCCGGGCGATCATCGGGATCCGGATCCCTCCCTCGTGCAGCGAGCGCTTCTTGCCCTGCAGCGTGCCGTTGCTGTCGAAGAAACCCACCGAGTGCGGCAGGTGGCTGCCGACATGCCCGTAGTGGGCGCCCTCGCCGTGCGGGCCGTTGTCGCTGATCACCATGACGAGCGTGTTCCGGTCGAGCCCGCGTTCCGCGAGCCGCGCGAGCAGCAGGCCGACCTGCGTGTCGGTCCAGGTCACCTGTGCCGCGTGGTTGCGTTCGCCCTTCGGCCACGTCCTGTCGGCGTACGGCGCCGGGTCGGGGATCTCGTTGGGCGCGTGCGGCGTGGTGTAGGAGACGTCGAGGAAGAACGGCTTCGCCGGGTCGGCCCGGTCGAGGAACCGCAGCGCGTCGCGGGTGATGAGGTCTCCCGCGTAGGACTTGTCTGCGTGCTTGTTCTCGGGGTAGCTGACCCGGTGACCGTTGCGCCAGAGGTACGTCGGCCAGTAGTCGTGGGCGTGCTGGTGCGTGAGGTATCCGAAGAAGTGGTCGAAGCCCTGTCGGTTGGGGTGGCTGGGCTGGCCGGCGCGGTCGGGACCGAAGCCCCACTTGCCGACGAGCGCGGTGGCGTAGCCGGCCCGCCTCAGCACCTCGGCGACCGTGACGTCACCCGGCAGCAGGCCCTGGGGGCCGAACATGTTCGACCGGACGCGTGCGTGACCGCTGTGCAGGCCGGTGAACAGCGAGCAGCGGGTCGGCGCACAGGTCGGCGCGGCGTAGGCCTGGCTGAAGCGCAGTCCCTCGGCGGCGAGACCGTCGAGGACCGGGGTCTGGAGCACCTGCTGGCCGTACGCGCCCACCTCGCCCCGACCGAGGTCGTCGGCGACCACGAGCAGGATGTTGGGGCGGGCCGCGGTCAGCCCCGCAGAGCGCGTGAGCCGCGACCCCGTCGAGCGCGCTGCGGTGGGCCCGGTGCGCGCGTCCGCGCTGGCACCGCGGTCCACGGTGAGGCCGAGCACGGCGGCTCCGGCCAGCCCTCCCATCAGGGCACGGCGGGTCAGGGGAGGGGTGGGTCCGAGAGGCATGGTGGGACAGTATCCAATGTCTAGTCTGCCACTAGACATTTGGTGTCGGGTGGCGCCGTCGTGGTCGCGGGTGCCGGACCGGATCCGGAGCGGGCGCGCCGCACCCGCTGGCGGGGCCCGGATCGCGCGGCGCCAAGGTAGTGCACGCGCGTGCGCCGGCGCAGCAGATCGGGGAACGTCGGCGGGTTCCGGTCGGGCCGAGGTCAGTCCTTGAGCTCGCAGATGACCGCACCGTTGGTGACGGTCGCGCCGACCTCGGCCTGGAGGCCGGTGACGGTGCCGGACTTGTGGGCCTTGAGTGGCTGCTCCATCTTCATCGCCTCGAGCACGACGATGACGTCGCCCTCCTCGACCTGGGCGCCTTCGGTGACGGCCACCTTGACGATGGTGCCCTGCATCGGGCTGGCAACGGCGTCGCCGGAAGCGGCGCCGCCGGCCTTCTTGGCCTTGGCCCGCTTGGGCTTCTGGGCACCTCCACCGGCGGCGGCCGGGCCGCCCAGCCCGGCGGGCAGCACGACCTCGAGCCGCTTGCCGCCGACCTCGACGGTGACCCGCTGACGCTCGGCGGGCTCGTCGGCCTCGGCGGTGTCGCCGGCGTACGGCGCGATCTGGTTGTCGAAGTCGGTCTCGATCCAGGTGGTGTAGACGGAGAACGTGTCGCCCTCACCGACGAAGGCGGGGTCGGAGACGACGGCCTGGTGGAACGGGATCACGGTGGGCATCCCGTCGACCACGAACTCGGCCAGCGCCCGGCGGGAGCGCTCGAGGGCCTGGGTCCGGTCGCGGCCGGTGACGATCAGCTTGGCGACCAGCGAGTCGAACGAGCCGGGCACGGTCTCGCCCTGGTCGTAGCCGCCGTCGAGGCGGATGCCGGGGCCGGCCGGCGGGTGCCAGCGGGTCAGGGTGCCAGGGGCGGGCATGAAGTTGCGGCCGCCGTCCTCGGCGTTGATCCGGAACTCGATGGAGTGGCCGCGGATCTCGGGGTCGTCGTAGCCGAGCTCCTCGCCGGCGGCGATCCGGAACATCTCGCGGACCAGGTCGATGCCGGTGACCTCCTCGGAGACGCAGTGCTCGACCTGGAGTCGGGTGTTGACCTCGAGGAAGGAGATGGTGCCGTCCCGGGCGACCAGGAACTCGCAGGTGCCGGCGCCGACGTAGTGCGCCTCGCGCAGGATCGCCTTGGAGGCCTCGTAGAGGCGGGTGACCTGGTCCTCGGTGAGGAACGGTGCCGGCGCCTCCTCGACCAGCTTCTGGTGGCGGCGCTGCAGCGAGCAGTCGCGGGTGGAGATCACCACGACGTTGCCGTGCTGGTCGGCGAGGCACTGGGTCTCGACGTGGCGTGGCCGGTCGAGGAACTTCTCCACGAAGCACTCGCCGCGGCCGAACGCGGTGACCGCCTCGCGGACCGCGGACTCGTAGGCGTCGGCGACCTCGGACATCTCGCGGGCCACCTTCAGGCCGCGACCGCCGCCACCGAACGCGGCCTTGATCGCGATCGGCAGCCCGAACTCCTCGGCGAACGCGACCGCCTCGTCGGCGTTGTCGAGCGGGTCCTTGGTGCCGGGCGCGAGCGGGGCGCCGACCTTCTCCGCGATGTGGCGGGCCTTGACCTTGTCGCCGAGGTTCTCGATGGCCTCGGGCGGCGGGCCGATCCAGACCAGGCCGGCGTCGAGCACGGCCTGGGCGAACCCGGCGTTCTCGGCGAGGAAGCCGTAGCCGGGGTGCACGGAGTCGGCGCCGGAGGCCTTGGCGACGTCGAGGATCTTGTCGATGTCGAGGTACGTCTCCGCCGGGGTGGCGCCGTTCAGGGCGTGCGCCTCGTCGGCGAGCCGGACGAAGAGCGCGTCGCGGTCGGCGTCGGCGTACACCGCCACGCTGCCGATCCCCGCGTCGCGGCAGGCACGGATCACCCTGACTGCGATCTCGCCGCGGTTCGCGACGAGCACCTTCTGCAACGGCTTGATCTCGGTCACCCTGGCTCCTGGTCTGTCGTCCGCACGTGTCCGCTGGGGCAGCGTATCGCCCGGCTCCGGCGGAACCGGCCGGGGTCGGCGGCGGGGGTCAGGAACTGGCGGGTGCGGACCACGTGCCGCACCTCGCCGCCGACCCGCTGGCCACCTTCGCAGGTTCCATCACGATCAGCTCCTCGTTCCTGGGGTCCCCAGCATGCTGCCGCATGCCGAGCGGTCGGCCGGGTACAGAGGCCGGACGCCTATCACGGAGGTCACCTTGGTCCCCTCGTTCCTCGCTCGGGAGAGAACGGTCGCACCGGCCGGTTACAGCCGCTGGCTGATCCCGCCCGCCGCGCTCGCCGTCCATCTCTGCATCGGCCAGGTCTACGCGACCAGCGTCTACAAGACCGCGCTCGTCGCCCACTTCGACAGCACCCTGACCGCGATCGGCGTGATCTTCTCGATCGCGATCGTGATGCTCGGGCTCTCGGCCGCGGTGTTCGGCACCTGGGTCGACCGGAACGGACCCCGGGCCGCGATGTTCGCCGCCGCGGTGCTGTGGGCCGCCGGCTTCCTGGTCGCCGCGCTCGGCATCTCCACCGGCCAGCTGTGGCTCGTCTACCTCGGGTACGGCGGCATCGGCGGCATCGGCCTGGGGATCGGCTACATCTCCCCTGTCTCCACGCTGATCAAGTGGTTCCCCGACCGGCCGGGCCTGGCCACCGGCATGGCGATCATGGGCTTCGGCGGCGGTGCCCTGGTGGCCAGCCCGCTGAGCGGCCGCCTGCTCAGCCTCTACGACTCGGCGTACGACTCCGCCGACCCCGCGTCGGTGGCCGACGGCCACGCCGTCATGCAGCTCTTCCTGACCCTGGCGGTGGCCTACTTCGCGGTGATGATGTTCGGCGCCTTCACGATCCGGGTGCCCGCCGAGGGCTGGACGCCCGAGGGCTGGGACCCCAGCCAGGTGGCGGAGAAGTCGATGGTCACCACCGCCAGCGTCTCCGCGGCCAACGCGATCCGGACCCCGCAGTTCTACCTGCTGTGGGTCGTCCTGTTCTGCAACGTGACCGCGGGCATCGGCATCCTCGAGCAGGCCGCCCCGATGATCCAGGACTTCTTCCGCGAGGGCTCCACGTCCTCCGTCACCGCGGCCGCCGCGGGCGGCTTCGTGGGCCTGCTGTCGATCGCCAACATGGGTGGCCGGTTCCTCTGGTCCTCGACCTCCGACGTGGTCGGCCGCAAGCCGATCTACATGCTCTACCTCGGGGGCGGCATGGTGCTCTACCTGTTCCTGGCGCTCAGCGGCTCCATCGCGACGGCCCTGTTCGTGCTGCTCGCCGCGCTGATCATCTCGTTCTACGGGGGCGGCTTCGCCACCGTGCCGGCGTACCTCCGCGACCTGTTCGGGAGCTACCAGGTCGGTGCGATCCACGGCCGGCTGCTGACCGCCTGGTCGGCCGCCGGCGTCGCCGGGCCGCTCATCGTCAACGCGTTCCTGGATGCCCAGGGCACTCCCGGTGAGCTGACCGCGGCGGCGTACCGTCCGGCGCTGCTGACCATGGTGGTCGTGCTGGGCGTCGGGTTCGTCGCCAACCTGCTGATCCGGCCCGTCAACGCGAGGTTCCACGAGCCGGAGAGGTCGAAGGAGGAGGTGACGGCATGACCGCACGCATCGTGGTGGCCTGGGCCGTGGTGGGCATCCCGCTCGCCTACGGGCTGGTCGAAACCATCCGCAAGGCGTCGACGCTCTTCACCGGCTGAGGTCTCACCCCGTTGCGAGGTCGCGCCGCCGCAGCCCGGCGAACCCGGCCGCGGTGAGCGCGACCGCGACGGCGGTGAGGACCAGCAGCGGGGTCCAGTCGAGCCCGGTCAGCGGCACTTGCGGGGTCCGGTCGTACGGCGACAGGCGGACCACCGCGTCCGGCAGCTGCAGCACCTCGCCGAGCCAGCCGATGACCACGCACACCGCGAGGGCGGCCCAGACGAGCCCGCCCGCCCGCGGCGCCCAGCCGAACAACGCCACGCCGACAGCGCCGAGCACGAGGGCGGCGGGCAGGTAGGCCAGCGTCGCGCCGGTGAGGAACCACACCTGCCCGGCGTCCCGCGCGACCGCCGCGTAGGCGAGGCCGGTGCCGAGGCCGGTGGCCGCCAGCACCACGACGGTGCCGAGCAGCGTGGTGACCAGCGAGGAGCTCGCCCAGCGGACCCGTCCCAGCGGCGTGGCCAGCAGCGGCTCGACCCGCAGCGACGTCTCCTCGCTGCGCAGCCGGGTCACCGAGGAGACGGTGAAGCCGGTGGCGATCAGCGCCGCGATCATCAGCACGGTGCCGAAGTAGGCGTCGACGATGCTGGCGCCTCCCGAGGACTGGGTGAAGACCTTCTCGAGCTCCGGGTTGCCCTCGATCATCCCCTGCACGTCCTCGCCCAGGGAGCCGAAGGCCGCGCCGAGGACCACCATCCCGGCCGCCCAGCCGACCAGGGCGGTCCGCTGGAGCCGGGCGGCCAGCCCGACCGGGCCGGCCAGCCACCGTGAGGCCGCGGGCGGCCCCGGCCGCGGCGCGACCAGGCCGGAGCCGATGTCGCGCTGCGTGGTCAGCCAGCCGGCGAGGACGGCGAGGCCGACCCCGAGCAGCAGGGGCAGCAGCGCGGGCCACCAGCGCTCGTCGCCGAAGGCGTTCGTGGCCTGGGCCCAGCCGATGGGGGAGGCCCAGGTGAGGGCGTTCTCGGCGACGTCGCCGATCGCGCGGAGCAGGAACGCCACTCCCAGCACGGCGAGACCGATCCCGACGGCGCCCCGGGCGTGCTCGGTCACCTGTGCCGCGACCAGCCCGACGCCGGTGAAGGAGAGGCCCACGCTCGCGACCGAGACGCCGTACAGGAGCGAGCCGGAGGTGGGCAGGCCGGCGGCGAGGAAGGACAGGGTGACGCCGAACCCCACGGCGAGGCAGGCCGCGCCGACCACCAGGCCGGTGGCGAGCAGGTCCGCCTGGCGGCCCATCACCCCGGCGCGCAGCAGCTCGGTCCGGCCGGCCTCCTCGTCGGTGCGGGTGTGCCGCAGCGCGAGGAACAGCGCCATCAGCGCCACCCCGATCATCGCCGTCGAGGTGACCTCGAAGACCGTGATGCCGCCGATCGTGTCGAGGGCGACTGCGGGGCCGCTCATCGCGATCGAGGCGCCGCTGGTGCCGACGGTGGCGGCGTACGTCGCCCGCGCCTGCGGGGTGTCGTAGAGACCCTGGACGCTGATCGCGGAGACGGCGACCAGGCCGACCTGGGCGAACCACCAGATCGGCAGCCGCCGGCGGTCCCGGCGCAGGATCAGCCGGACCAGGGTGCCGGTGCCGACGAAGCGGGTCACGGGGTCGCCTCGGGGTGCCGCTCGACCCGGTCGCCGTACTCGCGGAGGAAGAGCTCCTCGAGGGTCGGGGGGTGGCTGACCAGCGAGGTGATCCCGGCCCGGCCGAGCACCGCCATCGCCTCCCCGAGGTGCTCGGGGTCGACGTCGAACCGGACCCGGCCGTCGTGGTGCTCCAGCGACCCGAGGCCGGGAAGCTCGTCGAGGCCCTCGGTCGGTCGGGCGGTGCGGGCGATCACGGTGGTGCGGGTCAGCTGGCGCAGGTCGTCGAGGGTGCCGACCTGGACCGTGCGGCCGCTGCGGATGATGCTGACCCGGTCGCAGAGCGCCTCCACCTCGGCGAGGATGTGGCTGGACAGCAGCACCGTCCGGCCCTCGGCGCGGATCTCCCGGATGCACTCCTGGAAGACCTCCTCCATCAGCGGGTCCAGCCCGGACGTGGGCTCGTCGAGGACGAGCAGCTCGGCACTCGAGGCCAGGGCGGCCACCAGGGCCACCTTCTGGCGGTTGCCCTTGGAGTAGGTCCGGGCCCGCTTGGTCGGGTCGAGCTCGAAGCGCTCCAGCAGCTCGGCGCGCCGGGTCGGGTCGAGGTCGCCGCGGAGCCGGCCGAGCAGGTCGATGACCTCGCCGCCGGTGAGCTGCGGCCAGAGGTTCACGTCGCCGGGCACGTACGCGAGCCGCCGGTGCAGCGACGTCGCGTCGCGCCACGGGTCGCCGCCGAGCAGTCTGGCCTCGCCGGCGGTCGCGCGGAGCAGCCCGAGGAGCACCCGGATGGTGGTGGACTTGCCGGAGCCGTTGGGGCCGAGGAAGCCGTGAACCTCGCCGGTGCGGACGGTGAGGTCGAGCCCGTCGAGGGCGCGGAACCGGCCGAACTCCTTGACCAGGCCGGAGATCTCGATCGCGTTGGTGGTCACGCGCCCCACGGTAGCCATCGGATGCCGCACGGCTGAGTCCCTCAGGTCAGCCGGGCCAGGTCCTCCCGGCAGCGCGCCTCCACGACGTCGAGGTCGGCCTCGGTCTGGTCGATGTCGGCCCGCATCCGGGCCAGCTCCGCGCGGCGGACCCGGATCTGCTCGAGGAGGTACTCCAGCTGGCCGGCCTCGCCCGGTTGGTCGTCGTACATGTTCACGATCCGGGCGATCTCGTCGAGGGAGAACCCGAGCCGTCGGCCGCGGAGCACGAGCTCGAGCCGGATCCGGTCGCGCTGGTGGAAGAGCCGGGTGGTGCCGCGGCGCTCGGGGGTGAGCAGGCCGAGCGCCTCGTAGTGCCGGATCGTGCGCAGCGTGACGTCGTACGCCGCGGCGAGGTCGCGGATCGTCCAGGTCTGGTCCTGCTCGGGCATCGGCCCTCCGGGGCTTGCGGTGACGTTACGTAAGCGACGTACCGTCCTTACGTTGACGTCAGCGTAATGGAGGAAAAGATGTTCGAGCTGTCCCGCGAGCACGAGGAGTTCCGTCGCAGCGTTCGCGACTTCGCCGAGAAGGAGATCGCGCCGCACGCCGCCCAGTGGGACCGCGACCACCACTTCCCGGTGGACGTGGTCCAGAAGATGGGCCAGCTCGGCCTGATGGGCCTCACCGCCCCCGAGGAGTTCGGCGGCGCCGGCGAGGACGGGGACTTCACCAGCCTCTGCGTCGCGATCGAGGAGATCGGTCGCGTCGACCAGTCGATGGGCATCACGCTGGAGGCCGCGGTCGGCCTCGGCATCAACCCGATCCTGACCTACGGCACCGAGGAGCAGAAGCAGCAGTGGCTGCCCGACCTGGTCGCCGGCACCGCGCTGGCCGGCTTCGGCCTGACCGAGCCGGGCGCCGGCTCCGACGCGGGGGCCACGCGCACGAAGGCCGAACTGGCCGACGGCGAGTGGATCGTCAACGGCAGCAAGCAGTTCATCACCAACTCCGGCTCCGAGATCACGTCGCTCGTGACCGTGACCGCCCGGACCGGCACCCGTGAGGGTGGCAAGCCCGAGATCTCGACGGTGGTCATCCCGTCCGGCACGCCCGGCTTCACCGCCGAGAAGCCGTACGACAAGCTCGGCTGGCACGCCTCCGACACGCACCCGCTGTCCTTCGAGGATTGCCACGTGCCCGCGGCCAACCTGCTCGGCGAGCGGGGCCGCGGCTACGCCCAGTTCCTCGCCACGCTCGACGACGGCCGGGTCGCCATCGCGGCGCTCGCGGTCGGCTGCATCCAGGCCTGCCTGGACATGTCGCTGGAGTACGCCGGCGAGCGCCAGACGTTCGGCGGGCCGATCGG
>JBEVFC010000264.1:0-14468 GCA_040512455.1 Nocardioides sp.
CCGGTCACCCCCATCACGGCGGTGGCGTAGACGAAGCCGCGGCAGGCCTTCGTGGTCATCGCGATCCGCTCGTCGGTCGAGGACGGAGCGACCAGGAAGATCTTGTCGAGGTCGCGCTCGTCGGCTGCGGCGATCCACGCGGCCGCGGAGTCCGGGGTCAGGTCCGGCGTGATCAGGCCCGCTCCCCCGGCGTTCGCCAGGTCGGCCGCGAACCGGCTGACGCCGTACCGCTCGACGGGGTTCCAGTAGGTCATGATCACGGTCGGCACGCCGGTCGCGGCGACGGCCTCGACGGTGCGCAGCACGTCCGCGGTGCGCACGCCGCCCTCGAGCGCCGCCTGCGCGGCGGCCTGGATGGTGGGGCCGTCCATCACCGGGTCGCTGTAGGGCAGGCCGACCTCGATGACGTCGCAGCCCGCGTCGACCATCGTCGTCAGCGCGTCGATGCCGCCGGGCACGTCGGGGTAGCCGGCGGGCAGGTAACCGACCAGCGCGGCCCGACCCTCACCCTTCGCCTTGTCGAAGGCTCGCGTCACGCTCATGCGGGGGCTCCCGGCGAGTCGGCGCGGTCGTCGGTGTCCGGGTCGCCGACCGGGTCGGCGGTGACCTCGTCCGGGTCACCGAGGCCGAACCACCTGATCGCGGTGTCCATGTCCTTGTCCCCGCGCCCGGAGAGGTTGATCAGCATGATCGCGTCGGCGCCCTTGTCGGCCCTGAGCTTGTCCGCGAGCCGGAGCGCACCGGCCACGGCGTGCGCGGACTCGATCGCGGGGATGATCCCCTCGGTCCGGCTCAGCAGCGCCATCGCGTCCATCGCCTCGCTGTCGGTGACCGGCTCGTACGTCGCCCGGCCGGTGGCCGAGAGGTGCGCGTGCTGAGGCCCGACCCCGGGGTAGTCGAGCCCGGCCGAGATCGAGTGTGACTCCAGGGTCTGGCCGTCCTCGTCCTGGAGCACGTAGGTGCGGGCGCCGTGCAGGACGCCGGTCTCCCCGGCGTGGATCGTTGCCGCGTGACGCGGGGTGTCCACGCCCTCGCCGCCGGGCTCGAAGCCGTAGATCGCGACGTCCTCGTCGTCCAGGAAGGCGGTGAACAGGCCGATGGCGTTGGAGCCGCCGCCGACACACGCGGAGATCGCGTCAGGGAGCCGGCCGTAGCGGTCGAGGCACTGCTGGCGCGCCTCGTCGCCGATGGCGCGGGTGAAGTCCCGGACCAGGCTCGGGAACGGGTGCGGGCCGGCGGCGGTGCCGAAGAGGTACGCCGTGTGGTCGACGGAGGCGACCCAGTCGCGCAGCGCCTCGTTGATGGCGTCCTTGAGCGTGGCGCTGCCGGAGTCGACGGGCACCACCTTGGCGCCCAGGAGGTGCATGCGGGCGACGTTGAGGGCCTGGCGCCGGGTGTCGACGGAGCCCATGTAGACCGTGCAGTCGAGCCCGAAGTACGCCGCCGCGGTGGCGCTGGCGACACCGTGCTGTCCGGCGCCGGTCTCGGCGATGACCCGGGTCTTGCCCATCCGCTTGGTGAGCAGCGCCTGGCCGAGCACGTTGCGGATCTTGTGCGCGCCGGTGTGGTTGAGGTCCTCGCGCTTCAGCAGGATCCGGACGCCGACCTTTTCGCTGAGCCGGCTGGCCTCGTAGAGGGGGCTGGGGATGCCGGCGTAGTCGCGCTGGATGGCCGCGAACTCCTCGATGAAGCCGGGGTCGGCCATCGCGTCCTGCCAGGCGACCGTCAGCTCGTCCAGCGCGGCAACCAGAGCCTCGGGCATGAAGCGCCCGCCGAAGTCACCGAAGAAGCCGATCTCGTCGGCGTCCCACGTCGTCATGACTGCACCACCTTCACTGCCATCACTGCGTTCACTGGCCGAGTCCTCTCATCGACCGCACGGCGGCCTCGGGGTCGCCGTCCTTGACCAGCGCCTCACCGACCAGCACGACATTGGCACCCTGCTCCGCGTAGCGCAGCACGTCCTCGGGCCCGCTGATGCCGCTCTCCGCCACGCGGACGACCGAGTCCGGGATCAACGGAGCGAGCCGGCCGAAGCTGTCCGGGTCGATGTCGAGAGTCTTGAGGTCACGCGCGTTCACGCCGATCAGCTCGGCACCGAGGTCGACCGCCCGGCGGGTCTCCTCCGCGTCGTGCACCTCGACCAGCACCGTCAGGCCGAGGCGGCGCGCGTCGGCGTACAGCTTCTCCAGCAACGGCTGGTCGAGCGCCGCCACGATCAGCAGCACCAGGTCGGCGCCGGCGGCGCGGGCCTCGTGCAGCTGGTAGGGGGTGATCATGAAGTCCTTGCGCAGCAGGGGCGTCGCGACCGCGGCCCGTACGGTGCGCAGGTCGGCCAGGCTGCCGCCGAAGCGGCGCTGCTCGGTGAGCACGCTGATCGCGGCGGCCCCACCCCGCTCGTAGGCGGCGGCCAGCTCGGCCGGGTCGGGGATGTCGGCGAGCACCCCCTTGCTGGGGCTGCGGCGCTTCACCTCCGCGATCACGCTGGTGCCGGGGGCCCGGAACCTCGGCATCGGGTCCCGCGGGTGCGGGGTGGCCGCGGCCAGCGCCTTCACCTCGTCGTACGGCGCCCGCGCCGCGCGCGTCGCGAGGTCGACGCGCACGCCGGCGACGATCTCGTCGAGCACGGACATGCGACCTCCAGGGAAGTGTTCGGGTTCGGCCCACTCGGGTGTGGGCCAAGCCTCTCATCCGGGCGATGGGAGGCTGTCAGTCAGGGCGCCAGCCAAGACCCGATCGGCAGGTTCCGGACCACGGAGAACACCAGGATGGGAACCAGCAGCAGCCAGACCGTGGGCGTCGACAGTCCCGCCGAGACGCGGTGTGTCCCGGTCCACGAGCGTCGCACCCAGCCGACCCAGAGGAGCACCAGCACGGGCAGCGCCAGGACCAGGACCAGGTTCGACGAGGCGGCGGCGAGCAGGTCTCCGTGGGTGAGGTCGTTGACCGCCCGCAGGCTGCCGCAGCCGGGGCACCAGGCACCGGTGATGGCGTGGAACGGGCAGAGCCCCCACGCGCCGGCCTCGTGCGGGTCGCGCAGGCGCAGCGCCAGCGCGCCCAGCCCCGCGGTCGCCGCCAGGGTCAGGGGCGCCGCCAGCCGACCGGTCCTCGAACGGGCCGGTGCGGCAACGAGGGGCTCAGTGGCGGGCGTTGCCCAGCCCCATCTTCGTCATCACCGCGAACACGATCAGCGCGACCGGAAGCAGCGCCAGGCCGACGTAGAACATCACCCAGCTCACCGGGGAAAGCATCAGCGCCAGACCACCCACCACGAAGGCGGCCAGGGCCACGAAGACCGCGGTCCAGGCTGCGGGAGTGTTGCCGTGGTTGTCAGACATGCAGGAGCTCCTCGTGCGCGGGGTACGTCGCGGACAGTCTAGGGGGCGCGGGTCAGGCGGTGGGGTCGTGACCCTCGTCGATGGCGCGCCAGAGCTCACCGTCGGCGGGCTCGTCGAGGTCGACGGTCGGTGCCGGCCGCGCCGAGGGGGCGTCGTACCGACTGCCCATCGCGGGCCAGGACCGCACGTAGCGGACCGCGAGGACGGTCGCCACCAGCGACAGCACGGAGCTGACCACCGCCGCCCAGTACCAGCCCGTGGGTGCCACCTCGACCGAGGTGGCGCCGATCTGACGGACGCTGTCGGCGACATCCTCCTGGGTGGACGAGTAGCCGATGACGACCGCCAGCAGCACCCCGAGCGCCGCCGCCGCACCGAGCACCGTGACGGCCCGACGGACCCATCCACGCGTGACCAGCACGACACCCCAGGAGGCGAGCACGACCAGGCTCAGGGCCCCGGCCACCGGCATCTGGCCGACGTCGTCGAACGACATGGACCAGTCCGCCGTCGAGCCCGCGGCGTTGCTGTCCGTCACCTGGGCCCACGGCTTCGTGCCGGCGACCGCGCTGAGTGTCCCCGCGGCGAGCCCGAGGAGCAGCACCGGGGCGAAGGTGCGCCGTGGTTCAGGCACCCGCGGTTCAGGCATCAGGACCCAACCGGTCGGCCCCCGGCAGTTCGGACGTCAGCAGCAGGTCCGCGTCGAAGCAGGTGCGTGCACCGGTGTGGCAGGCCGGGCCCTCCTGGTCGACCTTGACCAGCAGGGTGTCGCCGTCGCAGTCGAGACGGACCTCCTTGACCCACTGGCGGTGTCCCGAGGTCTCGCCCTTGACCCAGTACTCGTTGCGGGAACGGCTCCAGTACGTTGCCCGGCCGGACGTGAGCGTCCGGGCCAGCGCCGCGTCGTCCATCCAGCCGAGCATCAGCACCTCGCCGGTGTCGTGCTGCTGGACCACCGCAGGCACCAGCCCGTCGGCGGTGCGCTTGAGCCGGAGGGCGATCGACGGGTCGAGCGGGGAGACGGGAGAACTCACGGCTTCAGCCTAGGCCGCACTCGTCGGGGCGGTGCTGCTCGGGGCGGTCGGGCCGGCGGCGGCGGTCGCCGAGGCCGATCAGAAGGAGGCGTGGTTGCTGCGACGCGCCCTGGCCAGCGGCGCCCTCCCGCTACCCGACTCGACCGTCCAACTGTGCCTGGCGACCCTGCGGGGCCCGCGGGAGGCCGTGTGCGCCCGGGGCGACCACGCCCTCGACGTGGTCATCACACGCGAGCTGTGGCTGGCTCAGCTCGAGGCAACGGCCTCGGCGCGGGCCCTCAGCTCGGCGACCATCGCGTCGGGGTCGTCGGCGGAGTAGACCGCGGAGCCGGCGACGAACACGTCGGCCCCGGCCTCGGTGCAGCGCTCGATGGTCTCCAACGAGACCCCACCGTCGACCTGGAGCCAGGTCTCGACGCCGTGGCGGTTCAGCATCTCGCGCGCCCGGCGGATCTTGGGCAGGCACAGGTCGAGGAACTTCTGGCCTCCGAAGCCGGGCTCGACGGTCATGATCAACAGCATGTCGAGCTCCGCGAGCAGGTCCTCGTACGGCTCGATCGGGGTGGCCGGCTTGAGCGCCATGCTGGCGCGGGCGCCCTGGGCCCGGATCTCGCGGGCCAGCCGCACCGGAGCCTTGGTGGCCTCGACGTGGAAGGTGACGGACCCGCAACCGGCCTCGGCGTACGCCGGGGCCCAGCGGTCCGCGTCGTCGATCATCAGGTGAGCATCGACGGGGAGCTCGGTAGACCGCAGCAGCGACTCGACCACGGGCAGGCCGAGGGTCAGGTTGGGCACGAAGTGGTTGTCCATCACGTCGACGTGCACCCAGTCGGCGCTGCCGATCCGGCCCACCTCGCGAGCCAGGTCGGCGAGGTCGGCGTTGAGGATGCTCGGAGTGATCTGGATGCCCACGCCGAGGATCCTAGGGCCAGAGACCCCGGGGCCAGGCCTCGACAGGCGATGCATGCCGGCGGCAGGGTGGGGAACGGAAGCACAACAGCCCGCACCCTGTCTCGGGAGGCCCTCGATGCCCCGCACGTCTCACCGTCCCCTCGCCGCCCTGCTCGGTCTCACCCTCGCCGCCGGGTTGAGCGTCACCACCGGGCCCACGTCCGCGGCGGGTCCCGGGAACCGGTCCGGCTCGGGCCCCGGCGAACCGCAGCCGCCCAAGACGGCGACCAGCGTCGGGTACGGCGGCGCCGTCAGCAGCGTCGACCCCTATGCCAGCAAGGTGGGGCTCGACGTCCTCAAGCGCGGGGGCAACGCCGCCGATGCGGCGGTCGCGATGGCCTCCGCACTGGGGGTCACCGAGCCGTACAGCGCCGGGGTCGGCGGGGGCGGCTACTTCGTCTACTACGACGCACGGGCTCGGAAGGTGCACACCCTCGACGGCCGAGAGACCGCGCCGCGTCACGTGAAGGACGACGTGTTCGTCGACCCCGAGACGGAGAAGGAGTACTCGTTCGCCGACCTCGTGAGCAGCGGCCTGTCCGTGGGTACGCCGGGCACGCCGGCCACCTGGGACAAGGCCGTCCGACGCTGGGGCCGCTGGTCTCTCGCCAAGGCCCTGCGACCGTCGATCGCGTTGGCGCGCAAGGGTTTCGTGGTCGACCAGACCTTCCGGGAGCAGACCACCCAGAACGCCGAACGCTTCGCCCAGTTCCCGGCCACCCGTGACCTGTTCCTTCCCGGCGGCGAGGCGCCGCCGGTCGGCTCGGTGTTCCGCAACCCGGACCTGGCGGACACGCTGCGCTCGATCGCCCGTCAGGGCACCCGCCGGGCGTTCTACCGCGGGCCGATCGCCCGGGAGATCGTCGAGACCGTCCAGGATCCGAAGACGACCCCGGACGCCACACTCCCGGCCCCCAAGGGCTCCATGACCGTCCGTGACCTGAAGGAGTACCGCCTCCGGAGCCAGAAGCCGTCCCACGTCGGCTACCGGGGGTACGACGTCTACGGGATGGCCCCGTCCTCGAGCGGCGGGTCCACCGTCGGCGAGGCGCTGAACATCCTCGAGACCAAGGACATCGCGGCGATGGACGACGGCGAGGCCCTCCACAACTACCTCGAGGCCAGCGCGCTGGCGTTCGCCGACCGGGGCAAGTACGTCGGCGACCCGGCGTACGTCGACGTGCCGCTGCGTGACCTGCTCAGCGACAGGTTCGCCAAGGAGCGCGCCTGCGAGATCGGCGCGACCGCGATGACGAAGCCGACCTCGTTCGGCGACGTGGACGACTACGACGGCGTCTGCGACGATCCGGCCCCGACCGGCACCGAGGCCAAGGACACCGAGAACATCTCGACCACCAACCTCACGGTCACCGACAAGTGGGGCAACATCGCCGAGTACACGCTGACCATCGAGCAGACCGGTGGTTCCGGGATGGTGGTGCCCGGCCGTGGGTTCCTGCTCAACAACGAGCTGACCGACTTCACGACCGTCTATGACAAGAACGACCCGAACCGGATCCAGCCCGGCAAGCGGCCCCGGTCGTCGATGTCGCCCACGATCGTGCTGAGGAACGGCCGCCCCGTGGTGGCACTCGGCTCCCCCGGAGGCGCGACGATCATCACCACCGTCCTGCAGATGCTGTTCAACCACCTCGACCGCGGGATGACCCTGCCGCAGGCGCTCGCGGCGCCGCGCGCCTCGCAGCGCAACGCGCTCACCACGCCGGCCGAACCGGCATTCATCGCGGCGTACGGAACGGTTCTCGAGGACGTCTACAAGCACGATCTGGTGCTGTCGGGCGACGGCCTCACCACCAACCCCGACATCGGTGCGGCAACCGCCATCGGGTTCGGCCCGGGCGGTCGGCTGACCGCGGTCGCCGAACCCGAGCGTCGCGGCGGCGGGGCGGCGTACGTCGTCAGCCGGAAGCGGTAGTCCGGCCCTGGGGGCTGGCCCTCTGGGCTGATCCGCTGGGGCTGACTCAGCGCAGCGCGACGGACAGCAGGAAGGCCGCGTCGGTGTCGGCGAGGACGGAGTGCCGCTCGGACGGGATGGTGGCCAGCTGGCCCTCGGCGAGCGGCCACTCCCGGTCGCCCGCGCGCAGGCTGACGCTCCCGCGCAGCACCTGCAGGGTCGCCGCGCGCGGAGCGTCGTGCTCGGCGAGCTCACTGCCGGCGGCCAGCGCGATCACGGTGGCCCTCAGCGACTCACCCGTGACCAACGTGCGCGCGGTGCGGCCGGCATGGTGCTGGGGAAGATCGGCGATCAGCTCGTCGGCGACCTCTCCCAGCACCACCGTCTCGCCGTGC
Source organism: Nocardioides sp. (assembly GCA_040512455.1). Classification (GTDB taxonomy): domain Bacteria; phylum Actinomycetota; class Actinomycetes; order Propionibacteriales; family Nocardioidaceae; genus Nocardioides. The sequence goes on from JBEVFC010000264.1 coordinate 7,634, forward strand.
TCGTGCTCTCCGGTGGCGTTCATGTCGGTTCCTCTCGTTGACGTGCGGTGGCCCGAGGATCAGTCCGGGTCGACACTCTCCGGGTCGGCGGGGGGCGCCTTGCCCTCGGCCTCGTCCCGGTCGGCCCACTCCAGCAGCGGTGCCATGTCGAAGACGTGGTCGTCGATGTCGGCGTGCAGGTCGCCGAGCTCGGCGAACCGCTCCGGCACCGTGAACATCGTGCAGTCGTGCGGGTCGACGTCGTCGACCTCGTCCCAGCGGATCGGTGTCGAGACGCGGGCGTCGGGCAGGCCGCGCACCGAGTATGCCGCGGCGATGGTGTGGTCGCGGGCGTTCTGGTTGTAGTCGACGAAGAGATGGTGCGGGTCGCGGTTCTTGCGCCACCACTCGGTCGTGACGTCGTCGGGGGCGCGGCGCTCGACCTCGCGGGCGAACGCGAGGGCACCGCGGCGTACGTCCTTGAAGCCGTGCTCAGGCGGGATCCGCACGTAGATGTGCATCCCGGAGCCACCGCTGGTCTTGGGGTAGCCCACCGCGCCGAGCTCGTCGAGGATCTCGTGGGCGACGTGGGCCACCCGCCGTACGGTCGCGAAGTCCGACAGCGGCCCGGGGTCGAGATCGATGCGCCACTCGTCGGGCTTCTCGGTGTCGTCGCGCCGGCTGTTCCAGGGATGGAACTCGACCGTCGACATCTGGACGGCCCAGATCACGCTGGCCAGCTCGGTGACACAGAGCTCGTCGGCGGTGCGGTTCCACCGCGGGAAGTGCAGCTGCACGGTCTCGACCCACGGCGGGGCGCCGGCCGGCAGCCGTTTCTGGTGCACCTTGTCGCCGGCCAGGCCCTTGGGGAAGCGGTGCAGCATGCACGGCCGCTCGAAGAGCGCGTTGACGATGCCGTCTCCGACGGAGAGGTAGTAGTTGACGAGGTCCAGCTTGGTCGCCCCGGAGTGCCCGTTGGTGGCAGGGAAGTAGACACGGTCGGGGTTGCTCACCCGCACGACGCGGTCGTCGACCTCGATCTCGACCGACGGCGCCTTCGATGCCATGCGCTCAACCTAGCCACCCCCCTTCCGCCGAGGTGTCACTTCTTGCGCGCCGAGGTGTCGATTCTTGCGTTGCGAGGTGTCGCTTCTTGCGCTGGCCGTAGGTTGACGGCCATGAGGTTCGAGCAGCCGCCCGTCGTGCGGATCTCGGTCGACGCCGGACTGGCTCCGCGGGACGACGCCTGGCCGATGACGGTCCCTGCCGTGAGGCAGCTCGTCGCCGACGGGATGGACCTGGCGCCCGGCGTGACGTTCCTCGTCGGTGAGAACGGCTCGGGCAAGTCCACGCTCGTCGAGGCGATCGCCATCGCCTACGGTCTGTCGCGGGAGGGCGGCTCACAGCTGGCGGACCACCGCACCAGGTCCACCGAGTCATCACTCGGGGACGTGCTTCGACTGCAGCGCGGCGTCGGTGCGGCGCGGTGGGGCTTCTTCCTGCGGGCCGAGACGATGCACGGCTTCTTCACCTACCTCGAGGAGAACCCCGGAGAGCGTGAACCGAGGTTCCACGAGATGAGCCACGGCGAGTCCTTCCTGGCGGTGCTGTCGTCACGGTTCGACTCCCCCGGCTTCTACTGCCTCGACGAGCCCGAGGCGGCACTCTCGTTCTCCTCGACCCTTGCCCTCATGGCGACCCTGCAGCGGATCGCCGATGACAGGGGGCAGGTGCTCTGCGCGACCCACTCCCCCGTCCTGGCGGCCCTTCCCGGCGCCACGATCCTCGAAGCCGGCGCGTGGGGGCTGCGTCGTACGACGTGGGAGGAGCTGGAGCTGGTCCAGCACTGGAAGGCGTACCTCGATGCCCCCGGCCGCTACCTGCGGCACGTCCTCGAGGAATGACCGCGGAAACCTCCAAGAAATCGCACCTCGGCACGCAAGGAGTGACACCTCGGCGGGGGCGGGTCGGGGGCGTCAGGAACGGGAGGTGCGGCGCAGGAGCGCAAGGAACATCGCGTCGGTGCCGTGCAGGTGTGGCCAGAGCTGGACCGCCTCGGGCAGGTGCACGGAGCGGGCGTCGCGCAACGGATCCGGGAGGACGCGGGTGGCATCCAGGACCTCGACGTCGGATCGGTCGGCGAGCAGCGCCCGGACGACCCCGGCGGTCTCGGCGACGACCGGTGAGCAGGTCGCGTACGCCACCACTCCCCCGGCCCGGAGGCTGTCGATCGCGGCCGCGAGCAGTGCCCGCTGGAGCGGGACCAGGTCGTCGAGGTCGGCGAGGGTACGCCGCCAGCGCGACTCCGGTCGTCGGCGCAGCGCCCCGAGTCCCGAGCACGGGGCGTCGACCAGCACCCGGTCGAAGGTGCCGGGCGCCCAGGCGGGCCGGGTGCCGTCTGCCACCACGACCCCGGTGAGCCCGGCGGCCGCGGTCGCGGTCGCCCGCTGCACGAGGAGCGCCCGGTGCGGCTGGCGCTCGGACGCGAGCAGTCCGGCGCCGCGCTCGGCGGCCAGCGCGGCCAGCAGCGCGGACTTGCCGCCGGGGCCGGCGCACACGTCCAGCCACCTCTCGTCACGACCGTCGAGGGCGGCGTCGGCCAGGCCGAGGGCCACCAGCTGGGACCCCTCGTCCTGCACGCCGGCGCGTCCCTCGGCGACCGCCGGGATGGCGCCCGGGTCGCCGCCGCCCAGCTCCACGGCGTACGGCGACTGCGACGACGCGGTGCCGCCGGCGTCGACGAGCTCCGCGACGGTCGCCAGCCCGGGCCGGGCCACCAGGGTGACCCGGGGGGCGGCGTTGTCGGCCGCCAGCAGCGCGTCGAGGTCGCCGTCGGCACCGAGCGCGTGGGCCAGGGCGTCCACGACCCAGCGCGGGTGCGAGTGCGCCACCGAGGCGAAGCCGCGCGGGTCCGCCGGCGCGACCAGCCGCACCCAGTCCTCCAGCTCGCGCTCGGAGACCCGGCGCAGCACGGCGTTGGTGAAGCCGGCCGGGCCCTGACCCACGCGGGCCCGGACCAGGTCGACGGTCGTCGAGATCGCGGCGTGCGTCGGGACCCGCATCGCGAGCAGCTGGTGCGTGCCCAGCCGCAGCGCGTCCAGGACCTTGGCCTCGACCTTGGCCAGCGGCCGGTCGACGCAGACGGCCAGCACCGCGTCGTAGGTTCCCTGCCGGCGGATCGTGCCGCTGACCAGCTCGGTGGTGAACGCGGCGTCACGGCCGCTCAGCCCGTGCTTGCGCAGCACGTCGGGCAGCACGAGGTTCGTGTAGGCGTCCTCGACGCGCACCGCCTTGAGCACGTCGTACGCCGCGGCGCGCGGCGCATCGACGGTGGGCCTGGGAGCGGGAGGGCGTCCCCCCGACTTCGGCTGCGGACGGCGTCGGCCGCGGCGCGGGTCAGCCATCGGCGTCGTCGCGCTGGGTGTCTCGTGAGCCGTCCCGCTCGGCGACGTACGCCTTGGACAGCCGCCTCGGTGCCTTCGCCGCCCACGCGTCGGTGATGATGTCGACCAGCTCGTCACGCTCGAGCTCGCCCAGCCGCGACTGCCGCACCAGCACCGCGTTGAAGTTGCGGAAGTGGTCGATGGTGAAGAACGGCGACTCCTCGTCCTCGACCAGGAGCCGCTTCTCGTGCTCGGTCGGGGTGATGATCACCAGCAGGTCGTCGTACATCTCCCCGGTCTCGGGGTCGACCGCGGTCTTGTGGGGCATCCGGAAGAGCAGGAATCCCTTGCCCTTCTCGCCCCTCGGCACCTTGTACGTCGGTCGGTCGCCCCACGAGATGCCGAGCTCGACCTCGGGCAGCGACATGCAGATCGCGTCGATGTCCTCCGGGGTTGCCTTCACGACGCCACGTCCTCCCCGAAGCGGGTGTCCTCGGGCAGCCGGACGCCGCGCGCCCAGTCGGCGGCGTCCATCTGCTTCTTCCCGAACGCCTTGACCTCGCCGAGCCGGACCGGCACGGAGGCGGTGCCGACGTGCACGGCGTTCTTGGAGACCGCCACCCGACCGGGCTCGAGCGGTTCGTGGTCGGTGTCGATGCTGACCCGGCCGATCTTGACCCGCTCGCCGTCGAGCGTCGTCCAGGCCCCGGGGCCGGGGGTGCAGGCCCGGATCCGGCGGTCGACCCGTACGGCCGGCTCGGTCCAGTCGATCCGGGCGTCGTCGACCAGGATCTTGGGGGCCACCGACGCACCGTCCTCGGGCTGCGGGCGGGCCTCGAGCGAGCCGTCCTCGATGCCGTCGAGGGTGCTGACCAGCAGCCCGGCGCCGCCCTCGGCGAGCCGGGCCAGCAGGTCGCCCGCCGTGTCGGTCGGCCGGATCCGCTCGGTCATCACGCCGAACGTCGGCCCGGCGTCCAGCGCCTTGACGATGCGGAACGTGGTGGCGCCGGTGATCTCGTCGCCGGCCCACAGCGCGTGCTGGACCGGAGCCGCGCCGCGCCAGGCGGGGAGCACGGAGAAGTGCAGGTTGACCCAGCCGTGCACGGGGATGTCGAGTGCGGTCTGCGGCAGCATCGCGCCGTACGCCACCACCGGGCAGCAGTCGGGCCGCAGCTCGCGCAGCGCCGCCTGGAAGTCGGGGTCGCGCGGGTGCTCGGGCTTGAGCACGGGGACACCGAGCTCCTCCGCGCGTGCGGCGACCGGGGACGGCACCAGCTTCCGGCCGCGCCCCGACGGGGCGTCGGGTCGGGTGACCACGCCGACCAGCTCGTGGTCGGAGGCGGCGATCGCCTCCAGGCTCGGCAGCGCGGCCTCGGGGGTGCCGGCGAAGACCAGCCGCATCAACAGCCCCCCATCAGAAGCCCAGCCCGTTGGTGCGGTGCGGGGAGACCTTCACGACGGGCTTCTCGGCGCCGAACCACTCGGCCTCGCGGATGTCGCGCATCGCCTGCTTGCGGGTCTCTGCGTCGAGCTTGTCGATGAACAGCACCCCGTCCAGGTGGTCGGTCTCGTGCTGGATGGCCCGGGCCAGCAGCTCGCTGCCCTCGATCGTGACGGGCTCGCCGTACATGTCGAAGCCGTTGGCCACCACGGACAGCGCCCGCCGGCACTCGTAGGTGAGCTCGGGCAGCGACAGGCAGCCTTCCAGACCCTCCTGCTGCTCCGCCGACAGGTTCAGCGTCGGGTTGACCAGGTGTCCCACCTCGCCGGCCACATGCCAGGTGAAGACCCGCAGCCCGACGCCGATCTGCGGCGCGGCGAGGCCCGCTCCGGGCGCGTCGAGCATGGTGTCGGTGAGGTCGGAGACGAGCCTGCGCAGCTCCTTGTCGAAGGTGGTGACCTCGGTGGCACGGCTGCGGAGGATCGGGTCGCCGAACAGGCGAATGGGCTGGATGGCCATGGGGTGGAGTCTAGAGAGCGGCCGGGTCAGAGGACGACGGGGTCGACCTGGACCCGGACCGGGTCGAGCTTGCGGGCCGAGCGGACCCGCTGCAGCTCCCCCAGGGCATCGCTGAGTGCGGCCCCCTGCGCGCGCGGGACGCGGATGACCGCGCGGACCTCGCCGCGGTCGGCGTCGGCCCCTTCGACCGGGGCCGGACCGAGCAGCTCGGACGCCTCCGGCCGGGACAGCAGCGTCAGCGCGTCGTCGACGGCGCCGGGAGAGCCGGTGATGGTGGCCAGCCGGCTGGCCGGGGGCAGGTGCGCGGAGCGGCGCTCCGCCATCTCGCGGCGCGCGAACCCGGACGGGTCCCAGCGCACCAGCGCCTGGATTGCCGGCTCGGCCGGGTCGCCGACGGCCAGCACCCGCCCGCCCGGAGCGACCAATGCGGCCGCGTTGAACCAGCGACGCAGCGCCTCTTCCTGGGTGCGCAGGTCCAGGCGCGCCAGCGCCAGCCAGGTGTCGAGCAGCACCACCGCGGCGTACCCGCCGGCGGCCACCGGCTCGGCGCCCGGGGTGGCCACCACGATCGCCGCCTCGGCGTCCACGTCGGCGAGCACCCGGTCGCCACCGGAGTGGCGGACGACGGTGCCGGGGAACGCCCGGCCGAGTTCCTCGGCGGTGCGGGCCTCGCCGCGGACCGGCGCACGCAGGCCGCGATGGCCGCACTCCGGGCACGCCCAGGCGGTGTCCTCGCGGCCGCACCAGCCGCAGGTCGGGGGCGCGGTCGCCCCGGAGAGCCGCAACGGCCCCGAGCAGGCGGTGCAGCGGGCCGGGGTGCGGCAGCGCTCGCAGGCGAGGCTCGCGGCGTACCCGCTGCGCGGGGTCTGCACGAGCACCGGCCCGGTCGTCAGGGCGGTGCGGATGGTGTCCCAGGCCTGCTTCGGGAGGCGTTCGGAGCGGGCCCGCGGGTCCCGGGCCAGGTCGCGGTCGCTGGCGCCGCTCACGCCGACGGTGACCCGCTCGCGCAGCGACCCCCGCGCCGGCGCGATCTCACGGGCCCAGCCGGTGGTGAGGAGGTACTCCGCCTCGACGGTGCGCGCGAAGCCGCCGACCAGCGCCGCGGTGCCCTGGCGCTCGGCGCGGGTGAGCAGCACCTCGCGGGTGTGGGGGTACGGCGCCCGCGGCTCGGCGTGCAGGTCGTCGCCGTCGTCCCAGATCGCGACCAGACCGAGATCGTGCACCGGCGCGAACGCGGCGGCGCGGGTGCCGACGACGATCCGTCGGGCGCCGCGGGACACGGCGAGGAAGTCCCGGTAGCGCGCCGAGGGCCCGCTGTCCGCCCGCAGCGCGACGTGGTGGCCCTCCCCGAGCGCGGCGAGCAGCGCGGCGTCCACCCGCTCGACGTCCTTGCCGTCGGGCACGCAGACCAGCACCCCCCGCCCGGAGGCGTACGTCGCCACGACGGCCTGGGCGAGCAGCGCCGGCCAGTCCGCTCCCGGTGCGGCCGACCAGACCGCCCGGGGAGCACCTC
>JBEVFC010000279.1:0-10495 GCA_040512455.1 Nocardioides sp.
GAGGTCCCTCCGGCGCCTCGACTGGGCCAGCACACCCGATCGGTCCTGCAGGAGATCGGACTGACCGACGCCGAGATCGCCGAGCTGGAGCGGACGGGTGCCGCACAGCACCCATCGTCCTAGCGGCCCCCGCCACAGGCGGGACCCCAGCACCGCCGGTGCATGGGGAACAGCACAACGAATGGAGCAGTCATGACGGAGCACCAGGTTGCCGGTCCCATGGGCCTCTACTACGAAGAGTTCGAGATCGGCTGGTCGATGCGGACGGCGGGTCGAACCGTGCGGGAGTACGACGTCTCGACATTCGTCTCGCTGGCGGGTTTCGTCGAGCCACTCTTTCTCGATGACAGGCAGGCGAACCTCGGCGGCGACGGGCGACGCGTTGCTCCCGGGGCGTTGACTTTGAGCCTGGCCGAGGGTCTGGTGATGCAGACCAACGTTCTGCACCACACAGCCGTCGCGTTTCTTGGCGCCGACGTCGAAGTCGTGGCGCCCGTGTTCGTGGGTGACTCGATCGAGGTCCAGGTCGAGGTGGTGGAACGACGGCTCACCTCGAAGGGCGACCGCGGACTCGTTCGGACAGAGAACCGGGTGATTCGCGATGGGGAGGAGGTCCTTCGCTACCGTCCCCTGCGCATGATTCGCTGTGCCGACGGTTCCTAGACCCGCATCCGCGCCGGACGGCCGCGGACGCCTCGCTCGCTCCCGACGGCGACCGCGGTGCGGCCGAGAGCGGTACCAAGTCAGAAATGAGGAATCCGTGCCCAAGGCTTTCGCCGCTGACAGCGCACGACGCACCGGCGCGAAGGGCGGGGGTCTGGTGGTTCCGTGTCTCGTCGGTGGCGCGGCCGGATGGGGGCTGACCGCGGCCGGAGCAGGTGTCGCGTCCTTGACGCAGGCCTACGGTGCGGACCTCGTGACCATCGGTTTGCTGACCACCGTCCTGGCGGTTGTCTATGCCTTGATGCAACTGCCGGCCGGCACACTCGTCGATCGATACGGTGCTCGACCCATCGCTTCGGCCGGGTGGACGCTGGTTGTCCTTGCCTACCTGGTCGCCGCGGTGACGCCTGACCTGACGGTCGCCTTCGTCGCTCGTGCCATCGCCGGCGCAGGCAGCGCCGTGGGCTTTGTCGCGGGCGCCGAGATCGCGCGTACGAGCGGAGTGGGCCCTGCAGGTCTCGGACTGTTCGGGGGAGTCGCGATCGGGTCGGGCGGACTCGCCGTCGCAGTGGTCCCGCTGCTCGAGCCGCTGCTGGGTTGGCGCTCGGCCTGGCTCTCGTGTGCTGCGGTCGCCGTCCTCGCGATCCTTGCGCTGGCGTCGTCCCGACCCACTCCGCGGCCTCCGGGCCAGGCCGCCGCCGCTGCGGGCGGCCCATCCGTCCTTCTCGACCATGAACTGCACCGGCTATCCGCGATCCACGCCGTGACGCTTGGGCTGGGCGTGGTTCTGAGCAACTGGGCCTCGATCATCCTGCAGCAAGCCTGGGGATTCGGCGCCGGAACGGCCGCGACGCTCGCCGCGCTGATCCTCGCCACCACGATCGTGAGTCGTCCACTGGGCGGCCATCTCATCGGCAAGCGGCCCGAGTGGCTGCCGGCGGTCATCAAGGTCTCGCTGGTGTCCTGTGCCCTCTGCTGCGTCGCACTGGCCTTCCCCTCGACGCCGACGGTGGTCCTCCTTTCCGTGGTCGCGCTGGGCATGCTGAGCGGACTGCCCTTCGCTGGGGTCCTGGCGGCTGCGCAAGCGCGGCGGCCTGACCGCCCGGCGACGGCCGTCGGCCTGATGAACGCCTACGCGAACGCGCTCATCGTCGCCGGGACCCCGTTACTGGGGGCAGCGATTCAGGGATCGCGCCTGACCGTCGGGCTGCTGGTCGTGGCTGCCATCTGGTTGCTGCCCTATGCGGCATTGCCGACTTCGCTTGCGCGTTCGGCGCCACCGTCGGCCAGACCCAGCCCCAGACCCAGACCCAGACCATGACCCTCGGGTCTCTTGGTGGCGTCTCGCGCTGTGGCGGCGGGATCGGGCCGCAGGATCAATCCGCGGGACGCGAAAGTATCTGTACCAGTGCCCGCAAGGCGTGGTCGCGGTGCGCGTCGAGCTCCGCCACGAGGCGCTCGGTATCACGAGCACGTGCCGCCTCGAGAATGCGTGCGTGCGCATCGTCTGCGGCGTGCCGCTCAGCCTCGACGTTGTAGTAGATGGCGCGGTAGGCCTCGGTCGACTCCCAGAGAAGCCGGATCAACCGCATCATGTGCGGACCGCTGCCGGCCTCGAAGATGCCGAAGTGAAACCGACGGTTGGCGGCGAGCTCGGCGGCCACGTCACCGGTGGTCGACGCCAGGGAGCATTCCTCGGCAGCCTGTTCCAGCCGGTCGAACGCATCGTCGTCCAAGAACTCGACCGCAGAGCGTGCCGCGCGGTCCTCCAGCACCTCACGCAGCATGTTGACCTCGACCAGGTCCTCGATGCGCAGCTCCGACACGAAGTACCCTCGCCGCGGAATGTAGGTGACCTGGCCTTCGCCCTCGAGCACCTTGAGCGCTTCACGTGTCGGGATCAGGCTGACGCCAATGCGTTCGGCGATCTCGTCCTGCTGGATGTGTGCACCGGGGCGCAGTTCGCCTTCGACGATAGCGCGGCGGAGCCATGCAACCGCGTGCTGCTGGCTCGTATGGTGGGTCTCGCCCTTACTGTTCGCGGTCCGCATGGGCGCAACGTTACGACGTTGCGCGACATCCTAGAACTACCGACCCTGCCGACGTCCCTAGAAAATACCGACAGAACCGCAACACCTCTCGTTTTCAGGCGGAGCCTCGTTGGTTCGAGTCCAACCGGGGGAGACGGAGCCGCCCCTGACCTGCATCGATGGAGGTCGCGGGGCGGTTCGGCGTGTGGCTCAAACCGAGGTTTGGTCACTCTTTGCACACGAATTGCCGCGTTCGAGCGATAGGTCGGCCTACGCAATACCCGTTCCTGCAGGAGTCCGGCGGCTTGGCGCCGTCACGCTCTCCGAGACGCCACGGCTACGGACCCCCCGGGTGTCAGCGGGGGGAGCCCGGGGCCGCGCGTGTCAGGCTGAAGGGGCGAGGGCAAGGCTCTCGGCTCTCCCAGGTCTGATCAAGGAGCCGGCATGTCCGACAGGCACGTGATCATCGGTGCGGGGCCAGTTGGCCGCGCGACGGCGACGGCCCTCGAAGCGCGCGGGGCCGCGGTGATCCTCGCAAGCCGGTCGGGCGCCACCGGCACGACCGCGGTCGACGCAACCGACGCTGATGCGCTCGCTCGACTCGCGGACGGGGCGGTCGCGCTCTACAACTGCGTGAACCCGCCGGCCTACGACAAGTGGCCCCAGCTGTGGCCCCCGGTGGCCCGGGCCCTCCTCGATGCCGCCGAACGCAGCAGCACGGTGCTGGTCACCGCGGCCAACCTCTACCCCTACGGGCCCGTGCCCGACGGGCTGATGCGTGAGGGGATGCCCGATTCGGCTCCCGGCACCAAGGCCCGCGTCCGGGCGAAGATGACCGCCGACGCGTTCGCGGCTCACCGGGCCGGGTTGATCCGGGCGGTCGAGGTTCGAGGGAGCGACTACATGGGTGCCGGCCCGGGCGACTACGCCCACGTGCCGCGGGTGATCGCCAAAGCCCTTCGAGGCAAGACGGTCGGCGTCCTGGGCAGCACGGACCAGCCGCACACCTGGACCGACGTCCAGGACATGGGCCTCGCTCTGGCGGCCGTGGCCACGGAGGAGTCGGCCTGGGGCCGGGTGTGGCACGCACCCTCAAACCCTCCACGAACTCAGGCCGAAGCCGTCAACGACGTGCTGGCCAGCGTCGGCGCGAAGCCGGTCACCGTGAAAGCGATGCCCAACGCGCTGCTGACAATCGCGGCACCGTTCGTCCCGATCCTGCGGGAACTCCGCGAGACGCTCTACCAGTTCACCTCGCCCTACGTCATGGACTCTTCGGCGATCACGGCGGCCTTCGGGCTCGCGCCCGCGCCGTGGGAGGAGGTCTGCCGCCGCACCGCGCGCTACACCTAGAGGAGGGCGCCGCGGGGCCGGATCGCCCGGGTCCAGCTAGCTCACGTGGACGCGGTGCTGCATGGCCAGCACGGTCAGCTCGACTCGCGAGTGGATGTCGAGCTTGAGATAGACGTGCTTGAGATGGGCGTCCACGGTGTGGCGGGAGAGGTAGAGCTCCTCGGCGATACTGCGGTTGGTCATCCCCCCAGCCACACAGGAGATGACGCGCAACTCGGCGTCCGTGAGCGACGCCCACCCGTGGGCCCCCTCCCCACCGTCCGCACCTACCTTGACCATGGGATAGCGGGCAGCCGCCGTGACACCGGCGGCGGGCGGGTACTCCGTCGGGTGCACGTAGTGGGGGTTGTCGATCACCGTGTGGTCCAGCAGAACCGTGGGGTGGGTGCGGAGCACCTCGACGAGCATCTCGGCCCCGAACTTCTGCAGGTCGTAGAGGCACATGAGGATGGCGGGCATCTGCTCCACGGCGGGGTTGAGGGCCGACTCATAGAGGAACAAGTCCTCCCAGCCAGGTGCCCCAGGCAGCACCCACGACATCTCACCGGCGGCGCGGAGAAGGTCGAAGTCGTCTGCGATCGCCGCGTCCGCGCTTTCGGCGAGGAAGCTCATCATGTCTTCGACGCTGAACTCCCCCGAGCGGAGGTAGGCGTCCGATGCTCGTTCGACGTCGAGCTGCGCCGATCGTCGCGAGTAAGCCGGGCCGGGCTGTCCCACGACCCGATCCCGGACCAGCGCCGGCTCCACATCGTCGATCAGGCACAAACACTTGTCGCCGTGCCGCAGCCCCTCGTCGAGGAAGGGAAACAACAGCCTGTCGCGCTCGGCGGGGCCCGAGTAGAGCGCGCAGAAGTGCGTTCCTGGGCTGACCCCTCCGACTCCGGGGATCCCGAGGCTCAAACCGTTCATCGTGGCCACCGTTCGCGAATGCGAGGGAGAGATTCGACACTACGCGCTTTTGGCCCGGGTCGCCTCCCTGCGCCGCGCGAATTGGGCGCTTGGGTGCTGAGTCGACAGTCCGGTCGAAGGGGGTCAATTTTCGGCCGACGCCCCCGGGATCAGTTTTCAGCCGTACGTCGTCGACGTGGGTACACCCCCAGCATCCGCGGGGGACCCAGGATCGAGGCCCGCTCCTTCATCGCATCAGAGGGTGTTCATCGGACGCGGAGATTGCATGGCGGCCTGGCCTGGCGCCATTTGTTCGCCTGATGGCGAATGGCGCGGCCGGCAAATCCGGGGTAGCGGTGGGGTCAGCGGTCGCCACCGGGGCGACCTGGGTAGCTCTTGGAGGCGGAGATGTTGAAGCGCGTTGGAATCATCGGATCGTTGGCGGCAGTCGCGATGCTGGTCGTGAGTTCGGCTGTTCCGGCAACCGGCCACGGCGGTGGTCATGGCGGTAATAGCGACAAGATTCGGGTGCTCTCGACCAACACCGAGGAGGAGTTCGTGGACGTCGGCGCGCCCGACTTCAGCCTCGGGGACGCGTTCATCTTTACCTCTGACCTGACCAAGCGGGGCAGGCTGGTCGGGCACACCGGTGTCGTCTGCACGATCACCTCGACCGCGCGTGAAGAGTCGCAGTGCGTCGGCACCGCCAGCTTCCGTCGTGGTCAGATCACCATCCAGGGACTAGTGGCTGGCGAGCCGGATGTCTTCGAGTTCCCGATCACGGGCGGGAGCGGTGACTACGAGGGGGCCGAAGGCACCCTGGTCGTCAGGGAGATCCCGGACACCGACCCCACCCAGGAGCTCCTGACCTTCTACCTCAACTGAGCCACGGCAGGCTCGTTGGAGGTGCACAGCGGTGCGCACCTCGCTCGTGGATGACGAGCGGTTCCCCGTCGCGTCGCGATATGTCTCCTGCTCACGACGGTGCCGGTTGCCCGGGCCTGGACCGGAGGCTCAAGGCCGAGGCGACGTCGCCCCACCGCCCCCCATTGCGTGAGGCGACGTCGTCTAGGAGGCTGCCCCCACGGAGAGCAAGGAGCGGGTGGCCGCACAACACGTCCCGCGCCGTCCACCTGTCCTGGACCGTTGTGGGGCTGTGCAGCCGGCAGGGAGGCGTCGCCCCGGACTCCACAAATAGTCCGGGACGACGCGGTTCCCGGCAACGCCACGCGGATGGGGGATCCGATGGGTGGCGGCCACGCCCGGGGGAGGGCTGGAACCCTCAAAGAATAGGGTCTGTCGGTCGCCAATGGCGGCTGTCTCGCCCGTCAGTCCTCACTCTTGTGCGCGCGCTCTGCCGTGCGACGCGTCCTGGCCGCCACGGCCACGCGATAGCGGCAGCACCTCGGCGATTCGGATCGCGAGGTCAGCACTGCCGGGTCGCTAGGAACGCGAGCAGGTAGCTCCGGCTGTTGCCGTCGTCGATGGCGTCGTCGGGCAGCGTCCTCGCCTCCGTGAGTGCGTCGCGGGCTGCGTCGCAGCCTCCCAGCGCGGAGTACATGAGCACGTAGTCCCCGAGCGGGCCGGCGTACCCGCTGCCCCGCGTGGCCTCCGCGACGTTCGCGAGGACGCGGTCCTCGTCGCCGCCGAGGTAGCCCGAGGACGGGCTCATCGGGATCGCCTGGATGCCCAGCACCGCGGTCGGCTCGGCCGAGAACCACGTCGCGTGGTCACGTTTCCCACCCCAGCCGATCCCGACGACGCCGTGCGCGAAGCCGTCATAGACCGCGTCACCGGTGTCGAAGTCGGTCCAGTACGCCCGGGCGGCGGCCGCCTCCGACGACATCAGCCACGTGGCCTGCCTGGCGAGCATGTCGTCACCGGCGGCGTCGGCCCAGAGTCGCAGCCCGGCCCACGCGTTCACCGCCTCGGAGCTGGACTCCTGGTTGTTGCCGTCGGCGAACGGGCTGGTGCCGGAGGCCCACGAGTGGGACGCCCAGGAGTCGAAGACCCGCAGCCGCGGAGTGAGGCCGGTGTTGCTGCCGCCTGCGACGTCGGCCGCGAGCAGGGTCATCACCGGCCGCAGCGCCTTCACCACCGACGGGTCGCGCTGAGCGAGCACGCCGGCGGCGTACAGGAAGTAGCCGTAGTGGAAGTGGTGGTCGTTGAACGTCTCCGACCCGAACGCCGGCACCTCGCCGACCACCCCCTTCCACTCCGGGTCGTAGACGAAGCAGCGCTCCACCCGGCGCGCACAGCCCTGCGGCTGGGTCCAGGTCCGCAGCGCCTCCGTCAGCGCGGCAGCCGCGTCGGCGGCGGCATCGTCGGCGCCCACCTCGTCGGCCAGCGCCACCAGCTGGGAGAGGCGGTAGAGCGCCTTGCCGCCGAAGTAGCTGTCGGCGGGGAGGTCCCCGCTCGCGGCGACGTCGGCACGCACCTGCGTCGCGATCTCGTCCCGCTCGCCGTCGCCCAGGGCCGACAGGTCGAGGCCGGCCCGGGCGTCCTGCCGGGGTGCCGTCCAGGTCGGTCCGTGCCCCTCACAGAGGGTCAGCTCGCCGAGCACGGTGGGAAAGCTGCCGAGCGTGCAGCTGCTGCCACCGGTCAGGGTGCCGCGCTGGTGCGGCAGCACGCCGTACGCCGTGCGGGCGCCGCCCGCGGTGCGGTACCGGACCGCGGTGGTGACCGTGTCCGCGGCCACCGACCACGTCGTCGCCGAGCCGGTGACCGGCACCGCCCGGCGAGCCAGCCCGGCCGGGCTACGGCCCGCGGGCACCGGGAAGAACACCGCCGAGCCGCCCTTGGCCAGGGTGATCCGGCGGCCGCTGACGGTCGCGCCGACAAGCCGGACGGCGTAGGTGCCGGCGGGGGTCCGCGCGGTCCGGGTGGCTCCGCTGCCGGCGAACGCCACCGACGTCCGGAGCACCTCGCCGCGCGCGGCCCGGTAGGTGACGTACGGCGAGCCCTCGGCGATGGTGGTCCGCCCCAGGGTGACGCCCGCGGCGTCGCGCGCCTCCAGCGTCACCGACACGTCGTCGTAGGCGGAGACGCGCTGCCGGACGGCGCCGCCCACCGTGACCGACACGTCGCGCTGGTGGCTCCCGACGATGGCGTCGGCGGACGTCACCACCTGCGGCAGGCCGAAGCCGAAGGAGCGGGTGTCGATCGAGAAGGCCAGGGGCAGCGGGAACACCGGCTGCGGTTGGTCGCCGAAGACCAGTCCCGAGTACCAGCGGTTCGTGGGTGGCAGCAGCCCGGGGGCGAGCCGCCTCGCCGGCAGCTCGGCGTTGGTGCGCCGGGTCTGGGCGTCGACCAGCGGCGCGACCATGCTGCGGGGGAGCGGTGCCCCACCCTCGCCGGCCGCGGTCGCTCCGGCGGAGTCCGGCCCCGACGACTCCGTCGCCGGGCTCGAGCAGCCGGCCAGCACCAGCACGCCGAGCAGCGCCGCGACTGCTGCGCGGGCCGTCATCGGACCCCGGCCCGGTGCAGGAACTCCATCAGCGTGTCCGTGGGGCCGGCCAGCAGCCCCTCGTCCTCGAGGGTCAGCGTCACCGCCACCGGGGACCCCGGCTGGTTGAACGCGTCGAGCTCGCGGCCGCGGAGCGCCGGGGCCAGCACCTCGACTGTCGCGTTGGCCACGCCTCCGGTCGTCTCGACGCTCACCCGGGAGACCGAGCCGGGCACTGTCTCACGGTTCGGGAGCTCGATCTGGGCGTCGCCTCCGGTGACGATGCGGGCGTAGTCCTTGGGTGGCAGGGTGAACTCGGCGGTGACGTACTGCGTCCCGCCGGCGGTGATCTCGGCCATGTCGTTGCCGCCACCCACGAAGCTGCCCTCGAGCGCGGCCAGCGTGGTGATGGTGCCGTCGACCGTGGCGCGATAGGTGACCAGTCCCCGGTCCCGGTCGATCACGTAGGCCTCGGTGGAGACCGGGTCGAGCCCGCTGCTGAGGTCCTTCTGGAGACCCAGGGACGAGATCGTGAACAGCTTGTCGCCGGCGCGCACGTCGTCGCCGATCTCGACGTACTGCTGCACGACGACCCCGCCGTAGTCGGAGCCGACGTGGTACTGGCTGGCCACCACGCTGGCGTTCATGCTGAAGGCCTGGCGCGCCCGCTGGTTCACCACCAGGGTCAGGGCGGCTACCACCACCAGCACGAGGACGAGACCGGCGCCGAGCCGGATGCGGTTGCGCCAGCTCATCGGTGTGCTCCTCTGCGTCGTCGGGGCCCGGGTATCCGTGGATGACCGGCGGCCGCCTGCTCCACGGTGCCCGGGCCGCGCACGGTCAGGCTGTCGCCGGTGCGGGTGACCAGGCTGGCGGCCGCCTCGTCGTCCAGTGCGACCGCACGGGTCGGCGACGTCGGGGCCAGCGCGAGCGGGACCGCCCGCCCGGACGCGGCCGGCGGCTCGACTGCGGGGTGCGCGGGAGCGGTCTCGGGTCGGGTGGCCACCGGCAGACCGCGGCGTACCCGATGCCCCTCGCGCCACGCCACCGCGATGAAGGCGCCGAGCACGACGGTGTTGGTGAGGTTCCAGGCGGTGCCGAGCGTGACCGTGCTGTGGGTCCAGTTCTGCCAGACGCCGACCGCCGAGCTGAGCAGCAGGAAGACGAACATCAGCACCTGCGGGATCATGAAGTTGAACGGCGACGTGGCCCGGGTCGTCGCACCGGTGACGTGCCACTGCTGCTCCCGGCCCAGGAACGCGTTGACCAGGGCCCGGACGTAGATCGGGAACGACACCGCGGCCAGCATCAGCACCTCCCAGCGGAAGCTGCCGAGCGTGCAGAACGCCAGCAGGATCTGCATGACGTAGAAGCCGGCGTAGACGATCAGCCATTGCCAGAACCCGACGGTCAGGTCCACCGGGTGCAGGTCGAAGAAGACCTCCATCGGTGGCACCAGCAGCAGGATCCCCGGCGCGATGCCGGTCAGGTAGTGGGTCGCCGTGATGCCGTACATGATCCGCTGGTCGGGCGTGAGCCGGCGCCTCGGCGAGAAGGGGTTGGCCCGGAACCAGATCTCGAAGCCGCCGGTGGCCCAGCGCAGCTGCTGCTTGCTGTAGGCCTCGATGGTCTCGGGGGCGTCGCCGACGGCCAGCGACTTGGCCAGGTAGATGCTGCGCCAGCCTCGCTCGTGCAGCAGCAGGGAGGTCCAGACGTCCTCGGACTTGGAGTCGACGCAGATGCCGCCGATCTCGTGCACGGCACTGCGGCGGAACATGACGTTGGTGCCGACGCAGAAGGCCGCGTTGAAGTGGTTCCGGCCCGGCTGCACGAAGCGGTAGAACATGGTCTGCATGTAGCCCGCGCCGCGCGAGATCAGGTTGACGAGGTTGCCGTAGGTCTGCGGCGTCTGGACGAAGGCGACGGTCGCGTCGGTGAAGAACGGCAGCGTGTGCTCGATGAAGTCCGGGTGCGGCACGAAGTCGGCGTCGAAGATGCAGAAGAAGTCACCCTTGGCGATCGCCAGTGCGTGGTTGACGTTGCCCGCCTTGGCGCCGGTGTTGCTGAGCCGGCGGAGGTAGTGGCAGCCGATCTCGTCGGCGAGGGCCCTGACCTC
>JBEVFC010000281.1:0-8144 GCA_040512455.1 Nocardioides sp.
ATCGGGATGTGGCCGGGGGAGTCCGCGAACGCGCAGCCGTTGGAGCGGCCGTCGTTGAGCTCGGGCTTGAGGTGCGCCATCGGCCGGTCGAGCTGGTAGCCCACGAGCACGCCGTCGCGGACGATGTCCCACGACTGGGTCTCCACGCCCTCGTCGTCGTAGCCGGTGGTGGCCAGGCCGTGCTCGATGGTCCGGTCGCCGGTGACGTTCATGGCCGGGGAGCCGTACTGGAGGGTGTTGAGCTTGTCGTACGTCGCGAACGACGTGCCGGCGTAGTTCGCCTCGTAGCCGAAGGCGCGGTCCAGCTCGGTGGCGTGGCCGACCGACTCGTGGATGGTCAGCCAGAGGTTCGAGGGGTGCAGGACGAGGTCGTAGTTGCCGGCCTCGATGCTCGGCGCGGCGAGCTTCTCGGCGAGCAGCTCCGGCACCTCCTCGAGCTCGACCTCCCAGTCGTGGTGGCGCCCGGTGAGGAACTCCCAGCCGCGGCCGACAGGGGGTGCGATGGAACGCATCGAGTCGAAGACCCCGGTCGAGCGGTGGGTCCCCATCGCCTCGAACCGCGGCATCATCCGGATCCGCTGCTGGGTGGTCCGGGTGCCGGCCAGGTCGGCGTAGAACTTGTTCTCCTGCACCTGGTGCAGCGCCGCGGACGCGTGGTCGACCGCCGCGTGCCGGGTCAGCCGGCGGGTCCAGTCGACGAGCAGCGAGGACTTCTCCGCGATGGAGATCTCGAGCGGGTTGACGTCGTACGCGGAGACCCAGGTGACGTCGTCGTGGACCGGCTCCGGGGCCATCCGGATCCGGCGGGTGGTCATTCGCGAGGCGACCATCGCGACCTGGACGGCCTCCTCGGCGATCCGGATCGCCTCGTCGCTGGTGAGGACCACGCCGGAGGCGAAGCCCCACGCGCCGTGGTGGATCACCCGGACCGCGAAACCGAGGTCCTCGTGGTCGCTGGCGTCCTGCAGCGCCGAGTCGCGCACCGCGAGGCTCTGGGAGCGGATCCGCTCGAACCGGAAGTCCGCGTGGGCCACGTTGAAGTCGCGGGCCCGGCTCAGGGCCGCGTCGGCCAGCTTGCGGTACGGGAGGGCCGTGAAGGTCGGGTCGACCGTGGGCGTGCTCATGGTTTCGAACCTATCCGAGAGGTCGGGTCAGGAGTGGGAGCGGCCCACGTGGACGGTGGATCCGGCCCGCTGCTTGGTCACCACGAGCTGGGTGGGGATCCGGGTGCGCAGCTCGCCGACATGACTGACCACGCCGACCACCCGGCCGCCGTCGCGCAGCCCGTCGAGGGTGCCCATCACGTCGTCCAGGGTGTCCGCGTCGAGTGCGCCGAATCCCTCGTCGACGAACAGCGTGTCGAGGTCGGCGCCGCCGGCCTCCGCGGTCACCACGTCCGCCAGGCCGAGCGCCAGGGCCAGCGACACCACGAAGGTCTCGCCACCGCTCAGCGTCGCCGGGTCGCGGGCCTCGCCGGACCACTCGTCGCGAACCAGCAGGCTGAGCCCGCCGCGGGTCTCGCCGGCGCCCCGCTGACCGGTGTGCTCCAGCGTGTAGCGCTGGTCGCTCATCCGCAGCAGCCGTTGGTTGGCGGCGGCGACGACCTGGGTCAGCCGCCAGGCGAGGACGTAGGCGGACAACCGCATGCGGAGCGCGTTGTCGGCGGACTTGCCCTCGACGAAGGAGGCCAGCTCGGCCGCGACCGCCCAGGACTCCCGCAGCGGCGCCCAGTCCGTCAGCGCGGCGCGGAGGTCCGCGTCGAGGGCCGTGAGCCGGCGAGCGCGGGTGGCGGCGACCTCGTGGGCGGTGGTGGCCTCGGCGTGGGCCCGGGCGGCCTGCGCCAGCGCCGCGTCGAGGGCCACGGTGTCCGGGGCGGGCAGGGTGGCGGCCGCGGCCAGGTCGGGGTCGGCCAGCACGGCGGCCACCGCGGCCGCACGGGCGTCGTACGTCGCGACCTCGGCGTCCAGGCTGTCCAGCGCGGCGACTGGGAGGACCGCCTCGAGGGCGGCGTCGAGCTCGGTGAAGCCGTGCTCGTCGAGCCACCCGGACAGGGCGGCTTCGGCCTCGGTGGCGGACCGCGTGGCCGCCTCGTGACGCTCGGCGGAGCTGCGGGCGGTGGTGAGCGTCTCGACCAGCAGGGTCTGGTCGGCGGCCAGGGCCTCGAGGGTGGGCTGCCCGGTGCCGGCCAGCAGCGCGTCGACCTCGGCGCGGATGCGCTCGAGCTCGGCCCGGGCTCCGGTGAGCCGGGCGCGGGTGCCGGCCAGCTCGACCTGGGTCGCGGTGCGGTCGGTGGCCACGTCGTCGAGCGCCGCCCGGGTCCGGGTCAGGCGGGCCGTCAGTTCGTCCTGTTCGGCGGCCCGGCCGGCCAGGGTGGTGCGCTCGGCGCGCAGGGACCCCAGCGAGCTGCGCAGGGTGTCCGCGTCCCGGTCGTCCCCGGCGCGTGCCTCGGCGACGGACAGGCTGGTGAGCAGGTCGCGGACCCGGGCGTCGTGGGCGGCCCGGGTGAGCTCGGCGTCGTCGAGGGCGCTGCGGGCGGCCTTCTCGGACACCGCGGACGGGGCGCCGGTGTCGGGGACCGCCTTGTGCGGGTGGTCGGCCGAGCCGCACACCGGGCAGCAGGCACCGACGGCGAGGTCGAGGGCGATCTCGGCGGCCATGCCCTGGAGCCGGGCCTCGCGGATGCCGAGCCAGGTCTCCTTGAGGTCCTGGCAGAGGTCGACGGAGGCGGAGAGCTCGACCCGCGCGGTGCGCAGCTCCTCGCGCAGCACCGCGGCCCGGTCGAGGGCGGCGAGCCGGTCGGCCTGCTCGGCGACCAGGCGGACCAGCTCGTCGAGACGGACCGCCGCGGCCCTGGCCTCGTCGAGCCGGGTGGTCAGGCCGGCGACCTCGACCGGCAGGACGGTGAGGCGGCCGGTGAGCCGCCGCTCCTCGGCCACCAGCTCGGCCTCGACGACCTCGTCCGCGGCGATCCGCGCCCTCGTCGCCTCCAGCTCGGCCTCGCGAGGGAGCAGCGACCGGGCGTCGGCGAGGAGGTCGCGTGCGTCGGTCTCGGCCGTGGCCAGGTCGTGGGGCGTCGGGTCGTGCAGGTCGAGGAGGCCGGCGGCGGCGACGAACGCGCTGAGCGCGGCCTCGCCGGCTCGGTCACGCTGCTGACGGGCCGAGAGGGCCAATCGGTGGAGGGGGGTGACCGCGGAGGCGCGGCGGGCCAGCTCGAGACGGGACCGTCGGGCGGCCTGGGCTGCGGCCTCGGCGTCGAGGGCGCCGCGCTCGGCGCGGGCGGCGGCGACCCGGCGCTGCTGCTCGCGGACCTGCCGGCCGGTGTCGCGTGCGGCGGCCGCTGCCTGTTCCTCGTCCTGGGCCCGGCCGCGCTGGGCAGCCGCCTGCGCGTCGGCGGAGGTGGCGGCAGCGGCGAGGTCGGCGGACCAGTCGGCGAGCTCGCCGGACCCGGCGACCGTGGTCAGGTCGTCGTGGTCCCACCCCTCGGGGAGGGGTGCGGCGGCCGCCTCGAGCAGCCGGCTCACCACCCCGGCCACCTCGCGGTGCCGGGCCTGGGAACGGCGGTGCAGCTCACGGGCGTGCTCGCGCAGCCAGCGCTCCATGTCCTCGAACCGCTGGGTGCTGAACAGCTGCTGGAGCAGCCGGTGCCGTTCCTCGGAGCGGGCGCGCAGGAAGGTCTGGAAGCGGCCCTGCGGCAGCATCGCGACCTGGCAGAACTGCGGCATCGTCATCCCGACCAGGTCGGTGACCAGGTGCCCGGCCTCGTCCATCCGGTTGGAGAGGGCGACCCAGACGTCGTCGAGGTGCTCCTCGAGCAGCACGTGGGCCTGCTCGGTGGTGTGGCCGGAGCCGCGCTTCTTGGGGCGCTGCCAAGACGGCGAGCGGGTCAGCCGGAACCGTCGGCCGGCCAGGGTGGCCTCGAGCACCACGCGAGGGGCCAGCCCGGCGGGGGCGGTGTCGCAGCGGAACCGCTTGGCGCTGCTGCGGTCGCCGGGCACGTCGCCGTACAGCGCGAAGCAGACGGCATCCAGCACCGATGTCTTGCCGGCACCGGTCTGGCCGCTGAGCAGGAACAGGCCGGCCGCCGACAGCTGGTCGAAGTCGACGGTGACGGTGTCTGAGAACGGCCCGAAGGCGGTGATCTCGAGGGAGTGCAGCAGCATCAGCCGACCCCCGCGTCCACGGTGCGGTCGAGGTCGCGGTCGGGCGTGCACGAGTCGCAGGCGTCGAGCAGCAGCGCCGACTCGGCGTCGCTGGCCGGACGCCCGCGCAGCTCGTCGAGGAAGTCCAGCGCGATGGCGTGGTCGGAGCGGCCCGCGTCCGGGCGGAACGCGGCCTCGGAGCCGGCCCGGACACCGAGAGGCTCCCAGCTGAGCTGGAGCGTGTGCGGGAAGCGGCGACGCAGGCGCTCCATCGGCTCGCGAGGGCGGATCTCGTCGGTCAGGGTCGCCTGCACCCACGAGTCCTCGTGCCGCGCCAGTGCCGGCTCGGCCAGGAGGTCCTCGAGGGCGCCCCGCAGCCGGGCCAGCGGCCGGGGCACCGGCGCCTCGACGAACTCCGCGGAGCCCAGCCCCTCGGCGCCGAGGTCGACGAGCCAGGAGCCCTTGGTGTGGTCCGCCTCGGAGAACGAGTAGGCCAGCGGCGAGCCGCTGTAGCGGACGGTCTCGGTGAGCGTGTGCCGACCGTGGAGGTGCCCGAGCGCGGCGTAGGAGACGCCGTCGAAGACGGAGGTGGGCACGATGCTGACGCCGCCGACGCTGATGTCCCGCTCGGACTCGCTGGGCGTGACCGGCCCCTGGCCGGCCACGAACGCGTGCGCGAGCACCACCGAACGGGTGCCGTCGGACCGCGTGGCGAGATCGGCACGGACCCGGCGCATCGCCTCGGCCAGCGCGGCCTCGTGGCTGCGCGCCGGCAGCTCCCACGGCTCGCGCAGGTGGTCGGGGTCGAGGTAGGGCAGACCGTAGACTGCCACCGGCCCGTGGTCGTCGCCGAGCAGCACCGGGGTGCCGACGCCGGACGGATGGGTGCGCAGGTGCACGCCCGCGGCGTCGATCAGCTCGGAGCCGAAGCCGAGCCGCTGGGCGGAGTCGTGGTTGCCGCTGGTGACCACCAGCCGGGCCCGGGACGCGGCGACCCGGGTGAAGGCCTCGTTGGCCAGCCGGACCGCGTCCACCGGGGGCAGTGCGCGGTCGTAGACGTCACCGGCGAGCACCACCAGGTCGACGCGCTCGGACTCCACGACCTCCAGCAGGTGGTCGACGTACGCAGCCTGATGGCCGAGCATGCCCTCCCGGTGGAAGGACCGCCCGAGATGCCAGTCGGAGGTGTGGAGGAGGCGCACCCTCAGACCGTAGGAGGCGGCACCGACAGTCCCGCGGACCCACGCCGGTCAGGCGGGAGGGAACGCCTCGCGGATGGCGAGCCGGCGCCGCAGCTCGTCGGTGCGGTCGACGAGGTTGCGGCGGATGGTCAGGTCCAGCTTCGGCGTCTCGATGACCCGCTCCGCCTCGGCCAGCGTCTCGGGGGTCAGCGCGGTGGTTGGGAAGAACGAGGTCGTCACGTCGCCGAGCACCCAGCCGGAGTGCACGCGCGGCGCCGAGGGCAGCTCGGCGAAGTACCGCCCGACGTACGGCATGGTGAGGTGCTCCTGGCCGGTGCGCCACATGGCGAGTCCCGCGGCCTGCAGCTCGTAGTTCGGGGCCTCGACCTCGCCGGTGAAGCGCTGCCAGGCCCAGGCCTTGGCGTCCGCGTCGGGCAGCGAGGCCATCGCCCGGGAGTGCTCGACCCTGGAGCGGCCGGTGGGTTCGGCGTCCAGGTGCTCCTGCAGGGCGGCCGCGTCCACCGCGCCCATCGTGGCGAGCTGGACCAGGATCCGCCAGCGCAGGTCCAGGTCGAGCTCGATGCCCTCGGGCAGGTCGCGTCCGGCCAGCCAGACGCGCAGGAGCTCCGCGTCGACCGCGGACCCGATCACCGATTGGAACGCGGCGAGCCGGATCGTGGAGCCGGCGGGCGTCGCCTCGAGCAGCCGGATGGCCGCACCGTGGATGCGGCCGAGGCCGGCGACCGGGTCGGGCGCGAGGGAGGCGACCTTCGCGACCAGCCAAGGAAGCGTGTAGCCGACCGCGTCGTCGTTGGTCTCGCCGGGCAGGGCCGCCTCGGCGACCCCGAGGACGGTGTCCGGCGCCACCTGCGCGTTGTGGAAGGCGGAGCGGACGCCGCTCCACATCGAGGCGCGGACCATCTCGTCGGCGGTGGTCGGGAACACGCGCCGGTAGCCCTCGATGCTGGTCGCGTCCGGCAGCACCAGCGCCCAGGTGTCCAGCTCCGGGTCGACGACGACGGTGTCGTCGCCGGAGTCGAACGACACCTCGGCCGCGTCGACGGTGAGCGGCGTCGTACGCCAGGTCCCGTCGGCGCCTGCGGAGGCGACCTGCAGGGTGTGGGTGCGGTCGGCGGGCGCGGTGGCCGGGGGAGTACGGCGCAGCACACCGGCCGCCCGGTCGAGGACCAGGGCGTCCGGGCCGGTCGTGCGCAGCCAGTTGTCCGTGAACGCGCTCAGGTCGACGCCCGCGGCGCGCTCCCAGCAGCCGAACAGGTCGTGCATGGTCGCGTTGCCGTAGAACGCCTGCCGGAAGTGCTCGGTCACACCGGCGAAGAAGGCGTCGTCGCCGAGGGTGGCGTTGAGCTGCTTGAGGATGCTCGAGCCCTTGGCGTAGGAGATGCCGTCGAAGTCCTGGAGCGCCGCGGTCGCGTCGACCGCGCCGTTGCCGGCGACCGGGTGGGTGCTCGGACCCTGGTCGGCGACGAGGCCCCACTGGCGGCGGGCGTAGGCGTTGTGGGTCCAGGCGTCGTGGTACTCGGTGACGTCGGCCGTCACCCGGTTGCCCATGTACTCGGCGAAGGACTCGTTCAGCCAGAGGTCGTCCCACCACTTCGGGGTGGTGATGTTGCCGAACCACTGGTGCGCCATCTCGTGCGCGACCGTGGTGGCCCGCTGGATGCGCACGCCGCGGGTGACCTTGCTGGTGAAGACCAGGGGGTCGCGGAAGGTGACGCAGCCGGGGTTCTCCATCGCACCGGCGTTGAACTCCGGCACGAACGCCTGGTGGTAGTCGCCGAACGGGTAGCGGATGCCGAACAGCCGGTGGAACTCGTCGAAGCACTGCTTGGTCATCGTGAACAGCTCGTCGGCGTCCGCGTCCAGGGCACCGGCGATCGACTGCCGGGAGCTCAGGCCGAGCGGGATGCCGTCGTGCTCGTCGCGGATCAGGTGGTAGGGCCCGGCGACCAGGGTGACGAAGTACGTCGACAGCGGGCGGGTCTCCTCGAACTCCCACTGACCCTTCTCGACCTGCCGGCCCGGGGCGTTGCCGATGACGGTCCAGTCGGCCGGCGCGGTGACGTGCAGCGTGTACGGCGCCTTGAGGTCGGGCTGGTCGAAGCAGGCGAAGATGCTGGGCGCCGCGTCCATGAAGGACATGCCGTAGACGTAGGCACGGCCGTCGGCCGGGTCGACGCTCCGGTGCAGGCCCTCGCCGTCGTTGCGGAACCGCATCACCGCGTCCACGACCAGCTCGTTGGCGCCGGCCGCGGTGCGCAGCGGCACCCGGCCGGAGCGCAGCAGGTCGGGATCGAGGGTCTCGCCGTTGAGGCGCAGGGAGTTCACCCGGACCGGCTTGAGGTCGAGGAAGGTCTCGCCGCCCCGGCTGTCGAAACGGATCGTGGTCACCGAGCCGAACGTCGCGTCGTCGGAGGCGAGGTCCAGGCGCACGTCGTACGACGTGACGTCGAGGAGGTCGAACCGGGCGCGGGCCTCGGTCAGCTGGAGACTGCGATAGGGAGCATCGGCGTAGGGCACCCGGACACCCTACGCAGCGACTTCGGGGCGACGAAACGAACGGGAATGATTCGGTGGACTGCAAGGTTGTGATGATGTAATCATGTAACACCTGCAAGGAGAACCGACATCATGAACACCCAGGACAACGAGAACGAACGCCGCGGACGCGGCCCGCGCCGCGGCGGACACCGCGGCCCCCGAGGCGACTTCGGTCGCCGGGGCGGCTGGCAGGCCGCCGACCTGCCCCCCGCCGACGACGCCGCCGACTGGTTCGCCGGCCGGCTTCCCGACGCGTGGTTCAGCG
>JBEVFC010000301.1:0-3315 GCA_040512455.1 Nocardioides sp.
GTCGAGGTCGCCTCGCGCGGCTCGCTGGTCGCGATCAGCGACATCGACGAGGCCGGGCTCGCCGAGACCGTGGAGCTGGTCAAGGCCGCCGGCGCCCCCGAGGTCCGGGCCGACCGCCTCGACGTCTCCGACCGCGCGGCGTTCACGACGTACGCCGCGGCGGTGCGCGAGCACTTCGGCCGGGTCAACGTGGTGGTCAACAACGCCGGGGTCACCATGACCGGCGACTTCGAGGAGATCTCCTACGAGGACTTCGAGTGGATCATGGGCATCAACTTCTGGGGCGTCGTCACCGGCACCAAGGAGTTCCTCCCCCACCTCATCGAGTCCGGCGACGGTCACCTCGTCAACATCTCCTCGTTGTTCGGGCTGATCAGCACCCCCGGCCAGTCGACGTACAACTCCTCGAAGTACGCCGTCCGCGGCTTCACCGAGGCGCTGCGCGAGGAGATGCTGATCGCCGGCCACCCCGTGGGCGTCACCTGCGTGCACCCCGGTGGCATCAGGACAGGCATCTCGCGGAACGGCCGCAAGACCGCCGGCCAGGACGCCGAGGCGCTGGACCGGCTCTTCGAGCAGAAGCTGGCCCGGATGGAGCCCGAGAAGGCCGCGCGGATCATCGTGGGCGCGATCCTCAAGGGCAGGGCCCGGCAGCTGGTCGGCATCGACGCCCACCTGATCCACCACGCCTGCAAGCTGCTGGGCTCGCGCTACCAGGACGTGGTGGCGCGCTACACCCAGCGCCTGGTTCCGCCTCCGAAGTAGGTCCCGCGCTGCGAGGATGGGCGCATGCTGCCCGGCACCCCCGTCGAGGTCACCATGACCAAGTGGCGGGACCTCCCCCACTGGGAGTACTCAGCCGTCTTCCTCGGCTCCGACCTGTACGGCGACTGGATCGGCATCCCGGCCGGCACCGCGATGGCGCGACCCGGCGCGGACTACGTGGCGCCGGTCGACCAGGTCGGCCTCGTCCCGCCGACGCACGCCGGCGAGCGCGGCTGGCTGGCCACCTTCCACGCCCCGGGAGGCGATGTGGACGTCTACGTCGACATCACCACGCCGCCGCACTGGGACGGTGCCGTGCTGCGGGCGGTGGACCTCGACCTGGACGTGGTGCGCGGCACCACCGGCCGGGTGTGGGTCGACGACGAGGACGAGTTCGCCGAGCACCGGACCACGCTGGACTACCCCACCCCGCTCGTGCTGCACGCCACGAAGACCTGCGACCTCGTGCACACCGCGGTCCGCGGCCGGCTCGCGCCGTACGACGGGTCCGCCCGGCCGTGGCTGGCCAGGGTCGCCGAGCTCGCCCGCTGACCGGCTACGCCGCCTACGGGCCCTGCGTGATCCGTCCTTCCACCTGCGGGTTCACGGGCGAGTTCGCCGTCACGTAGTCCGTGGCGACCTGCATGAGGTCGTCGCCGGGCTGGAGCACGTCGGTCCCGCCGGCGAAGACGGTGTAGCCGTCTCCCCCGGTGTACATGAAGTCGTTCGTGACCAGCCGCACCGCGTCGCCGTCGGCGATCGGGGTCTGCGGCCCGCCGATCCCGGACGGTGTCTTCCACATGCCGTCCACCACCGGCGTGGTGCCGTTGCAGTGGAAGGTCGCCCGGAGACCCGAGATCTGCGGGAACCGCCCGGTCGCGATCGCGGAGTTGCACACCGGCGAGAAGCCGTTCTCGAACGCCTGCCGCAGCTGGGTCCCGGTGAGGGTGAGGATCACCGTGCGGTTGGCGAACGGGAGCACGGCGAACATCTCGCCCCAGGTGATCTCGCACGGCGCCTCGCCGGCGCTCGGCGGCGAGCACACGAGGTCCTGCCGCAGCCCGCCCGAGTTGGTGTACGCCGCGTCCACGCTCGGGTACTTCCCGCGCATCGCGTCGGCCACCATGTTGCCCATCTCGGACTCGTGCAGCCGGGTCGGGTCGCGCAGCACGTCGTTCGCCTGGGTGCCGATGACCTGGTTGCGCAGCTCCGCGGTCTCCGCGTTCGCTTCGTCGATGATCGCCTGCACGTCGGCGCGGGCCGCCACCCCGAGCGTCTTGGCCACCCGGGTGGCACCGCCGGCCCAGGCGACGTCCCCGCCCTTGACCATCAGCTGCAGCACCGAGTAGCTGGTGCCGGCGTTGATGCCCTCGGTGATGAGGATGTTCCCGCGCATCAGGTTGGAGATCCGGTGCGTGTGGCCGACGATCATGGCGTCCACCGTCGTGCCCTGCAGCTGGTCGGCGATCGTGAGGATCGGGCCGTCCCAGGGCACACCCGCGGTGTTGCCGGTCGGGTTGCTCCCGGACGCGGTGCCCTGGTGGATCACGACCACCTGCACCTTGACGCCCTGCCGGCGCAGTCGTTCGGACTCGGCCTTGATCCGCGGCGCCTCGTCGAGGAAGGTGAGCCCCTCGGTGGCGCCCGCGGACACCAGCTCAGGGGTCTCCGTGAGCCCCGCGCCGATCACGCCGACCTTGACCCCGTTGACCCGGAAGACCTTCGACGGCGTCACCCAGTCCGGCGCCCTGCCGGTGGTCGAGTCCACGATGTTGGTGGCCAGGAACGGGAAGTCCGCCCGCGCCTGCTGCTCCAGCAACCTGGCCACGCCGTAGTCGAACTCGTGGTTGCCGTACGACGTGGCGTCCAGGCCCCAGGCGTTCTCGACGTCGATCGCCGGCATGTCGGCCAGCAGGGCCGAGTTGGGCGGCGACGCCCCGACGTTGTCGCCCCCCGCCAGGACCAGTCCGCGACCCGGCAGCGCCGCCAGGTCCTCGTCGAACATGGTGGCCAGGTAGGAGCCGCCGCCGACCCGGCTGTTGATGGCGTTGTCGTACGCGCGCGTCGTCGGGTCGAGCTGGCCGTGGAAGTCGTTCAGCCCCACGATCGACACGGGTGTGTAGGACCTGCCGCCCTTGACCACGTCGAGCAGCACCTTGCCCTGGCTGTGCTGGGGCTCGGGGATGTCGAGCAGGAACGCGAGGGTGGGCGCCAGGTCGATGGACCTCGCCGAGACCCTGCCGTGCCCGATCCCGGCCCCGCCGGCGATGAACGTCGCCCGCATGTTCACGTTGGCGGCGAGGTTCTGCACGTCCGGCACGTAGCCGTGCTGGCCGAAGAAGTGCGACGGCGCGACCAGCGTGCCCGGCGTCTCGGCGTCGAACTGGTAGGGCGGGTAGGAGAAGACGACGAGGTCACCGGTGCGGGTCGGGTGCGCCATGTCAGCGGTGCTGTTCGGCCCGTTCGGGATGTGCCGCGACTCGGCCTTGGTGAACGCCCGGTCGATCATCTTCCAGCCCTCGGGCTGGCCGTCGTGGGTCCAGTCGTTCG
>JBEVFC010000022.1:0-22040 GCA_040512455.1 Nocardioides sp.
GCGGCGGCCTCCATGTCGTCGACCTTCTGCCCCGACAGCTCGCCGTACGTCGGCCACGAGAGCACGTCGAAGTAGACGTCCCCGGACCCGTCGGCGGCGGCGTACGCGTGGCCGCGCTCGATCAGCGCGGTGATCAGCTCGAGCATCTCCGGGATGTGCCCCGTGGCCGCCGGCTCGTACGTCGGTCGCGCGACGTTCAGCGCGGCGTACGCCTTGCCGAGCTCGTGGTTCATCTCGTAGGCGAGGTTGTACCAGGGGCGACCCTGCTCGGCGGACTTCGCCAGGATCTTGTCGTCGATGTCGGTGGTGTTGCGGATGAAGGTGACCTCGTAGCCCGAGGTGCGCAGCCACCGCTGCAGGACGTCGAAGTTGACGCCCGAGCGCATGTGACCGACGTGCGGCTCCGACTGCACCGTGAGCCCGCACAGGTAGATGCCCGCCTTCCCCTCCTCGAGGGGAACGAAGTCACGGACTCCGCGGGTCGCTGTGTCATAGAACTGGAGGGCCACGCGGCAATCGTAGTGGCGGCGCGCTCCCCCGCTGGAATCCTCAGCCGGCGCTGAACTCGACCTCGTGCCACCCGGTGGCCCCGTCGGGACGCACGTCCCTCTCGACACCGGTCTGCACGTCCCCGTCCACGGAGATCGCCCGCACCCGGACCCGGTGATCGCCCTCCTCGATGTCGACGGTGGTCACCCACTGCACCCAGGTGTCCTTGCTGGGCACCTTGCCGAGGTCGGCGCGCTCCCACGGCCCTCCGTCGAGGGAGTACTCCACCGCGGAGATCCCGATCGTCTGCGCCCACGCGGCCCCGGCGATGAAGAGCTCGCCGACCGGCACGTTGTCGCCGCCGCCGGGCACCTCGATCCGGGAGGCCAGCTTGACCGGCCCCCGCTCGGACCAGCCCTTGTCGGTCCAGTACGCCGTGAAGTCCTCGAAGCGGCTGACCTCCAGGTCGACCACCCACTTGGTCGCCGAGACGAAGCCGTAGAGCCCCGGCACCAGCATCCGCACCGGGAAGCCGTGGTCGATCGGCAGCGGCTCGCCGTTCATCGCGATCGCCAGGATCGCGTGGGTCCCCGGGTCGGTGAGCTTCTCGAGCGGGGTGCCGCAGGTCCAGCCGTCCCACGAGGTCTGCAGCACCGCGTCGGCACCGCTCTTGACGCCGGCCTCGGCGAGCAGCGCGTCGACCCGTACGCCGCTCCACCAGGCGTTGCCGATGAGCGGGCCACCGACGGGGTTGGACACGCAGTTGAGGGTGATCCAGTCCTCGGTGATCTCCCGGTCGATGAGGTCCTGGTAGGAGAGCGTGATCTCCCGGTCGACCAGGCCGTGGATCCGCAGGCTCCACTCGTCGGGCTCGATGGCGGGCGAGGCGATCGCGGTGTGGATCAGGTAGAAGCGGCTGTTCGGGGTCTTCCACCGGCTGTTGCCCGGCGCGTCGACCCGCGAGCCTCGCGGCGCCTTCGGGTTGCTCACCGGCAGCTTGAGCAGGCGCCGGCTCTGCTCCACGTGCCGTCGCTGCCGGCCGAGCCGCTCCCCGAAGACGCCGACCACGCTGGCCAGCGCCGTGGTGATGCCGGCCCGGATCAGGAAGGTACGGCGGGTGTGGGCGTGCTGCTCGACGGTCCGGCCGCCCTGCTCGGCGGCCTCCGTTCGGGCGTCCTGGAGCGGGTCGGTCAGGAACGACAGCACCACGATCCAGGTGACCGTGCCGGCCGCGACGGGCAGCACGTCGAGCGCCCGTGCGTCGTACCTGGTCAGGACGGCGAGCAGCCCCACCCCGCCGAGGGCGCCGAAGACGAGGATCGGCTGCCACCAGGAGCGGGCGGCCAGCCGGCCGGCCCAGGC
Source organism: Nocardioides sp. (assembly GCA_040512455.1). Classification (GTDB taxonomy): domain Bacteria; phylum Actinomycetota; class Actinomycetes; order Propionibacteriales; family Nocardioidaceae; genus Nocardioides. Next base: position 1,852 of record JBEVFC010000022.1, read on the forward strand.
CCACACGGCGAGCAGCAGCAGGAAGATGATGAGCACCAGGACGGGCTTGTCCCGGCGGCCGAGGATGTCGATCGCGCGCTCCGCGACCACGCCGGGGACGTACTGCACGACCAGCTCCCCGACGGCCACGATCGGGGACGACCGGAGGGTGAGCGCCATCGTCGCCGCGTGGCTGACGGCGAGGCCCGCGAGACCCGCCACGATGCCTGCGGCACTCCAGACTCCCCGGGGTGTGCTCACTGTTACATCGTCGCTCAGGCATGATCATCTCGTGAAACCGACCCTCCGTGTCGGCATCGGAACCGACGTCCACCGGTTCGCCGACGGCGCCCCGATGATGTTGGCCGGTCTGGCGTGGCCGGACGAGCCGGCTGGGCTGGCCGGGCACTCCGACGCCGACGTCGCCGCGCACGCCGCCTGCGACGCCCTGCTGTCCGCCGCCGGGCTCGGCGACCTGGGCAGCAACTTCGGCACCGCCGAGCCGGAGTGGGCCGGCGCCTCGGGGGTCGCCCTGCTCGCCGAGACCGTACGACGGGTGCGCGCCGCCGGCTTCGAGGTCGCCAACGTGGCGGTCCAGATCATCGGCAACCGTCCGAAGATCGGCGGCCGCCGGGCCGAGGCCGAACGGGTGCTGGGTGACGCCGTCGGCGCCCCGGTGAGCCTCTCCGCGACCACCACCGACGGGCTCGGCCTGACCGGCCGCGACGAGGGCGTGGCCGCGATCGCGACCGCCCTCCTCACGCAGCAGTCGTGACCGCCCTGGCGACCGCCATCGAGCGGTAGCGCCGGACGACCAGCTCGACCACCAGCGGGTGCGGCCCGAGTACGTTCGCGACGGACGTGGCCCCGGCGGACCGGGCCAGCCGCTCGGCCCGGCGGGACAGGAGGCCGCCGGCCAGCAGGTACGGCACCACCGCCACCCGTCCGTGGGCGCGGGCGGCGGCCACCTGGTCGGCGACCGAGGGACCGTCACCGCCGAGGGTGGCGACCCGCACCGGCGCGCCCCAGCGAGCCTGGAGCATCCGGCCGGCGGAGGCCAGGTCGATCGAGGCGTCGGGGTCCCGGGAGCCTGCAGCGACCAGGACCACCGGGTCGCCCTGCCGGGCCCCGGAGCCCCGCAGCCGCAGGCACATCACCTCGGCGAGCAGTGGGTGCGGTCCGAGCGGCCGGGCGACCCTGACCGGCGCGGAGGCGCGGCGCACCGCCTGCGGCAGGTCGCTGCGGACGTGGTAGCCGGTGGAGAGCAGCAGCGGGACGACCACCGCGGGCTGCTCGAGGGAGCGCACGACCGAGGAGAACAGCGGCGCGCTGAGCTCGACGTACGACCTCCGCCCGGGCACGCCGAGACGGCGCCCGGCGGCCGCGGTGATCGCCGTGGCGACCCGGTTGCCGGCCGCCACCCGGGTGCCGTGGGCGACGGTCACGAGCGTGGGGGTGCTCATGCGGCGGTCAGCCGGTGGCCGCACCGCGGTCATGCGGCCAGCCTCGAGCCGACGTGGACGACACCGTCGAGGATCTTGACGTCGTACGCCGGCACCCGGACGTGGCTGTCGTCGAGGCACTGGCCGGTGCGCAGGTCGAAGGCGTGCTTGTGCATCGGGGACGCCACGAACGGGACCTCCCCGCGGCTGCCGACGATGCCGCGGGCCAGCACTGACGCCTTCGCGAACGGGTCATAGTTCCCCAGCGCGTAGACGTGGTCGTCCTGGGTCCGGAAGATCGCCAGCGCCTGGCCGTGCACCAGCGCGGTGACCCCGCGCTCGACCTCGAGTGCGTCGACGGGGCAGACCGGCTGCCATTCCAGTGTGCTCATGGTGCTCCCACGGGGATGGCGCTGCCCAGCTCGATGGCTCCCGGCACGACGCGGCGCCCGGCCATACCGTGCCCGGCCGTCCTGCGCGTGTGCCACATGGGAGTTCCTTTCGCTGGACCGAACCTAAGGTCCGCGTGTCATGGGGTCGTTTTCGTTGTGTTTCAGGCGTGATAACTCGTGGCTGGGATCGCCGGCGACCGGCCGCAGGCGCACAAGGACATGCCCTCACGAGGTCCCAGATCCTGAGGGCACAGAAATGACGAAGACCCCCGGACGTGTCCGGGGGTCTTCGTGAGAGTTGTTCAGCGTGCGGTCAGGATGCGAGCACCTCGTCGAGGATGGCCTCAGCCTTGTCCTCGTTGGTGTGCTCGGCCAGCGCCAGCTCGGAGACGAGGATCTGGCGCGCCTTGGCCAGCATCCGCTTCTCTCCGGCCGACAGGCCGCGGTCCCGCTCCCGGCGCCACAGGTCGCGGACGACCTCGGCCACCTTCATGACATCGCCCGAGTGGAGCTTCTCGAGGTTCGCCTTGTATCGACGCGACCAGTTGGTCGGCTCCTCGACGTGCGCGGCACGGAGAACGTCGAACACACGGTCGAGCCCATCCTTGTCCACGACGTCACGCACCCCGACCAGGTCGAGGTTGCATGCCGGAACCCGGACCACGAGGTCCTGCTGGGCGACGATGCGGAGAACCAGGTATTCCCTGTCTTCTCCCTTGATGGTGCGGGTCTCGATGTCCTCGATGACCGCTGCTCCGTGATTTGGGTAAACAACCGTTTCGCCGACGGTAAAAGTCATGTGCCAAGTACCCCTTCCTAGGTGCCTAGTCTAACACGGCCATGGGTGTGCTCCGGACACGTTTGCGCAGGTCAGGGGCCACATCCGGGCTTGACAGATCGCGGGATGCTGTGGTGGGCGCGGCCTCCGGGACGAAAATTGGACCCCCCGGTACTGGTCAGATAGGGCCACCTCGACCACCCAGTTGGTCAATACTGCGGCTATGCCCCCGACCGCCGACCAGCCCATCGGAACCCGGGCCGCCGGCTTCGACGTCCGCAGCTCGCTGCCGGTCGCGCTGGTGCGCGCCGCCCACGCGCGCCAGGCCCTGCTGACCACCGCGGTGCTGGCCGGCGCGGCCGCGATGGCCGGCCGCTCGCTGGAGGAGGTCGGGCTGGTCGCCGCCACCGTGCTGGTCGGACAGGTGATCCTGGGCTGGCACAACGACGTCGTGGACGAGCAGCGCGACCGCGACCACGCCCGCCCCGACAAGCCGATCGCGCTCGGTCACCTCGAGCGGGGCACGGTCACGTTCGCCCTCACGGTGGCCTGGCTGCTGGTGATCCCGCTGTCGATCGCGAACGGTCTCGAGGCCGGGCTCACCCACCTCGGGATCCTCGTCATCGCGATGCTCACCAACGCCGGCCTGCTGCGGCGTACCAGGTTCTCGTACCTGCCGTGGATGGCGACGTACGGCCTGTTCCCGGCCTTCCTGTCGTACGGCGGGTGGGCCGGCGAGGGTGCCGGCGGCCCGCCGACGATCGCGCTCACCGCGCTGGCGGCGCTGCTCGGCATCGGCGTCCACGTGCTGCGCTCGCTGCCCGGCCTGGTCGACGACAACAAGGACGGCCTGACCACGTTCCCGCTGCGGATCGCGCTCCGGACCGGGGCGCCGCGGCTGCTGCTGATCGCGAGCGTCTACACCGCGCTCGTGTCCGCCGGGATCCTGATCGCGGCCCTACGGGTCGGCCTGGTCCAGTGAACGCTAGGCTGTGACGCGCACCTTGCCGCTGCGCCCGGGCCCGCTCCGGGACGCCGACGACACCTAAGGCCCACAGATGCTGAATCGCTCCCGGATCTCCCGCCTGGCCACGGCCGGCGTCTTCGTGGTCGCCACCGCGACGCTCTCGTCCTGCGGGTTCAACTACGCGACGGACAAGGTCTACACGCCCGCCGAGGGCGTCAACGACCGCGACGGCCGCGTCGACGTGCTGAACGCCGTCGTGGTCGCGACCGAGGACGGCAAGGGCACGTTCGTCGCCAGCCTGTCCAACAACGAGGTGCCGGCCCTCGACGGCGGTTCTCTCTCCGACGTGGACGACCAGCTCACCGGCCTGACCGGTGCCGGCGACACCACCCTGACCGCGGAGCTGCCCGAGCCGGTCGTCGTACCCGGCGGCGGGCTGGTGAAGCTCGCCGACGGCACCGGCATCCCGGTCACCGGCGAGAGCATCAAGCTGGGCGACTTCGTCGAGGTCGAGCTGACCTTCGAGAACGCCGAGCCGGTCACCATGAAGGTCCCCGTGGTGCCCAACAACCGTCACTTCGAGGGCCAGGACGGCTCCACCCTGACCCCGACCGAGCTGCCCGAGGGCTACAGCGACGAGCCCGCGCACCACGAATAGTCCGCGCCGACTCCCGGGAGGGACCGATGACGTACACCCTGATCCTGCTCCGCCACGGTGAGAGCGAATGGAACGCCAAGAACCTCTTCACCGGCTGGGTCGACGTGGACCTGACCGAGAAGGGACGCGCGGAGGCGATCCGGGGCGGCGAGCTGCTGGTCGAGGCCGGGCTGCTCCCGGACGTCGTGCACACCTCGCTGCAGCGGCGGGCGATCACCACGGCGCACCTCTCCCTCGACGTCGCGGACCGGCACTGGATCCCGGTACGCCGCTCGTGGCGGCTCAACGAGCGCCACTACGGCGCCCTGCAGGGCAAGGACAAGAAGCAGACGCTGGAGGAGTACGGCGAGGAGCAGTTCATGCTCTGGCGCCGCTCGTTCGACACCCCGCCGCCGCCGCTGGACGACGACTCCGAGTACTCCCAGGTGGGTGACCCGCGGTACGCCGACCTCGGCGACGAGATGCCCCGCACCGAGTGCCTCAAGGACGTCATCGCCCGGTTCCTGCCGTACTGGCAGTCCGACATCGTGCCGGACCTCCAGGACGGCCACACCGTGCTGGTCGCCGCCCACGGCAACAGCCTGCGGGCCCTGGTGAAGCACCTCGACGCGATCAGCGACGAGGACATCGCCGGGCTCAACATCCCCACCGGGATGCCGCTGGTCTACCGGCTCAACGAGGAGTTCCGGCCGACGGTCCCCGGTGGCGAGTACCTCGACCCCGAGGCCGCCGCCGAAGCCGCCGCCGCCGTGGCCAACCAGGGCCGCTAACCCACCTCCTGTCTCCTGCTCTGACCCCTTTCGCCGACGAGGTGCGTGTTCTTGCGCGCCGAGGTGTCAGTTCTTGCGCCGGGGTGGGGGCAGCTGAGGGTCAGATGTCGGTGCGGGTCGACTCGCCGGTGACGACGTAGACGACGCGGTTGGCGACGGAGACGGCGTGGTCCGCGATCCGCTCGTAGTACCGACCGAGCAGGGCCAGGTCGACGGCCGGCTCGATGCCGTGCGTCCAGTTCGCGCCCAACAGCTCGCGGAACGACTTGCGCCGCAGGTGGTCCATCTCCTCGTCGACCTCGTGGAGCTCCTTGGCCCCTTCGACGTCGCGCTCGGCGATGATGTCGGCGACCTTGCCGGCCATCAGCTCGGCGACCATCGCCATCCGGCGGATCGTGGGTTCCACGTCCTCGGGTACGGCGATGGAGGGCACGCGGAGCCGGGCCACCTTGGCGATGTGCACCGCCAGGTCGCCCATCCGCTCGAGCTCGCCGGCCATCCGCAGCGCGGCGACCAGGGTGCGCAGGTCACCCGCGACCGGTTGCTGCAGCGAGAGCAGGCTGAACGACATCTCCTCGACACGCTCGCGGGCGCGGTCGATCTCGACGTCGTTGGTGATCACCTGCTCGGCGATCTCGGCGCTGCCCTCGAGCAGGGACTCGGTCGCCAGGGCGACGGCAGTCTGCACCTGGCGGGCGATGCCCGAGAGGTCGGCGAAGATGGAGTCGAGCTGGTCATGGAAAGCCTCACGCATGTGGAGGACGGTAGGCGCTCAAAGTGACGCGCAGACGATGCCCGGTGAACGAGGCGTGAACAGTCGGCAGCGGACCGGTCAGCGGGCGAACTCGCCGTGAAACCCTGCGTACGATCTAGGCGTGACGACGACGCAGGCACTGCTGTTTGCGCTGCTCGGAGCCGTGATGGTCGGCGGCGTGCTGCTGGCCTGGCACGTGAGCGAGCGGCAGCAGGTACGGATCCCCAGCACCGAGGCACCCGTCGTACCCCCCGAGGTCGCCACGGTGCTCTCCGTCCTCCGTTCGAGCGCGGTGGTGGTCGACGAGGAGGACCGGGTCCTCAAGGCGTCCGCGCCGGCGTACGCCCTCGGGCTGGTGCGCAACAACGAGATGGTGGACACCGAGCTCGCCGAGCTGGTCCGGCAGGTACGCCGCGACGGCCAGATCCGCGAGACCGAGTTGGTGATCGCGCGTACGGCGGGGGCGCCGTCGCGGCACGTGACCGCCCGGGTCGCGCCGCTCGGCAGCCGACTGGTGCTGGCACTCGTCGAGGACCGCACCCGCGAACGCCGTGTCGAGGCGATCCGCCGCGACTTCGTCGCCAACGTCAGCCACGAGCTCAAGACCCCGGTCGGTGCGATCCGGCTGTTGGCCGAGGCCGTTCAGGACGCCTCCGACGACCCCGAGGCGGTGGAGCGGTTCGCCGGCCGGATGCTGACCGAGAGCGAGCGCCTGGTCCGGCTCGTGCAGCAGGTCATCGAGCTGTCGCGGCTCCAGGGCGACGACCCGCTCGAGCAGCCGGTCCCGGTGTCCCTCGACGACGTGATCGCCACCGCGGTCGACACCAGCACCATCGACGCCCAGGCCCGGAGCATCTCCGTGGTCGCGTCCGGCGAGCAGGGGCTGAAGGTGCTCGGGAACCGCGAGCAGATCACCGTGGCGGTCAGCAACCTGGTCGCGAACGCGGTGGCCTACTCCCCCGAGCGCTCCTCGGTGCTGGTCGCCGCCCGCGCCACCGACAACGACATGGTCGAGATCTCGGTGACCGACCAGGGCATCGGCATCCCGCCGACCGAGATCGACCGGATCTTCGAGCGGTTCTACCGGGTCGACCCCGCCCGGCACCGCTCCACCGGTGGCACCGGCCTGGGCCTGTCCATCGTCAAGCACGTCGCAGCCACCCACGGCGGAGACATCCGCGTGTGGTCCGTAGAGGGGCAGGGCTCGACATTCACCATGTCCCTCCCCCGCAAGAACCAGGAGGGTCGCCCGTGACGCGGGTACTCGTCGTCGAGGATGAAGAGAGCTACTCCGATGCGCTGGCCTACATGCTGCGCAAAGAGGGCTACGAGGTCGGCGTGGCCAACACCGGGCCGGACGCGCTCGCGGAGTTCGACCGGGCCGGCGCGGACGTCGTCCTGCTCGACCTGATGCTCCCCGGGCTGCCCGGCACCGAGGTGTGCCGGCAGATCCGCCAGACCTCCTCGGTGCCGATCATCATGGTCAGCGCCAAGGACGACGAGGTCGACAAGGTGGTCGGGCTCGAGCTCGGCGCCGACGACTACGTGACCAAGCCGTACTCGCCGCGCGAGCTGGTGGCCCGGATCCGCGCGGTGCTCCGCCGCGGCCACGAGCCGGACCTGGCCCCCGCGACGCTCGAGGCCGGGCCGGTGCGGATGGACGTCGAGCGGCACGTGGTGACCGTCGACGGCACCGAGCAGCGGCTGCCGCTCAAGGAGTTCGAGCTGCTCGAGATGTTCCTGCGCAACCCGGGCCGGGTGCTCACCCGCGGCCAGCTCATCGACCGCGTCTGGGGCTCGGACTACGTCGGCGACACCAAGACGCTGGACGTCCACGTGAAGCGACTGCGGGCCAAGCTCGAGCCGGACCCGGGCGAGCCGAAGTACCTCGTCACCGTGCGTGGGTTGGGGTACAAGCTCGATCTGTAGGGGCGCTGGTTGCCGCTGGTTTCCCCGGTCAGCCGGGGAAACCGTTGGTTGTCGGGTGTTGCAGTCCCTGACAAGCAACGGAAGTGCCCATCCGATGGGGTGGCTGGCGCTGGTTTCCCCGGTCAGCCGGGGAAACCCGCGGTTGTCAGGGACTGCAACCCCCGACAACCAACAGAAGTGCCCATCCGATGGGGCGGATGTGACTGGCGGGATCTCCCGCATCGATGTCCGATAGCCGCGTGTCCCCTGTCGGTGGGCGACTCTAGGCTGGGCTGGTGACGACCTCCGGTACGACGACGCGCAACTGGCTGCCCCTGGCCGCGGTGGCCTGCACGCTGGTGTTCTGGGCCTCCGCGTTCGTGGCGATCCGGCACCTCGGCGAGGACTACTCCCCCGGCGCGCTGTCGCTCGGCCGGCTGCTCGTGGGCGCGCTGTGCCTGGGCGTGGTGGCGCTCGGTCGCGGGTTCCCCCGTCCCAGTCGCGCGGACCTGCTGATCATCGTGGTCATCGGCGTGCTCTGGTTCGGCGTCTACAACGTCGCGCTCAACGAGGGCGAGCGCCGGGTCGACGCCGGCACCGCGGCGATGCTGATCCAGGTCTCACCGGTGCTGATCGCCCTGCTCGCCGCGATGTTCCTCGGCGAGCGGTTCACGGTCTACCTGGGCCTCGGCCTCGGGCTGGCCTTCAGCGGCGTCGCGCTGATCGCGTTCTCCACCTCCGGCGGTGGCGACCGCGACGTCCTCGGCGTGGTGCTCTGCCTGGTCTCCGCGGTCGCCTACTCGATCAGCCTCATCCTCCAGAAGCCCCTGGTCGGCCGGCTGCCCGCGGTCCACATCACCTGGCTCGCCTGCACCGTCGGAGCCCTGGCCTGCCTCCCGTTCGCCGGCCAGCTGGTCCGCGAGACCGCGGACGCCCCGGCGTCGTCGGTGTGGTGGCTCGTCTACCTCGGCGTGTTCCCGACCGCGATCGCGTTCACGACGTACGCCTTCGCGCTCAACCACATGAGCGCCAGCAACCTCGGCGTCACGACGTACCTCGTCCCCCCGATCACCATCGTGATGGGCGTGATCTTCCTCAGCGAGGCGCCCCCGACGATGGCGTACGCCGGTGGCGCGCTCGCGCTGGTCGGCGTCGCGGTCGCGCGTCGCAAGCCCCGCAACAAGGCGAAGGGCACTCCGCGGGCCGCCGAGGCTGCCATGCTGCCCAAGTGAGCATCGTCGCCGCCGTCCTCGTCGCCCTCGTGGCCGCGCTGCACCTCGGCTTCCTGGTCCTCGAGATGTTCCTGTGGACCAAGCCCGCCGGGCGTCAGGTCTTCCGTCTCGACCCGGCCTTCGCCGAGGAGAGCAAGGTGCTGGCCGCCAACCAGGGCCTCTACAACGGCTTCCTCGCCGCCGGCCTCGTCTGGGGCCTGGCCACCGACCAGACCGACGTCCAGGTCTTCTTCCTGGTCTGCGTGATCGTGGCCGGGGCGTACGGCGCCGCCACGGTCAACAAGCGGATCTTCGTCGTCCAGGCGGTGCCGGCGCTGCTGGCGCTGGTCGCGGTGCTCGCGGCCGCCTAGTCCTGCTGGGGTTCCTCGCCTGACTCAAGCCAGCCGCGGAACGCCTCGAGGTTCGCGGTCGACTCCCCGCGCGACTTCCGCCACTCCCACTCCTTGCGGATGGAGGAGGCGAAGCCCAGCTCGAGGATCGAGTTGAACGACTCGTCGGCGGTGGCCAGCACCGCACCGAGCACCCCGTCGAGGTCCTCGGCGGCCGAGGCGAGCGGCAGCCGCGCGTCCAGGTAGATGTCGCCGGTCGCGTCGACGGCGAACGCGACGGCGTACAGCTTGAGGTTCTTCTCCAGCAGCCAGCGGTAGACGCCGCGGTGGTTCTCGTCGGGGTTGCGGCACACGAACGCGTGCACGCCCAGGGCGTGCGCGCCGACGTCGACCCGCACCGGGGTCTGCAGCTTGCGCTCGCCCGGCAGCGCGAACGAGAAGACGTCGTCGGTCTCCTCGAACTCGATGTCGTTGTCGGCGAGCCAGTCCCTGACCGCGGCGGCGGCGTCAGCCACCGACCGTCACCTCGTCCTTCATCACGTCCACGGCACGACGGTAGACCTCCAGGGTCCGCTCGGCGGTCAGGTCCCACGAGAACAGCCGTGCCTGCTCCAGCGCGCCGACGGACAGCTCGTCGCGGAAGCCGGAGTCGCCGACGATCCGGCGCAGCGCGGCGGCCCAGTCCCGGGGCTCGTGGGTGTCGACGAGCAGGCCGGAGTGGCCGTCCCGTACGACGGTCGTCAGCCCGCCGACCGCGGCCGCCACGACCGGGGTACCGGTCGCCTGGGCCTCGGCGGCGACGAGGCCGAAGGACTCGTTGTAGGACGGTACGGCGACCAGGGTGGCCGCCCGGCACCACTCGGCCAGCTCGACCTGGTCGACCGGGGGCACGAACCGGACCACGTCCTCGAGACCGAGGTCGTCGACGAGGTCGGCCAGCGCCTCGGGGTGCTCGAGGCCGGAGCCGGAGGGCCCGCCCACGATCGGCACCACCAGGCGCGACCGCAGCTGCGGGTCGCCCTCGAGCAGCACCGCGACCGCCTTGAGCAGCACGTCGGGCGCCTTGAGCGGCTGGATCCGACCGGCGAAGAGCACCACGTGCGCGTCGACGGGCAGGCCGAGGCGGCGGCGGGCGTCCGCGCGCGGCCCGGGGGTGAAGAGGGAGAGGTCCACGCCGGGGTGGACGACGTCCACGCGCGCCGGCTCGGCGTCGTACAGCTCGATCAGCTGGCGGGCCTCGATGTCGGTGTTCGCGATGAGCATGTCGGCGGCCTCGACCACCTGCTCCTCACCGATCAGCCGGGCGGCCGGCTCGGGGGTGTCGCCCTCGGCGAGCGCGGCGTTCTTGACCTTGGCCATGGTGTGCATCGAGTGCACCAGCGGCACGCCCCAGCGGTCCCGGGCCAGCGCGCCGACCTGGCCGGAGAGCCAGTAGTGGGAGTGGATCGCGTCGTAGTGCCCGGGCAGGTGGCCGGCCTCCGCGCGCATCACCTCGCGGGCGAACGTGCAGAGCTGGCCGGGCAACTCGCCCTTGGTCAGCCCCTCGAACGGTCCCGCGTGGATGTGGCGGACCAGTACGTTGTCGTCGACCTCGACGATCGGCGCGAGCGAGGAGGAGGTGGCGCGCGTGAAGATGTCCACGCCGATGTCCCGCCGGGCCAGCTGCCGGGCGAGCTCGATCACGTACACGTTCATGCCGCCGGCGTCCCCTATGCCGGGCTGGTCCAGCGGCGAGGTGTGCAGGCTGATCATCGCGATGCGACCCATGCGTGCGTCGTACCTCCATGAAGGGTCCGGTATTCGTCCGGAGTCAACAACCACATCCGTCGCGATCTCATTCCGCGCCCGGATGTGACCTGTTGCGCGCCGAGGTGCGCGTTCTTGCGCGCCGAGGTGTCGGTTCCTGCGGATCAGCGTGAGGTACGGCGCGCCCACGCCACCCGGGCCCGCTCGCTGGCCCGCCAGCCCAGCAGTCCGATGCCCAGGCCGAGGGCGGTGGCGAGCAGCGGGAACGAGTGCTCGAACCAGGGGTAGGCCTGCCAGTGCAGCAGGTAGATCCACATCGAGGCCGCGGCCAGGGCGCCGACGCCCCGGACGGCGAGCGCCGGCAGCCGCACCGCGGGCACCCAGACCAGGAACAGCAGGCCGAGCATCACGACCACCTCGCGGTGCGGGTCGTCGAAGAAGCCGGGCAGCGAGCCGAGGACCACGGCACTGAGCAGCAGCCGCTGCCACCACCGGGTCGCCTGGGCGGTCGCCCAACCGAGGGCGAACAGCCAGAACACCACGTGCGCGCGGTGGACCTCGTCGCCGCCCGTCGCGCCGACGACCTGGAACCGGGTCAGCAGGCCGAGGAGGCACACGACGTACGGCGTCCAGAACGGCCACCGCCGCGCCCAGCGGTCGACGACCGGGATCGCGAGCAGCGCGGTCGTGGCGAGCATCAGCAGCACCGCGGCCTCGATGAACCAGTAGTGCCAGGCCGGCTCGGTCCACCCGTTCGGCCCGATCACGCCGTTGAGCAGCAGCGCCTGGCGCCAGCCGAGGCCCGGCGTCCAGAGGGAGACGAGGCCGATGACGATCATGGATGGTACGGCGATGCGCGCCGCCGCGCGGGCCACGATGCGGGTCCGCTCCGACCGGTCGTGGCCGAGGTGGAAGCGGGCGAAGTTGAAGCCCAGCACGCCGAGCAGCACGTGCGCGCCGCCGGCGAGGGCGAAGAGGTTGGCGTGCGTGCCGACGATCGCGACGATGCTCGCGGCACGGAGCAGGACGCCGGACTCCACGCGCCGCCCCCGGCGGCCGGCCCCAGCACCCGGGCCGCCGAGCGCGGCGAGCTCGCCCAGCGGCCGCCGGGGCCAGTCGGCGGGCACCGACCCCAGCGCGTGCTCGAGACGCATCGAGACCTCGACGTAGGACAGTGAGTCGCCGCCGAGACCGACGAAGGTGTCCGCGGCGGTGGCGTCGGGACGGCGCAGCAGCCCCCCGACCAGGGCGACCACGTCGACCTGGTCCGCCTTGTCGGTGACCGGCGTGACGGGCGCGGCCTCCGCCTCGGCCAACGCCAGCACCGCGCGGTAGTCGGTCTTGCCGTTCGGCAGCCGCGGCATCTCGGCCGGGGTGACCAGGCGCAGCCCGCTGGGCGGCAGCCCGAGCTCGTCGTCGACCAGCCGCGTCACCCGGGCGGTGTCGACGGGGGCGGCGCCGGAGCAGACCGCCAGCACCAGCCGGTCGTCCCCGTCGGCGGCCGCGGCGACCACGCCCCGGCTGGCGAGCACCTTCTCCACGTGGTCGAGGTCGAGCCGCAGGCCGAAGACCTTGGCGACCCGGCTGCGCCGGCCGACGATCTCGAACAGGCCGTCCTCGCGCTGGTGGCCGATGTCGCCGGTGCGCAGCTCGGTGACGGTGCGGCCCAGCGCCAGGTCGGCCGGCGTCTCCGCGTAGCCGAGCATCACGTTGGGACCGTGGTAGACCAGCTCACCGACCTCGGGCTCGGCCGGCCCGGCGATCGGACGCTCCGGCAGCGGCTCGATGGTGAACGAGCCCCCAGCGACCGGGATGCCGATGGTGCCGGGCGCGGCCTCGGTCAGCAGCGGCGGCAGGTACGCCATCCGCGCGGTGGCCTCGGTTTGGCCGTACATCACGAACAGGTCCCAGCCCCGCGTCCGCCCGAGGCGGGCGTAGCGACGCACGTCCTCGGGCGCGAGCCGTCCCCCGGCCTGGCTGACGTACCGCAGCCGCGGCAGGTCCATGTCGGCGAAGCCGACCCGGTCCAGCAGCTCGAACGTGTACGGCACGCCGGCCAGCGACGTGGCGCCGTACCGCCGGACGTCCTCCCAGAAGGAGGCGTCGACGACGGAGTCCTCGGTGAGCAGCAGGCTCGCGCCGGCGAGCAGGTGGGTGTGCACGACGGACAGTCCGTAGCAGTAGTGCATCGGCAGCACCGTGGGCGCGACGTCCCGGTCGGTGAGCTCGAGGTAGTCGACGATCGCGCGGGCGTTGGCCAGCACGTTGGCGTGCGACAGCCGGACCAGCTTGGGCGAGCCGGTCGTGCCCGAGGTGGAGAGCAGCAGCGCCAGGTCGTCGTGCAGCGCGACCGCCGGGTCGGCGCGGTGCTCGCGCAGACCGTGGTCGACGCTCCAGGAGACGTCCGGGTCGTACGCCGCCGCGAGGCCGGGCGCGGCCGCCGAGCCGGTGAGCAGCACCGGGCAGCCGGCCTCGATCGCGCCGAGGTACGCCACCAGCGCGTCCGCATGGTTCGCGCCCTCGACCAGGACCAGCCGGCGGGTGCTGCCCAGCCGGGCGGCGAACCCGCGCACCCGCTCGGCGAGGTCGGCGTACGTCAGGCCGGGGCCGGCCCCGTAGCCGAGCAGGGCGGTGCGGTCGCCGTAGGCCGCGAGGTGGTCGCCGAGGGCCCCGGCCGGCCTGGTCCGCGCGGGCGTCACGGGGCCGCTTTGCACGAGGAGGTTGGCGGGGTGGGGCATCCGCTGACTTTATTAGGGAAGGCTTACCTTCTGCAAAGTCCACGTCGCCACCCCTCCGCGCCCGCCGCTGCCTAGACTGCCGCCATGGCGATCCTGGTGTACGACGGCGACTGCGGCTTCTGCCAGTGGAGCCTGCGCTGGGGGCTGCGCCTGGGCATCACCTGCGAGCACGTCGCGGGGCAGCGCGCGGACCTGGCCTCGCTCGGGCTCACGCTCGCCGACGTCGAGGCGGCCGCCTGGTACGTCGACGGCGACCGGCGGCTGCGCGGGCACGAGGCCATCGCCGCGGCGCTGCGCACCTCGCGGTACGGCGCGGTGCGGCTGGCCGGACGGGTGATCGGCAGCCGGGCCCTCCGGCCGGTGGCGGCGCCGGTCTACACCTGGGTGGCCACCCACCGGCACCGGCTGCCGGGCGCCAGCGAGACCTGCGGCCTGCCGCCCCTCGACGTACGCAAGAACTGACACGTCGGCGGGGTGGGGTGGTCTAGCGGGCGTGCGCCCCGACCCGACGGCCCTTGACCGGCCGCTCGGCCCCGCGCAGCTTCAGCGCGGAGTACCCGAAGCCCACGATCGCCACCACGCCGAGCACCAGGTCGACGGCCGCGTCAGCCGCCGCGGAGTGCAGCGTCATGGTCACCGACCAGAACAGCCCGACCGAGCCGATCCCGACGATCGCCTGCAGCCAGGTGGGCGCCTTGGGCACCGCGGAAAGGCCGGCCAGCAGCGCGGCGACCGCCAGCAGCACGAAGCCGGCCAGGTAGAGGACCTCGATGTCCGTGAAGTACCGGACGACCCAGCAGGCGCCACCCAGCAGCGCCGCAGCGCAGGCAAGCGCACGCATGATCAACCCCTCACACTCGAAGACGCACAGAGTCTGCCTCGTGGGGTCATCAGGCACAATCGCTCGACATGAGCTCCCGTCGTACCGCCGTCGTCACCGGCGCCTCCAGCGGCATCGGTGCCGCCACCGCCCGCACCCTCGCCGGCCACGGCTTCCGGGTGGTCTGCGCCGCCCGGCGGGCCGACCGGGTGGAGGCCCTGGCCGGGGAGATCGACGGCCTCGCCGTCACCTGCGACGTGACGGACGCCGAGTCGGTCGCCGGCCTCGCGCGGGCCGCCGGCACCGAGGTGCACGTGCTGGTGAACAACGCCGGCGGCGCCGTCGGCTCCGACCCGGTGGAGAGCTCGGACCCCGCGGAGTGGCGGGCGATGTACGAGGTCAACGTGCTCGGCACCCTGCAGGTCACCCAGGCGCTGCTGCCCGCGCTGCGCGCCAGCGGCGACGCGGTGATCATCAATGTGGGGTCGACCGCCGGCCGGATCGCGTACGAGGGTGGGGGCGGCTACACCGCCGCCAAGCACGGCACGCAGGTGCTGACCGAGACGCTGCGGCTCGAGCTGGTCGGCGAGCCGATCCGGATCTCCGAGATCGCCCCCGGCATGGTGCGCACCGACGAGTTCGCGCTGAACCGCTTCGACGGCGACCGGTCCAAGGCCGACGCGGTGTACGCCGGCGTCCCCGACCCGCTGGTCGCCGAGGACGTCGCCGACGCGATCGGCTGGATCGCGACCCGGCCCAGCCACGTGAACATCGACGAGCTGGTGATCCGGCCCCGCGCCCAGGCCGCCCAGCACAAGGTGCACCGCATCACCTGATGGACCCGGGGTGGCGGCGGCCGCCCGCAGGAGACAGACTTCCGGCGTGCAGACAATAGGACTCGTCGGCGGGATGAGCTGGGAGAGCAGCGCCGCCTACTACAAGAACCTCAACCTCGGCGTCGAGAAGCGGCTCGGCGGTCTGCACTCCATCCGGACCGTGATGGCGTCGGTGGAGTTCGACGAGGTGAACCAGCTCGGTCGGCAGGGCCGCTGGGACGACGTCGCCGCGATCCTGGTCGAGGCGTCCCTCGGCATGGAGCGCGCCGGGGCCGACTTCCTGCTGCTCTGCACCACCACCTTCCACCGGGTCGCCGACCAGGTCGAGGCGGCGCTGAGCATCCCGTTGCTGCACCTCGCCGACGTGGTCGCCCAGGCCTGCAAGGCCGAGCGGCTGGAGTCCGTGGCCTTCCTCGGCACCAAGCTCGCGATGACCGAGCCGTTCTTCCTGGACCGGCTCGCCTCGCACGGGCTCGAGGTGCACGTCCCGGCGCCCGAGCACCACGACCTGCTCGACCGGGTGATCTACGAGGAGCTGGTGCACGGCAAGGTGCTGGCCAGCTCCCGCCGCGCCGTGGTCGGGCTCTTCGAGGAGCTCTGGGACGCCGGCGCCGGCGGGATCATCCTCGGCTGCAGCGAACTGGAGCTGCTTATCCACCAGGCCGACTCCGAGCTGCCGGTCTTCCCGTGCACGGAGCTGCACGTCGAGGCCGCGTTGGACCGGGCGCTGGCCTGAGTCGCTTGCCTCTCTGGGGCCCAAAGCCCTGCCGTTTGGTCCCCAACGGCAGGGATTTGGCCCTCAGACCTGCAGTTTGTGACCAATCGGCGGGCCATCGGGCACCCGGGCAGAAATGCATGTCGTTTGGTCCCCAACGGCAGGGATTCGGCGCGCAGACCTGCAGTTTGTGACCAATCGGCACGCAGAGGACACGCACAGCGACGACACGTACGCCGCCCGCGAGCCCGCCACCGCACGCTCAGTCGCTGAGCAGCAGCTCGGCCAGCCGGCGGAGGTCCTCGGGCAGGTCCGCGCCGACGACCCGGGTGGACCGGCCGCCGACGGTGAAGTCGTAGACGAACGCGTCGGGGTGCATGCGCCCCGGGGCGACGGCGGTCAGGTCGACGCGGTCGACCAGGTCCCGCACCTCGCCGGTCCGCGGGTCGTCGCCGTCGAGGTCGAGCGAGCCGGACACGGTGCGGCCGACGATGCCGCCGGAGCGCCGCACCGAAACCAGACGGTCACCCGAGGGCGCGGGCACGGGGCCGGGCGAGGGAGCGGCACCCCCGAGCACCCCGACCGAGCTCCACGCCGCCCGCACCGCCTCGACATGAGGACCAGCGGCAGCAACACACGCAGCAGCGAAGCCGGCGAAGTCGACGTCCCCGGCGACCGCGCCCAGCGCGGCGTACCAGACCCGGCCGGCGCCCTCGGCCGCCGAGCCGCCGATCGCGGTCGCGGCGAGGTGGAAGGCCCGGTTGGGGATGCCGGAGTTGAGGTGGACGCCCCCGTTGTCGTCGATGGTGTCGATGTAGCCGGACATGTGGTCCGGCTGCGGGTCCTTGCCGAGCACCGGGTCGTCGTACGCCGTGCCGGGCGCGCTCATCGACCGCAGGGCCGTGCCGTTGACCCCGGGCAGGAACAGGCCGGCCCCGATCAGCCAGTCCCCCTGGTCGGCGGTCTGGCCGAGCAGCCGCTGCTTCATGCAGGTGGCGAAGACGTCGGACACCGACTCGTTCAGCGCCCCCGACTGGCCCTCGTAGACCAGCCCCGCGGTCCGCTCCGTGACCGCGTGGGTGAACTCGTGGCCGAGCACGTCGACCGGCTTGGTGAACCGGTCGAAGATCTGCCCGTCGCCGTCACCGAAGACCAGCTGGGTGCCGTCCCAGAACGCGTTGTCGTAGTCCCGCTCGTAGTGCACCGTCGCCGACACGAACGCCCCCGCCCCGTCGTAGGAGTCGCGGCCGTAGACCTCGCTGAACATCGCCAGGGACGCCTGGACCCCCGCCCACGCCTCGTCGACCGCGACGTCGCCCGACGGCTCGGCCTGGTCGGCGGAGCGGACCGGCGTGCCGGGCAGCTCGGCGGTGTTGCCCGCGGTGTGCACGGTGTACGCCGGCCCGGACGCCGCCTCGGCCTCCTCCGCGGCTCGGAAGTCGGCCGAGGACGCGCGGGCCGCACGGAAGGACTCGTCGATGCGCAGCGAGCGAGCGCTGCAGGCAGCGGCATACGGATCGACGGTCACGCCGAGACCGGGCGCCAGGGCGATCTGCCGCAGCAGGTAGGGCGGGACGAAGGAGCAGGTCATGCCCCCACAGAACAACACGCCACCGACACCCACAAGAGCACGAGGATCAGGACGGCACCCGGTCCGGCGGGAAGCCGCCGGTCGCGATCGGACCCCACTCGGTGAGGGTGATCCGGATCAGCGACTTGCCCTGCCGCCGCATCGCCTCGCGGTACTCGTCCCAGTCGGAGTGCTCCCCGGAGATGCACCGGAAGTACTCCACCAGCCCGTCCTCGGCCTCCTGGCTCGGCATGTCGAGCACCTCGGCGGTGCCGTGGACCTGCACGTAGGGCCCGTTCCACTCGTCGGAGTGCACCAGCACCGACACCGCGGGGTTCCGGCGCAGGTTCACGGCCTTCGCCCGGTCGGGGTACGTCGAGATCACCAGGTGACCCTCGGCGCTGACGCCGCCAGTGACCGGCGAGGCCTGCGGACGACCGTCGCGGCGGGTGGTGATCAGGGTGTAGTTGTGCCGGTCGCGGACGAAGTCGAGCAGGGCTTCGCGGTCGACCCGGTCGGTGGTGGCGATGGAGACCATGCCTCCAGTCCTACCTCACCCGACCACATCCAGATAGCGGCCGAGCAGGCCGTTCCAGCCCGCCGGGGAGTCGAGGGTACGGCGCATCTCCGCGGCGTCGGCGCCGTACGCCTCGAGGTTGCGGTGCTCGAGCTCGACCCGGGTGTGCTCGTCGTCGACCCGGACGAACCGCACCTCGACCTCGGTCTCCAGGTCGGCGGCGAACTCCCACTGGGTGTCGAGCTGCCAGATCAGGACCACCCGCGACGGCGGGTCCCAGACCAGCACGCGCCCCCAGGCGTACTCCGACCCGGACCGGCCGACCTCCGCCCACCGGCCGCCGACCCGCGGCTCGATGACCACGTCGGCGAGCTCCTCGTCGAGGATGTGGTGCAGCGGGTTCCACCAGGTGCCCATCCGCCGGGCGAACACGTCGAAGGCACGGTCCTGGGGCGCGGCGACGACGATCTCGCGGCGTACGGGTACGACGGTCATGGGGTCTCCTCGTTCTCGACGGCGGCCTTGAAGTCCTCGAGCGCCCGGCCCCAGAAGCGGTCGAGGTAGCCGCGCAGCGCGGCCAGCCCGGCCGGGTCGAGCTGGTAGAGCCGCCGGGCTCCCTCGGCGCGGTGCCGGACCAGGCCCGCCTCGGTGAGCACCCGCAGGTGCTGGGACACCGCCGGCCGGCTGACCGGCAGGAGCGCCGCGAGCTCGCCGACCGGGGTCGGTCCCTCGGCCAGCAGCTCGAAGATGGCCCGGCGGGTGGGGTCTCCCAGCGCGGCCAGCCCATCATGGTAAGTCTTCACTTACGGTAAGTTACTACTTACCGAGTACGGCGCCAAGGCCCGTCGCCGTTTCGGTCGCCGGCCGCCCGCGGCGATAGGATGGACTGCTCGCACTCGCGAGACCTCCCGATCGAAAGCAGACGGCATTCGCATGTCCACGCCCACCTCCCGCTCCGACCTCCGCAACGTCGCGATCGTGGCGCACGTCGACCACGGCAAGACGACGCTGGTCGACGCGATGCTCCGCCAGGCCGGTGCCTTCACGGCCCACCAGGCCGAGAGCGTCGCCGACCGGGTGATGGACTCCGGTGACCTCGAGCGCGAGAAGGGCATCACGATCCTCGCGAAGAACACCGCGGTCCACTACGAGGGACCCGCCGGTGGCGGCCAGCCGATGGTCATCAACATCATCGACACCCCCGGCCACGCGGACTTCGGTGGCGAGGTCGAGCGCGGCCTGTCCATGGTCGACGGCATCGTGCTCCTCGTCGACGCCTCCGAGGGCCCGCTCCCCCAGACCCGCTTCGTGCTGCGCAAGGCCCTGAACGCCGACATGCCGGTCGTCCTGGTGGTCAACAAGACCGACCGTGGCGACGCCCGGATCGCCGAGGTCGTCGACGAGACCTACGAGCTCTTCATGGACCTGCTCGACGAGTCGCACAGCCAGGACGCCCTGGACTTCCCGGTGGTCTACGCCAGCGCCAAGGCCGGCAAGGCGTCGCTGGAGATGCCCGAGAACGGCGCGGTCCCCGACTCCGCCGACCTGGAGCCGCTGTTCCGCACCATCCTCGAGTCGATCCCCGCCCCGACGTACACCGAGGGCAAGCCCCTCCAGGCCCACGTCACCAACCTCGACGCGTCGCCGTTCCTGGGCCGCCTCGCGCTGGTGCGGGTCCACGAGGGCACCCTGCGCAAGGGCCAGACCGTGGCCTGGATGAAGCGCGACGGCTCCATCAAGAACGTCAAGATCACCGAGCTGCTGGTGACCGAGGGCCTCGAGCGCAAGCCCGGCGAGTCCGCCGGCCCCGGCGACATCGTCGCCATCGCGGGCATCCCCGAGATCACCATCGGCGAGACCCTCGCCGACGCGGAGAACCCGGTGGCGCTGCCGCTCATCCACGTGGACGAGCCGGCCATCTCGATGACCATCGGCACCAACACCTCGCCGCTGGTCGGCCGGGTCAAGGGCTCCAAGGTCACCGCCCGCCTGGTCAAGGACCGCCTCGACGCCGAGCTCGTCGGCAACGTGTCGCTGC
>JBEVFC010000046.1:0-6811 GCA_040512455.1 Nocardioides sp.
ATGTCCACCGGCGACGACTCCCAGCGCGCCGCCTTCATCGAGCCGTCCCTGGCCGGCCTCCTCGACGTGATGGACGAGGGCGTCCCGGTGCTCGGCTACCTGCACTGGACGCTGATGGACAACTTCGAGTGGGTCTTCGGGTACGGCCACCAGCTCGGTCTGCACGAGGTCGACCGCGACACCTTCGAGCGGACACCGAAGCCGAGCGTCGGGATGTACGCCGCGATCGTCCGGGCGAACGCCGTCCCGGCCTGACCCGAGACCGGTCAGCGCCGGTTGCGCGGGTGGTGGCGCGCCATCCGCTCGTTTCCCCGCTTGTAGTTGCCGGTCCACCGCGCCATCACCCCCTGCGCGTCCCCGCCCTCGACCTCGGCGACGAACTCGGCCGCACGCTGCCCACGCAGCACCGCGGCCCGCCTGCCGTGGTGCGTGATCAGAACGTCACCGCTGTCGCGGACGACGTACGCGAACCCCTCGGCTGTCCCCACGGGCTGATCAGAACATCGGCAGGCAACCTCCCGCCACCCGATTCCTACTCGGGCCGCGTGAGCCTCGGGGCTGCGCGCACGTGCGCTCGCTCGCCCTGCTTGCCGATGAGGCTGAGGAACTCCACCGGCCCCGAGCCCGTGGCACCGAACCAGTGCGGCGTGCGGGTGTCGAACTCCGCGGCCTCCCCCGGTTCGAGGATCAGGTCGTGCTCGCCGAGGACCAGGCGGAGCCTGCCGTCGAGGACGTAGACCCAGTCATAGCCCTCGTGGGTGCGCAGGCCGGGCTCGGCGTCGTCCCGCCCGGTCGGGAGGACGAACTTGTAGGCCTGGATGCCGCCGGGCCTGCGGGTCAGGGGCAGGATCGTCGATCCGTCGCCGCCGGCGATGGGACGCAGGTTGATGCGCGGGTTGCCGGTCGGGGGCGCGTCGACGAGTTCGTCGAGCGTGACCCCGTGGGCCCGGGCGAGCGGCAGCAGCTGTTCGAGCGTCGGACGACGGAGGCCCGCCTCGAGCCGGGACAGGGTGCTGATGGAGATGCCGGTCTCGTCCGCGAGATCGGCGAGGGTCACGCCGCGACGCAGCCGGAGGTTCTTCAGCCTCGGCCCGACGGCCTCCAGGGTGCGGTCGATCGTCTTCTCCATGCACCCAGTTTGCCATTTGGCAACAACCTTTGCTCCTTGGCGCAGCGGTCGGCATCATCGTCGGCACCAGACATGAGCATGAAGGGGACCCATCAGGTGACGCACGAGTTCGACAGGAACTACTGGGAGCAGCACTGGGAGCAGGCACCCGGCAGCGCACCCGATGCCGGGAGCGGACGGGCCCCGAACCCCTACCTGGTCAGCGAGACCGGCGGCCTGGCGCGGGGTACGGCGCTCGATGCCGGGTGCGGCGAGGGCGCCGAGGCCATCTGGCTCGCCTCCCGGGGCTGGCGGGTGACCGCGGCCGACATCTCGTCCGAGGCCCTCACCCGGGCCGCCGGCGGCGCCCCGGAGGACAAGGCCGCGCTCGTCCAGTGGGTCCAGGCGGACCTGAGCGTCTGGGATCCCGGCACCCCGTTCGACCTGGTCACGACCAGCTACGCCCACCCGGCGATGCCGCAACTGGAGTTCTACGACCGCATCTCCGGCTGGGTGGCGCCCGGCGGCACCCTGCTGGTCGTCGGGCACCTGCACACCCCGGGCGCGACGGGACACGGCCACCACCCGCCCGCCGAGGCGTCGGTCGGCCTCGCCGACATCACCGCCCGCCTCGACGGCACGCTCTGGGAGATCGTCACCGCCGAGGAGCACACCCGGACCGTGACCGGACCCCAGGGGCAGGCGAACTCCCTGCACGACGTGGTCGTGCGCGCCGCGCGACGCCCCTAGCCGTCGCTGGCCTTCAGGTCCCGCAGGATCTGCTGGCTCGCGAGCTTTCCGGGTGCGCCCATGACGCACCCGCCGGGGTGGGTGCCCGATCCGCACTGGTAGTAGCCGTCGATCGGCGTGCGGTACTGGCTCCACCCGGGCGCCGGCCGGAAGAAGTACATCTGCGGTGCGAAGAACTCCCCCGCGAAGATGTTGCCCTCCGTCAGCCCGACGGTGCGCTCGATGTCCAGCGGGGTCTTGACCTCGCGCTGGAGGACCAGGTCGCCGAAGCCGGGGAAGAACGACTCGAGGGTGGCCTGCACCGTGTCCGCGAACGGCTCCCGCTCGGTGTCCCAGTCGCTGCCCTTCAGGTGGTACGGCGCGTACTGGACGAAGCACGACATGACGTGCTTGCCCGGCGGAGCCATGTCCGGGTCGACGAACGACTGGATGGCGCAGTCGATGTACGGGCGCTGGCTGTACCAGCCGTACTTGGCGTCGTCGAACGCCCGCTCGAGGTACTCCATGGACGGGCCGATGTTGACGAAGCCGAGGTACTGGTCGGTGCGGTCGCCGAGGGCGGGGTAGCGGGGGGCGCCATCCAGGGCGAAGTTGACCTTCGCCGAGGTGCCCTGGAACCTCATCCGGTTGATGTTCTCCACCAGGTCGCCGGGCAGCTCGCGCGGCTGGACGAGCTGGGTGAAGGTCCGCCGGGGGTCCAGGGCGCTCACGACGGTCCTCGCGGTCAGCTCGGTCCCGTCCTCCAGCGCGACACCGACCGCCGCGCCGTTCCTGGTGATCACCGACGCGACCGGGGCGTTGAGCATGATCTCCACGCCGTACGCCCGGGCGGCCCGGGCGAGCACCTGGGTGAAGCCGCCGTTGCCGCCCTTGTGGAACGACCAGGCCCCGAAGTGCCCGTCGTGCTCCCCGATGGAGTGGTAGAGCAGCACCATCCCGGAGCCCTGGGACAGAGGCCCGACCTTGGTCCCGATGATGCCCGAGGAGGCGATGTAGCCCTTGAGGATGTCGCTCTCGAAGTAGTCGTCGAGGAAGTCGGCGGCGCTGCCGGTGAGGAGCCGGACCAGGTCGTGGATGACCTTCCGGTCCGCTCCCTTCAGGTGCTTCACGAGGTCCGCGGTCTCCTCGAGATCCTCGGGCGACCCCCCGAAGATGTTCGGCGGGACCTTGTCCAGGAGCGGCTTGACCAGCTGGCACACGCGTTCGACGTCGTACTCGTAGCGATCCATCGCGTCGGCGTCGTGCGGCGAGTGCCGCATGATCTCCTTGATGTTCTCGTCCCGGTCCTGGCCGAGCAGCAGGTAGTCGCCGTTCTCCATCGGCGCGAACGACGACGGCATCAGGATCGGCATGAAGCCGTGCCGGACCAGGTCGAGCTCGTGGACGATGTCCGGCCGGAGCAGGCTGAGGGCGTAGGAGAACGAGGTGAAGTGGAAGCCGGGGCGCAGCTCCTCGGTGATCGCGGCCCCGCCGACCAGGTGGCGGCGCTCGACGATGAGCACCTTCAGGCCGGACTTGGCGAGGTAGGCGCCGTTGACGAGCCCGTTGTGCCCGCCGCCGACGACGATGACGTCGTAGTTCTTCTCGGTCGATGCCATGTCAGGCCGTCTTTCGGGGTGGGTTGAAGAAGGGCGGGCGGGTGACCTCGGCCACGACCGTCTCGTAGTGGTGGTTGATGGTGAGCTCGAGGTTGACGCGTGTCCCGGACGCGGCGAGGTCCGGCCGGACCCGCGCCAGGGCGATGTGGCGCTGCAGCATCGGGGAGTACATCAGGCTGGTGGCGTAGCCGATCCGCTCGCCGTCGGCGTCGTACAGCATCGAGTCGTACTCCTGCGGGGTCTCGTCCTTCGGCGGGATCAGGCCGGCCTGGTTGTAGACCCGGTCGTAGTCCGCCCAGTCGAGGACCAGCCCCACGGAGGCCCAGCGCGACGTCCTGTCGGCCAGCTCGCGGCGGATGGCGTCCCGACCGATGAACGGCCGGTCGTCGGCATCGATGCCCTTGAGCATCCAGCCGAAGCCGAGCTCCTTCGGCGTGATCCGGTCGTGGTCCGTGTAGGCGTACCGGCTGGAGAAGAACTCGACGTTGATCAGGACCAGGCCCGCCTCGATCCGCGTCATCAGGAGGGCCTCCTCCCCGAACGGCCGGAGCCCGTGACCCTCGCCCGCCTCGATCACCGCGTCGAGGACCGACAGGGCCTCGTCCCGTGCGACCCGGACCTCGAACCCGAGGTCGCCGGTGTAGCCGGTGCGCGAGATCGTCACCGGTGCCTTGGCGATCTTGGCGTCGGCATGCTCGAAGTAGGCCAGCTTCTCCACCTCGGGAGCGAGCTTCGCGAGAATGGCGCGGGACCGCGGCCCCTGCACGGCGAGCATGCCGAAATCGTCGGTCACGTCCTCGATCGTCACGTCGAGCCGCCCGACCAGGTCGCCGAGGTAGCCGAAGTTCGGCTCGGCCGCGGTGAGCAGGAAGTCGGTCTCCGAGTGCCGGAAGACGACGCCGTCCTCGAGGACGAACCCGCGGTCGTCGCACCAGACGGTGTACTGCGCCTTGCCGGGCCGGCACTGCCGGATGTCGCGCGTCATCACGCCCGCGAGCAGCCGCTCGGCGTCGGGTCCGGAGATCCGGTGCTTGTACAGCGGCGAGGTGTCGAAGAAGCCGGCGCTGTTGCGGACCGCGAAGTACTCGTGCTTCGGCGACATGCCGTACGTGAGCGCCGAGAGGTAGCCGGACCAGTGGCCCCACCGCTGGCTCTCGTTGAGCTGGTCGAGCCGTTCGTAGAACGGAGTCTTCTTGATCATCGTCGACCTATCTGTGTCGGGGTCGCGAGAGTGACGACGATCTTACTGAATGTTCAGTCAGGAAGTCGAGCGTGCTGGACCTGGTCGTCGAGCAGGTGAGCCTCCTCGCGACGACGGGGCAGCAGCAGCGCCGGGATGAGCGTCAGCACCACCAGCACCCAGGCGACCCAGAAGGTCGACGCGAACGCCGACGCCGCGTCGACCAGCCCCCGCGCGACGTAGATGGGGTCGATCCCCAGCAGCGCGAAGGCCTGCGGCCTGGTGTTGAACAGGATCGCCGCGGCGGCCTCGGTGATGCCGCCGTCCGTGCCGGGGATCCTCCGGGTCCCCGGGATGATCGTCGAGTCGTTCAGGTGGCTGGTCAGCACCACCGACATGGTGGCGATGCCGACCGAGCTGGAGATCTGCTGGTTGATGTTGAGCAGCGTGGAACCGCGGGCGACCTCGTGCGCCTTCAACGTCTTCAGGGCCGAGGTGAACAGCGGCATCATGGTCGCGCCCATGCCGAGGCCCATCACGACCAGCATGGGAATGATCCAGCCGTACGGCGTGGTGGCGGTGACCTGGGTCAGCCCGAACATGCCCACGACGATCAGGAGCAGCCCCACCGGCACGATCCGCCCGACCGGCATCCGGTCGACCAGCCGACCGGCGATCGGCATCGTGATCATGGCGCCGAGACCCTGCGGGGCGACCAGCAGACCGGCCGCGAGGGTGGACTCGCCGCGGACCTGCTGGAAGTACGTCGGGACCAGCAGCAGCCCGCCGAAGAACGCGGCCGCGAACATGAACATGGTGATGATCGAGACGGCAAGGTTGCGGTTCCTGAACAGCCGGAGGTCCAGCAGGGGGTGCTCGGGCCGGAACGAGTGCCACACGAACGCGAGCATCAGCAGGACGCCCACCAGCATGGGGATCCACACCCGGGGCGCCGAGAAGTCACCGTTCTCCTGCGGCAGCGACGAGACCCCGAACAGGAACAGGGCCAGGCCGGGCGACATCAGGGCCATGCCCAGGAAGTCGAAGGACTCCGACGGCTCCGGGGTGTCCTTGGCCAGCACGATCCAGGCGTAGACGACGGCGGCGATGCCGAGCGGCACGTTGATCAGGAAGATCCAGTGCCAGCTGGCGTGCTCGATCAGCCAGCCGCCGATGATGGGGCCGAGGATGGGGCCGAGCAGCATCGGGATGCCGAGGATCGCCATCAGCCGCCCCATCCGGTGGGGACCGGCCGCCTTGGTCATGATGATCATGCCGAGCGGCATCAGCATGCCGCCGCCGAAGCCCTGCAGCACCCGGAAGCCGATCAGCATGTTGATCGACGTGGCGGTAGCGCAGAGCGCTGATCCGAGCGTGAACAGGCCGATCGCGGTCAGGTACAAGCGTTTGGTGCCGAAGCGGTCGGCCGCCCAGCCGGTCATCGGGATGACCGTGGCGAGGGCCAGCGTGTAACCGGTGACGGTCCAGGCCACGGTGGAGTAGGGAAGGGGGTCGTCGGCGCCGGTGAAGGCGGTCTGGAACGTCGGCAGCGCGACGTTGACGACCGTGATGTCGAGGATCGACATGATGGCGCCGATCACGACGACGCCCGCGATCTTCAGGACGGCCGCATCGATGTGATCGGGGAGGTCGGGAAGATCGACCTTGCCCTCAGACGACATGGCGTTGCTCCCTCGATCGCGACTCTCGCCAGTCTAGGCACGGGGCGCTCGCCGGAGCGTCCTCGCTGACGCGTCCTAGGCCATGAAGCCCAACGGGCTGTAGGAGAGCCCCGGTTAGAGCTGCGGAACCGAGCGGTCCGGGAAGCGACGGCTGACGATCTCGCCGAGCACGTTGCGGTAGTCGGTGGTGACCTTGAGGTCGCCGTCGGTGAGCCCCCCGGCGGCGAGGCCGGGCCAGCTGCCGTAGTACTGGCCGCCCTTCACGCCTGCGCCGGCGACGAGCATCATGTTGCCCCAGCCGTGGTCGAAGCCCTGGCTGCCGTTCTCGGCCACGCGGCGGCCGAACTCGGAGATCGTCACCACCGTGACGCGGTTGCGCAGCGGACCGAGGTCCTGGAAGAACGCCGCCAGCGACTGGGCGAGTCCGGAGATGCTGGACTGCATGCTGCCCCACGAGATGGTGCCGTAGTTGGTGTGCAGGTCCCACGATCCG
>JBEVFC010000085.1:0-8810 GCA_040512455.1 Nocardioides sp.
AACGTCGACAAGCAGTGGTTCGCCGACCACGACCAGTCCCCGCCGCAGAACCTCGACGACCTCGCCGACCCGGCGTACAAGGACGACCTGGTCATCCCCGGCGCCCCGACCAGCTCGCCCGGCATGGCGTTCCTGCTCTCCACCATCGCGGAGTACGGCGAGGACGGCTGGCAGGACTACTGGTCGCGGCTGATGGACAACGGCGCCAAGCTCACCAGCGGGTGGAACGACGCCTACTTCGTCGACTTCACCGGCGGCGCCGAGAAGGGGACCCGCCCGATCGTCGTCTCCTACGACACCTCGCCGGCGTTCACGGTCGACAAGAAGTCCGGAACGTCGACCACCGAGGCGCTGCTCGACACCTGCTTCCGCCAGGTGGAGTACACCGGCGTGCTGGCCGGCGCGAAGAACCCCGAGGGTGCGCAGGAGGTCGTCGACTTCCTGCTCAGCGACGCTGTCCAGTCGGCGCTGCCGGACAGCATGTACGTCTTCCCGGTCAGCGACGCGGTCACCCTGCCCACCGACTGGGCGAAGTTCGCCACCCGGCCGGAGTCGCCGTACGCCGTCGACCCGGCCACGGTCGCGGCGAAGCGCAAGGACTGGCTGACCGAGTGGACCGACGTCACCAGCCGCTGAGCCGGGGATGAGCCACACCCTGCGCCGGCTGCTCACCCTTGCCGGGGTCGCCGCCGTCCCGGTGCTGGTGCTGTGCGTCTTCTTCGTGCTGCCGGTCAGCGGGATGCTGGCCGAGGGGCTGTGGCCGGACGGGACCTTCGACCCCGGCGGCATCGCCGAGGTGCTGGCCCGGCCACGGGTGCACCGGGTGCTGTGGTTCACGCTCTGGTCGGCGTCGGTCGGCACCCTGGTCACGGTGCTGCTCGGGGTGCCGGCCGCGCACGTGCTCTACCGGCTCCGGTTCCCCGGTCAGCGGCTGCTGCGCGCCGCGCTGCTGATGCCGTTCGTGCTGCCGACCGTGGTGGTCGGGGTCGCGTTCCGCCAGGTGCTGGGGGCCGGTGGACCGCTGGCGGGGCTGGGCCTGGACGGCACCCCGGCCGCGATCATCGCGGCGCTGGCGTTCTTCAACCTCGCCGTCGTGGTCCGCACCGTGGGCACGGCGTGGGAGAGCCTCGACCCGCGTCCCGGCGAGGCGGCCGCGGCGCTCGGCGCCTCGCCCCTCCAGGTCTTCCGCACCGTGACGCTGCCCGCGCTGGCCGGACCGATCGTCTCCGCGGCCAGCGTGGTCTTCCTCTTCTGTGCCACCGCGTTCGGCGTGGTCCTGATCCTCGGCGGGCTGCGCTACGCCACCGTCGAGACCGAGATCTACCTGCTGACCACCCAGCTGCTCGACCTGCAGGCGGCCGCCGCGCTGTCGCTGCTCCAGCTGGTCGTGGTGACCGGGCTGCTGTACGTCGCCGCCCGGGCCCGCGCGAAGCCCACCGTGGTGGCCCGCCTCCGCAGCCGGGCCCGCCGGCCGGCGACGACCGACGTGCCCGCCGTGCTGGTCACGCTGGTCGCGCTGCTGCTCGTCGCGGTCCCGATCGCCACGCTGGTCACCGGGTCGTTGCGCGTCGACGGCGGCTGGGGCTGGGACAACTACCGCGCGCTGACCACCACCGGCACCGACCAGGCGCTGGTGGTGCCGGTGACCGATGCGCTGGTGAACTCGCTGCGCACCGCCTTCGACGCGACCTGGATGTCGGTCGGTCTGGGGCTGATGGTCTCGCTGGTGGTGACGCGGCGCTCGCACGGCACCGCCGAGAGGCGGATCCGCGCCGGCCTCGACGGCTTCTTCATGCTGCCGCTCGGGGTGTCCGCGGTGACCCTCGGCTTCGGCTTCCTGATCACCCTCGACGAGCCGCCGCTGAACTTCCGGGACTCCCCGCTGCTGGTGCCGATCGCGCAGGCACTCGTCGCGCTGCCACTCGTCGTACGCACCATCGCGCCGGTGCTGGCCGGCATCGACGACCGCCAGCGGCAGGCCGCCGCGTCGCTGGGTGCGTCGCCCTGGCGCACGCTGGTGTCGGTCGACCTGGCGGTGCTGTGGACGCCGCTGGTCGCCGCGGCCGGCTTCGCGTTCGCGGTCTCGCTGGGGGAGTTCGGGGCGACGTCGTTCCTGGCTCGGGAGGACTACCCGACCGTGCCGATCGTGATCTTCCGGCTGCTCGGCCACCCCGGCAGCCAGAACTACGCGATGGCGCTGGCCGCCTCCGTGGTGCTGGCCACCACCACCGCCCTGGTGATGCTCGCCGTCGAGCGGCTCCGGGTGCCCGGCGTGGGAGGGTTCTGAGGTGCCGCAGGGACTCGCCATCACCGACCTCACCGTGCGGTACGACGCGCTGGTGGCGGTCGACGACGTGTCGCTGGAGCTGCCCCGCGGCCAGGTGCTCGCCGTACTCGGTGCCTCCGGGTGCGGCAAGTCCACGCTGCTGCGGGCCGTCGCCGGGCTCGAGGCCCCGACGGGCGGGCACATCTCCTTCGACGGCGAGGACCTCGCCGGCACCCCCACGCACAAGCGCGGCTTCGCGCTGATGTTCCAGGACGGCCAGCTCTTCAACCACCAGAGTGTCGCCGCCAACGTCGGCTACCCGCTGCGGATCCGGCACCGTGCCCGCGCCACGGTCGCGGCCCGGGTCGAGGAGCTGCTCGACCTGGTCGGCCTCGGGGGGTACGGCGACCGGCCGCCGGCGACGCTGTCCGGCGGTGAGCGGCAGCGGGTCGCGCTGGCCCGCGCGCTCGCGGTCGAGCCCCGGCTGCTGCTGCTCGACGAGCCGCTGTCGGCGCTCGACGCGGCGCTGCGCGAGCGGCTGGCCGCGGACCTGCGGGACATCCTCACCCGGGCCGGCACCACCGCGCTGCTGGTCACCCACGACCACGAGGAGGCGTTCGCGGTCGCCGACCGGATGGCGCTGATGCGGGGCGGTCGGCTCGTCCAGCAGGGCACCCCGGCCGAGGTGTGGGCGGCTCCGGCCGATGCGGACGCGGCCGGGTTCCTCGGCTACGCCGCGGTACTCGACGGCGCGCCGGCGGACGCCGTACTCGCCGCGGCCGGGGTGGACCGACGGGGCCAGGTGGCGCTGCGGCGCTCCGCGCTGCGGGTGGACCCCGCCGGCCCGTTGACCGGGCGGGTACTCGCGGCCCGGGCGACGCCCGAGGCGACCCGGCTGCTGGTCGACGTGACCGGGGTCGGCGAGCTGGCGGCGGTGGCCGCGGCTCCCGCCCCGGGGCCCGGGGAACTGGTCCGGCTGGCCGTCGATGCGGCCCGGCTGGCGGTCATACCACTGGACTGACCTGTGGCGCGGTTGCCTAGACTGCGCACGTGTATCGCCGGGCCTACGTACTCCTCATCGGAGTTGCGACGTTGATGGGCAGCCTTGCCCTGCTCACGGCGATCAGCCTCGACAAGCGCATGGTCGACCCCGAGGGCTTCCTCGGTCCGTCCTGGCTCCGGCTGCCGCTGCTCGTCCTCGGCGCCCTCGCCCTCGACATGCTGCCGCGCATCATCTGGATCGCGAAGGGCAACCCCAAGGCCGCCAAGAAGGTCGTCGTCGAGCGCTGGCACTCCCACTGGAACCGCGAGCGGATCACCCTCGTGGTGATGGGCCTGACCTGCTTCTACATCACCTACGTGAGCTACCGGAACCTCAAGTCGTTCCTGCCGGAGGCGGTCGGCCTCAAGAAGTACGACCGGCCGCTGCACCTGCTCGACCAGGCCCTGTTCTTCGGCAACGAGCCGGCGCTGGTGCTCCACGACATGCTCGGCACCGGGATCATCGCCCACTTCCTCTCCACCATCTATCTGTGGTTCCTGCCGATGGTGCCGCTGGTGCTGACCGCGTGGCTGATCTGGTCGCGCAACATCAGCTACGGCTACTGGTTCGCCACCTCGCAGTGCCTGGCCTGGAGCCTGGGTACGGCGTCGTACTACGCGCTGCCCACGCTCGGCCCCGGTTTCGAGTACTCCTGGCTCTACCGCGACCTCGACAACACCGGCACCACCCAGCTGATGGACGCGCTCTACTCGGGACGAGAAAACGTCCTATGGGTGGGCATCGAGGACAGCGTGCAGTCGGTGGCCGGTTTTGCGAGCCTGCACTGCGCGATCACGCTGCTGGTCGCGCTGATGGCGCAGTACACGATCCGGGCCCGCTGGGTGCACTGGGTGCTGTGGACGAACTTCGGGGTGACCGTGGTGGCCACCCTCTACTTCGGCTGGCACTACGTCGCCGACGACATCGCCGGCATCGCGATCGCCCTGGTCTCCTTCTACATCGGCGGCCTGGCCTCGGGGCAGAAGTTCGACCGGCACGGGCTCGCCAGCCACCCCACGACGACCACCTCGAAGGTGCCCGTCGACGAGACCGGCTGAATTACAACCTTGTAGTTCGTCAAGCCGACACGCCGATAAAGTTGAGAAAATTGTAGAAAAGCGTTTCCCTTGTGACTCGTGAGCACTAGCGTGCTCAAAGTGCCTCGGGCGATGGGGAAGTCGCCCGAGGCCCTCTCACACCGACAAGGGGACCTCATCGTGCGACGGAGCAGGACTGGACGGCCGCTTCCGTTCGCCGTACTCGTCGGTGCCCTGCTGCTCGCCGTGGGCCCGCTGACGCCGGCTCAGGCGGACCCGGACCCGGGCACGCCGAGCCGTTCCGAGGTGCAGGAGGCCAAGGACGCGGCGGTCAGCAAGAAGCGTGACGTCGGCGCCGTCCAGGCCGACCTGGTGCTGGCCAACCAAAGGCTCCAGGGCGCCAGCGTGAAGGCGGCCCAGGCCGCCGAGGCCTACAACGCGGCCCGCTGGAAGCTCAGCCAGGCCCGCAAGGACGCCGCCGCGGCCGGCAAGCGCGCCGACCAGGCCGAGTCCGACCTCGCGGTCCACGAGGAGACCTACGGCCAGGTGATCGCGGCGACGTACGAGATGTCGCCGGGGATGAGCACGCTGTCCGCGGTCGTCGGCGAGGACGGCATCGACGGCGTCGTCCAGCAGGCCAACACGATGTTCGAGATGACCGCCTCGATGGACGACCTCCAGATGGAGTTCGAGGCGTCGCAGACGGTCGCCACCCTCGCCCGCCACGACGCGGACGCCGCCGAGGACACCGCCGCCGACCTGGAGTCCGCGGCCGCGACGGCCAAGCAGGCCGCGCAGGACCAGGAGGCCGCCGCGCTCGCCGAGTCCGAGCAGGTCGCCCAGCAGAAGGACGCGCTGCTCGTCGAGCTCGCCCACCTCCAGCACATCTCGGTCTCGCTCGCCGGCCGCCGCCAGTCGGCCCTCGAGCTGGCCGCGCAGCAGCGCGCCGCCGCGGCCGCCGCCACCGAGGACCCCGAGCCGGCGACCGAGTCCACTCCCGGGAACGCCCCCGCCGACCCGCCCGCGGACCCGCAGCCCAACCCCCAGCCGGACCCGCAGCCGGACCCCCAGCCGGACCCGCAGCCGGCGCCCGACCCGGCGCCGAGCCCGGACCCGACGCCCGACCCGGCACCGGCCCCGGACCCGACCCCGGACCCGACCCCGCCGCCGCCCTCGACCTCGGGCGCCCAGCGGGCGATCGCCTTCGCCCGCGCCCAGATCGGGGAGCCCTACCGCTGGGCCGCCGCCGGACCGGGCTCGTGGGACTGCTCCGGCCTGACCATGAAGGCCTGGCAGGCCGGTGGGAAGTACCTCCCGCACTACTCGGTCGGGCAGTACAGCGGCGCGACGCCGATCCGCTCCTCGCAGCTGCGCCCCGGCGACCTGGTGTTCTGGGGCTCCTCCTCCAGACCCGGCTCGATCTACCACGTCGCGCTGTACGTCGGCGGCGGGCAGATGATCCACGCGCCGCGCACCGGTCGTGACGTGACCCAGGAGTCGATGTACTACTGGACGCCGCCGAACTTCTTCGCCCGTCCCTGATCCCCGCGCGGGCATTGCTGGCACCATGTCGCCATGGCCTACGAGCAGCCCCGGGTCGACGTTGCCGCGGTGACCGCGGTGCTCGACGGGAAGTACGTCGACGTCCGCAACCTGGTCCGCAAGAACCTCGCGCAGTTCGCGGCGATCCTGGAGGACCAGGAGAACCTCGGCACCGACGAGTACCGCGACCGGGTCCGGGACCTGGTCGTCGAGATGGCGGCCACCGGGCAGACCGGGATGGGCTTCCCGGAGGAGTACGGCGGCGGCGGTGACATCGGCGCGTCGGTCGCGGCGTTCGAGACGCTCGCCTTCGGTGACCTCTCGGTGCTGGTCAAGGTCGGCGTGCAGTTCGGGCTGTTCGGCGGCGCGATCCTCCAGCTCGGCACGAAGCGGCACCACGACGCGCTGCTCCCCGACCTCATCACCGGGCGGCTGATGGGCTGCTTCGCGATGACCGAGACCGGGCACGGCTCCAACGTGCAGGCGCTCGGCACCACCGCGACGTACGACACGGCGACGCAGGAGTTCGTCATCCACACGCCCGACGACATCTCCCGCAAGGACTACATCGGCAACGCCGCCCGGCATGCCGACGTGGCGGTCGTGTTCGCGCAGCTGGAGATCAACGGCTCCTCCGAGGGAGTGCACGCGTTCGTGGTGCCGCTGCGTGCGGACGGCGCGACACTGCCCGGCGTACGCATCGAGGACGACGGGCCCAAGATGGGCCTCAACGGCGTCGACAACGGCCGGATCTGGTTCGACCAGGTGCGGGTGCCGCGGGACGCGCTGCTCAACCAGTTCGCGGACGTGAGCGCCGAGGGCGCCTACGAGTCGGCGATCGAGAACGCGAACCGACGCTTCTTCACGATGCTCGGCACGCTGGTGCAGGGCCGGGTATGTGTCGGCGGGGCCTCGATCAACGCGGCCAAGGTGGCGCTCACCATCGCGGTCCGGTACGCCGACCGACGCCGGCAGTTCGAGGCGACCTCGGAGGAGGAGCAGCTGCTGCTCGACTACGGCATGCACCAGCGCCGGCTGCTGCCGCTGCTGGCCCGCACCTACGCGCTGCACTTCGCGCAGGAGGTGGTGGCCGCCGACCTGCACGCGGTGTTCTCCGGCGAGGCCGACGAGGAGCAGGACCGACGGGCCCTGGAGTCGCGGGCCGCGGGCACCAAGGCGCTCGGCACCTGGCACGGCACCCGCACCATCCAGGAGTGCCGCGAGGCGTGCGGCGGTGCGGGCTACCTGGCGATCAACCGGTTCGCGGCGCTGAAGGCCGACACCGACGTGTTCACCACGTTCGAGGGTGACAACCACGTGCTGCTGCAGCTGGTCGCCAAGGGGCTGCTGACCGACTACTCCAGCGACTTCTCGGACCTCGACCAGTTCGGGATGGCGCGCTTCGTGGCCGGGCTGGCCGTGGAGACCGTGGTCGAGCGGACCAGCGTGCACAAGCTGCTGGAGCGGATCCGCGACGTGCTGCCCGGGGGCGACGACTGGGACCAGGAGGCGGGGCTGCTCGACCCGAACTACCAGCTGGCGATGTACCGCTTCCGCGAGGAGCACATGCTGGCGGGGGTGGCCCGTCGCCTCAAGCGCGGCATCGACTCCGGGATGAACCCCGGCGAGGTGTTCTCCCGCGTGCAGGACCACGTCATCGGTGCCGCCCGTGCCCACGTCGAGCGGCTGGTGCTCGAGGCGTTCGTCGAGAAGCTGGCCGGCCTCGAGGACGGCGACACCAAGGTGGCGCTCGGTCTGCTCTGCGACCTGCACGCGCTCAGCGGCATCGAGGCCGACCGGGCCTGGTTCATGGAGCACGGCCGGATGTCGAGCCCGCGCGCCAAGGCGATCGCCCGCGAGGTCTCCGACCTGTGCCGCAAGCTTCGCCCGATCGCCGTCGACCTGGTCGACGCGTTCGGCGTACCCCGGGAGATGCTGCGGTCCGAGGGGATCCTGGGCTCATGAGGCTCCTCGGCGGCTGGCACGAGGACCCCCTGTGGGCCAGCGTCTACGGCTGGCTGGTGGAGCACCGGCGGGTCGGGGGAGTGGCCTGGCGCCTCGTCTTCGGCAGCGACCTCGGCCTGCTGTACGACGCCGTGCGCGAGCTGGGCCGGCTGCCCGCCGGGTCGCGCGTGCTCGACGTACCCACCGGCAACGGCATCGCGCTGCGGGGCCTCACCCCGGGCCAGGGCCTCGACTACGTCGCCGCCGACATCTCCGCCACCATGCTCGACCGGGCGCTCGCCACCGCCCGGCGGCTCGGGGTCGACGACCAGGTGACCCCGCTGGTCGCCGACGTGGGCGCCCTCCCGCTCGCGGACGCCTCGGTCGACCTGGTGGCGACGTTCACGGGGCTGCACTGCTTCCCCGACCCCCACCGCGCCATCGTCGAGATGGTGCGCGTGCTGCGTCCCGGCGGGGTCATCACCGGGAGCTCGATGTTCACCGACACCGGGCTCGCCCACGAACCGGCGCGACGGATGGGCACGCTGGCCGGGGTGCTCGGACCGATGTGCACCACCCGCGAGGCGGTCGACTGGCTGACGGAGGCCGGCTGCCGCGACGTCGACCTGCACCTCAGCGGCGGGCTCGGCTACTTCCGCGCGATCGCCGGCTGACCTGTCACAGGACGCCCCCCGTCGGTGTCTCCATGGTGAGCCCAGCCAGGGACCCACCGACGAGGAGGCACCATGGCCAGCAACTTCCGCATCCCGAAGGCCACGCCCGACGGCGTCTACGGCCGCGTCATGACCGTCGTCGCGCGACGCATGTGGGGCGAGGTGCCCGACAACGCCTACGTCCTGCTCCACCACCGCCCCGTCACCCGCGCGGTCTTCGCCTTCGAGCAGAGGGTCGCGCGCTGGAAGGCCCTCGACCCGCACCTCAAGACCTACGCCCAGCTGGCCAGTGCCGCCCGGATCGG
>JBEVFC010000241.1:0-5262 GCA_040512455.1 Nocardioides sp.
ACTCCTTGAGCAGGCTGCGGCCGATGATCATCTTCTGGATGTCGGCCGTGCCCTCGCCGATCAGCATGAACGCGGCCTCGCGGTAGAGGCGCTCGATCTCGTACTCCTTGGAGTAGCCGTAGCCGCCGTGGATCCGGAACGACGCCTCGACGACCTCGTTGCAGTACTCCGCGGCGAGGTACTTCGCCATCCCGGCCTCGACGTCGTTCCGCTCGCCCTTGTCCTTGAGGCGCGCGGCCTTGACCATCATCGCGTGGGCGGTCTCGACCTTGGTGGCCATCTCGGCGAGCCGGAACAGGATCGCCTGGTGCTCGGCGATCGGCTTGCCGAAGGTCTCCCGCTGCTGGGCGTAGGCGATGCCGAGCTCGAAGGCCCGGTTGGCGATGCCGCAGGCCCGGGCCGCGACGTTGACGCGGCCGACCTCGACGCCGTCCATCATCTGGTAGAAGCCCTTGCCCGGCTCGCCGCCGAGGATCTGGTCGGCGGAGATCCGGTGGCCCTCGAAGATCGCCTCGGTGGTGTCGACGCCCTTGTAGCCCATCTTGTCGATCTTGCCGGGGATGGTGACGCCCTGGGCGGTCTCGCCGAAGCCCGGCTCCTTCTCGACCAGGAACGTGGTCATGTTCTTGTAGACCGACTCGGCGCCCTCGTCGGTCTTGACCAGCACCGCGACCAGGTTGGACGAGCCGCCGTTGGTCAGCCACATCTTCTGGCCGGTGATCTCGTAGCCGTCGTCGGTCTTCTTCGCCTTGGTCTTGATCGCGGAGACGTCGGATCCCAGCGAGGGCTCGGACATCGAGAACGAGCCGCGGACCTCGCCGGTGGCCATCTTGGGCAGGTACTTCTGCTTCTGCTCGTCGGTGCCGTGCTTCATCAGCATGTAGGCGACGATGAAGTGGGTGTTGATGACACCGGAGACGGACATCCAGCCGCGGGCGATCTCCTCGACGACCAGCGCGTAGGTGAGCAGCGACTCGCCGAGGCCGCCGTACTCCTCGGGGATCATCAGGCCGAAGATGCCGAGCTCCTTGAGGCCCTCGACGATCTCGGTGGGGTACTCGTCCGCATGCTCGAGCTCGGTCGCGACGGGAAGGATCTTCTCGTTGACGAACTGGCGGACGGTCTTGACGATCTCCTCCTGGATGTCGGTGAGATCCTCGGTCTGGCAGAGCCGCGCCATGATGTTCCTTCCGCTTGGGGTCAGCGGCCCGAGTCTAAGCGCGCCGGGACCCCCGTGGAGCATGACTCATCTCACGCCGACGAGTCCTCGGCACCGTCATCACCACGGCGGGGCAGCGCACGCCGTACGGCGTTCCGGAGCCGTCGCCACGGGCTGGGGTGCTCCATGTGCGGGGGCGCCTTGAGGCGGCGGCGCTGACGGCGTACGTCGACGAGCATGTCGGCGATCGTGCCCGCCGCGGCCTCGACCAGCTCGCTCTCGGTGACCGAGCCGGGGTGCCGGCGGTGCGGCAGCACCAGCGGGGTCCGCAGCGACTCCAGGTCGCCCACCACGTCGTACCCCGCGTCCCGGATCGCGGTCAGCCCGGCGTCGCCGCGCGCCCGCAGGGTCGCGACCCTCTCGGCGGACGGCCAGAACCGCTCCCCACCCCGGGGGACCAGCTTCTCCTGGGCGAGGTACCCGCGGATCCAGACGCCCTTGTCGGTGGGCGAGGTGAACTCCGTGAGATACGGGTTGATCCGGCGCAGCAGCTCCACCTCCACGATCCCGAGCGACTCGTTCGGGCGGGACACCGTGGTGTCGCAGGAGTCCGGGTCGATCTCGAGGAGCCCGGCGAACCGGCGCCAGAGCTCGTCCTGCGGCTCGTCGCGGCCGGGCAGCGTGATCAGGTGCACCTGCTCGGGCGGCAGGGCGCTCCCCCACCGGCGCAGTACGTCGGCCAGGTCGTTGGTGTCCCAGCCCCACTCGTCCGCGGGGTTGCCGCCCTCGCCGGTGGGATAGCTGTCGATCGGGCCGGTGGCGCCGTTCTTCACCCACTCCTGCCAGCGCGCGGTGACCAGCCCGACGATCTCACGGGCGGTGACCACGACGTGCACCTCGGCGTCGTCGAGGTCCTTGAGCGCGGTGCGGACCTGGGCCTCGCTGGCGCCGGCGAAGAACTCGTGGCTGATCAGCGCGCTGCCGGTCCAGTTCCGGGCGTCGTCGGTGAGCTGCTCCCAGGCCAGGTGGGCGTCCGGGTGCCGCCGCTCGAGGCGTTTCTCCTCCCGGACCACGCAGCTGGCCCAGAGGTGCTGGCGCGGGCCGAAACCGGGCAGCAGGAGGCCCTGCTCGCGCAGGACGTTCTTGTTCTCCCAGACGATCGACTGGAGGTACGTCGTGCCCGTCTTGGGGAGACCGACGTGGAGGAAGACCTTGCGTGCCAAGGCGAGGTCAGCCGAGGTTCTTGGTGTAGCGCTCCATCACCTCGGTGATCCGCGCCTCGTCCCGCTGCGCCACCGGGAGCAGCAGCTCCTGGACCACGTCGGTGAGCTCGGCGAGCCGCAGGTTGAGCTGCCGGCACTCCTGCACCTCGGCCTCGAGCTCCTTGACCCGGGCCGCGAGCTTGATCATGTCCACCCGGGCGGACCCGGCGTCACGGACCTTGGCCACCCCTCGGGAGACCTTCGTGCGCATGTTCATGACTGCCATTCGACCACCAATCGACAGATCCGACGACCACCCGGTCGCCGGGGAGACTTCTGGGGGCCGCGGCGGGGTCGCCGGCGGCCCAGGGTCTTGTCCTCGCGCGCCACGATGGTGGCGCCGCGTGCCTCGAGCTCGCTGATCACGACCTCGGGGGTCAGCGGGTGCAGGAAGTGCTTGCCGGCGAACCGGTCGCTGCCCTCGGAGGGGACCAGGAACTCGAGGTAGAGCCGGCCACCGCCGCGCAGCGCCATCTGGGCGAAGCGCCACAGGTGTCGCCGTCCGGCCGGGCCGGTGGCGTCGGCGAGGTGCCGGGCCAGCACGGCCCGAGTGCCGCCGCCGGCCGGTGGCTGGTTCGCCAGCCGGGCGCCCCAGCCGAGCACCTGGCGCAGCTCGAGCAGGTTGACGGCGTGGTACGTCGCAGGCACGCCCTCCTCGACCGCCTGCGCAGCGAGCCGCTCGGCCCCCCGGGGCGAGTAGTCCAGCCCGATCGCGGGCACACCGGAGGAGGCGAACCAGTACGCGTCGGTGCCGCGTCCGCAGCCGACGTCGACGACCTCGGCGACGTCGGGCTGCTGGCGACGTACCCAGGTGGCGAAGCCGCTCGGCGCGACCGTGGGGGCGCCGCGACGGTGTGCGGAGGACCAGTGCCGGTCCCACTCCTCGCGGTTCAGTCGGGTGCCGCGGAACCAGCCGTTGAGGCGGCGGTGCGTCGACCGGGGCGTCTCGAAGTGGAAGGCCGGGTCCGGGACCCGCCAGTTCGGTCCGTACGTCGCGGCCAGGAACCTGTCGGTGTTCGCCGGCGCCGGCAGGGTGCGGCCCTCGAGGGTGGTGGTGCCGAGCGGGAAGATCCAGTCCCGCTGGAACGGGGTGCGGATCTCGCCCATCAGGATCAGGTTGCCGTCGTGCAGGAAGCCGCCGAACACGTCGAGCCCGCGGACCGAGCCGTCGGCCTCCAGGACGTCGACCTTGAAAGCGGCACCGCTGTAGCGGCTGATCCGGTACCCCATCTCGGCCAGCCGGCGCTGGAGGGCGAAGGACTCGCGGACCACGTCGACCGGGTGGGTGTGCTCGCTGACGTAGCCGAGGTCGGCGTCGCTGTCGTGGCCGATCAGCCTGCCGCCGCGCACCGCGCCGAGCAGCGTGCCGTACGCCGGGAACGCGTCGATGCCGGCCGCGCGCAGCGCCTCCAGCACCTCCTCGATGGAGTCCAGCAGCGGGGCGACGTGCTCGTCGCTGCGGGTGTCGAAGGTCTGGGCGAGGCGGTTGCTCTTGTCGAGGCCGAGCGGTCGGCCCTCGGCGTTGACGACGGCGATCCGGGTGCCCTCGGCGGCCGAGCCGAAGGTCAGCTCCTCCTCGAACACCACGGTGCCGGAGACGTGCTCGACCAGCGCGAGGCGCGTCGTACCGTCGAGGAAGCGTTGCAGCGGCGAGGGCCACACGACGTGGTAGCCGCCGTCGCGCTCCTCACCGTCGCGGATCAGCCAGAACGACCAGATGCGGCGCTCGTCGAAGAGCACGTCGAGGACGATCTCGCCCCGGGTGGCGGCGAAGACCCCGTCGTCGTCCACGTGGACGCGCGACACCGATGCCATCGACGCGAGCTCCTCTACGGTGGATGTTGTGCGGGACTGCTCCGGGCCGGAGCGTACTCTCCTAGGCCGGCGGGACCGCGATGGTCCCCCGCGCGATCGGCTGCACCCTGCCCGCGACCCGGCAGGCGGACGGCACGCCGCCGACGGCCTCCACCCGGCACGAGAGGTGGGAGGGGCGGCCCATCTCGCTGCCCTGGCGGATCTCGTAGCGACCGCCGTCGGGCAGCAGGCCGCTGGCGGCGAGCATCATCCCGAGGCCGGCCGCGGCCGAGCCGGTGGCCGCGTCCTCGGCGCCGTCGATGAGCCCCGGCACGAACACCCGGGCGTGCACGGCGACCGGCTCCCCCGGCGCGCCCGACGTCAGGGCGACCAGGTTGACGGCGTCGAGCCGGTCGAGCAGGGGCGGCCACCCGTCGTACGAGTCGAGCCCGCGGATGCCGATACGCGCCCGGAGCAGACCCTCCTCGGTGACAGGCACGTGCAGGAAGTCCAGCCCCGCCCCGGCCACCCAGGCCGGTCCGGCCAGGTCGTCGGGGCCGAGGCCGTGGTCGGCGAGCACCTCGAGCACGAGCCGCTCCGGCACCGGGCCGGCGAGGTCACGCGGGGTCGCGGTGAGCTCGACGCGGTCGCCGTCCAGGCGCAGCGCCACCGGTCCCACGGCGCAGTGCTGGGTCGCGACGTCGGCGTCGAGGTCGCCGCGCTCGCGGAGCACCCAGGCGGTGCCCAGGGTCGGGTGGCCGGCGAACGCGATCTCCAGGCTCGGGGTCAGGATCCGGACCGCGTACTCGGCGGCGCCGCGCGGGCTGGGGAACGTGGTCTCGGAGTAGCCGAACTCGCGTGCCACCGCCTGCCGCTGACCGTCACTGAGGTGATCGGCCCCGTGGACGACGGCCAGCTGGTTGCCGGCGTACGGCGACTCGGCGAACACGTCGACGATGTCGAAGGCAAGCTGGTCGGGAGGCATGCCCTCAGACGCTAACGTGTCTCCACGTGAGCACCACCCCTCCCCGCGTCTTCGCAGCCCGC
>JBEVFC010000246.1:0-12123 GCA_040512455.1 Nocardioides sp.
GCGTTGCCCTACTGCGACGCGTTCCTGCCGGCGCACACCCTGCGGGAGCTGCCCGAGGTCTTCGACGCGATCACCGGGGTCAGCTCCAGAGGGTGACGTGCACCGCCGGCTTGAACCGGCCCAGGTGCACCCCCGCGCCGCGCACCATCGCCTGGATCGCCCGCGGCGTGGAGATGAAGCGGAGCAGCTCGGCGGCCGCCGGGGTCTGGCTGTGTGGGGGCAGGGCCAGCGCGGACCAGCCGCCGTGCCCGCGCAGGTGTGCTCCCTCGACGCTGACCAGGCTGCCGGAGGCCAGGTCGCCGGCCACCGCGAAGCGCACCCCGAGCGCGAGGCTCTCGGTGCGCTTGGTCTCCTCCAGAGCCGCGGCCTCGCTCTGGAAGATCCGCTGGTTGGCCTCGGGGACGGCCAGGTCCGCGAGGAGGCGCGGCACCACCCCGGCGCTGCCCACGGCGGCCGGCCCGAGGTGCCAGCTCTGGCTGCGGACCTGCTCGGCGGAGGCGACCCGGCCCGCGAGCGGGTGGTCGGGGCGGGCGACGGCGAGGACCTCGTACTTCAGGAACGGGAGCAGAACCAGAGCGGTGGGCGGGGTGCTCGCGGCCGGCCCGATGGCCACGTCGACCGCGCGCGAGGCGAGCAGGCCGGCGAACTGCTCGACCGGCCGCACGCTGAGCTCCACCTCGAGGTCGTCGGCGCGGCCGGCGAACAGCTCGATCAGCCCCGGCGCGGCGTGCTCGGCGAAGAGGTGGGTGGTGGCGATCCGCAGCACCCGCTTGCCGTGCCCCGCCTGGCTGACCTCGCGGGCGGTCCGGTCCTGCAGGCCGAGGATCTCCACCGCCCGGCTGGCCAGCCGCAGCCCGCCGGGGGTGAAGGCGAGCCCCGAGCCGGTGCGGGTGAACAGGAGATCGTCGAACTCCTTCCGCAGCTGCCCGACGTGCATCGAGACCGCGGCCTCGCTGACCTCGAGCTCGCCGGCCGCCGCCTTGACGGACCCCAGCCGGACCACGGCCGCGAACGCCCGCAGCTGCGTGGGCGTCACCGCACGGTCCTCATGCCGGCAGCACGGCGCGGACCAGCGCGTCGTACGCCGTCCGGGTGCCGTCGGGGCCGGGGACCTCACGGGCCACCCGCTCGGCGCGCAGCACCTCGACGCCGGTGCCGGCCAGGTCGGCCACCACGTCCTCGGCGGTCATCAGCACCGCGGGCTCCTGCGGCCCGCCGACGCCCTCGGTCAGGTTGCTGCTGTCGTGCGCGACCAGGAAGAACGTCCCGCCGGGGCGCAGGGCCGCGACCGCGCGGCGGGCCGCCTCACGGCGTTCGGCCGCGGGCAGCTGGAGGTAGGCCAGCACGGCCAGGTCGTACGGCGTCTCCGCGGTCCAGGTCAGCACGTCCGCGCACTGCCAGGTGACCGGGCGGGCGAGGTCGAGCGTCTCCGCCACGGAGCGGCCCTTCTCCAGCCCGGCCGCGGCGAAGTCGACCGCGGTCACCTCCCAGCCCTGCGCCGCCAGCCAGAGCGCGTTGCGGCCCTCGCCGGCGGCGAGGTCGACGGCGCGACCCGGGGCGAGGGACGCGAGCTCGGCGGCCACGAACTGGTTGGGCGTCGCGGACCACACCAGGTCGGTGCCGGCGTAGCGGGCGTTCCAGGCCGAGGCGTCCATCAGAGGTCCCCGGCGGCGACCGGGAGCGGGACCCCCACTCGTTCCTCGCCCGCGTAGACGTTCATCCCGCCGTTGCGGACGAAGCCGACCAACGTCATCCCGGCCTCGCGGGCCAGGTCGACCGCGAGCGTCGACGGCGCCGAGACCGCGGAGAGGAGCGGCACCCCGGCCATCCAGGCCTTCTGCACCAGCTCGAAGGACGTCCGGCCGCTGACCTGGAGCACGCAGCCGGTCAGCGGCAGCCGGCCCTGCGTCAGCGCCCAACCGACCACCTTGTCGACGGCGTTGTGCCGGCCGACGTCCTCGCGCACGCAGAGCAGCTCGCCCTCCCCGGTGAAGAGCGCCGCGGCGTGGAGCCCGCCGGTGCGCTCGAAGATCGCCTGCCCCTCACGGAGCCGGTCCGGCAGCACGGCCAGCAGCGCGGAGGCCACCCGCAGCGGGTCGTCGGCCACCGACCAGCGGGTGGCGGTGCGGACCGCGTCGAGGCTGTCCTTGCCGCAGACCCCGCAGGAGCTGGACACGTAGAAGTTGCGGGTCAGGTCCGGCAGCGTCACGTGCGGTGCCAGGGTCACGTCGAGCACGTTGTACGTCGGGTCCGGCCGGCCCTCGTCGCAGTAGCGGATGCCGACCACGTCGGCCGGGACGCCGATCACCCCCTCGGAGACGAGGAATCCGGTCGCGAGCTCGAAGTCGTCGCCGGGCGTCCGCATCGTCACCGAGAGGCTGGACCCGTTGACCCGGATCTCGAGCGGCTCCTCGACCGCCAGCGTGTCCGGTCGTGCGGTGGCCACCCCGTCGCGCAGACGCAGCACCCTGCGTCGGTCCGCCCTCCTGCCCATGCCCCCGATTCAAGCACGCGGGCACCCACCGAGGTGATCAGTCGTCGACGACGGTGCCGTGCGGCCGGCCGGGGTCGGCGTACGCCGGATCGGGCTGCCCGGCCCGCAGCGCCTCGAGCTGGGCGCAGACCGCCACCCCGTAGAACAGCGCGATCGACGAGAGCAGCGACCACAGCAGCAGGGCGAACACCCCGGCCAGCGGACCGTAGACGTCACCGAAGGAGCCGCTGAGCTTGACGTACGCCGCCAACCCGCCCGTCGCGGCCATGCTCAGCGCCACCGCGACGCCGGCTCCGAGGGCCAGCCAGGACAGCGCCGGCTGGCGGCGTCGCGGGGCGTGGTCGAGGAGCACCGCGATCGCGAACACCAGGAGCGCCAGCCCGAACGGCCACCGGGCGATGTCCCAGACCTGGCGCTGGGTGTCCGACCAGCCGTAGTGCTGCACCATCGCGTCGGCGAACGCCCCTCCGGCGACCAGGGTGAGGAAGCCGATGCCCACCGGCACCGCGAGGATCGCGGTCAGGCCCGCGGCGCGTCCGTACTTCGCGGCGGCCCTGCGGTCGCGGCGGATGCCGTAGATCCGGTTGCTGCCGCGCTCGACCTGCGCCATCGCGGTGGTCATGGAGAGCAGCGCGAAGAGCAGACCGAGGACCAGGGCGATCTCGCCGGCCTCCTCGCTGGTGTCCTGGCCGGTGACGGCGCTGGCGAGGGCGTCCTGCTCGCCGCTCCCGGGGGAGACGGCCTGGATCGTCTGGGCGACCACCTGG
Organism: Nocardioides sp.; assembly: GCA_040512455.1. GTDB lineage: Bacteria > Actinomycetota > Actinomycetes > Propionibacteriales > Nocardioidaceae > Nocardioides. The sequence continues at coordinate 3,262 of JBEVFC010000246.1, forward strand.
GCGGGCCGGTCCTGGTCGAGATCGGCGGCCAGCCCGGTCAGTGCCAGCAGGAACGGCACCACCGCCAGGCAGGCCTGCAGGGCCAGCGCCCGGCTGTTGGTGAAGCCGTCGCCGTAGCGGAAGCGGACGAACGACTCGACCGCGATGCTCCTGAGCCCGTGGGTGCGGACCAGCCGGCAGGCGTCCTCGCCGTCGAGCTCGTCACCGTCCATCTCGGTGGTGACCGGGACTGTCCGGGCAGTGGTCACAGGGCGGCCAGTACGTCGGCGTTGTGGCGGTGTCCGAACAGCTCGTAGCCGACCACGGTGACCCACGGCGCCAGCGCCAGCACGGTCAGGCTGAGCGCCAGGGACGCGCCCGCGGCGGCCAGCAGCACGGCCGCGCCGACGACGACCGCGGTGAGCGCCACCAGCAGGAGGTGGAAGGGGTCGAGGGTGCGGGTCAGCTGGGCGTACAGCACGTACACCATCAGCAGGTACACCCCGAGCGGCAGCGCCACCGAGACCGTGGTCCCCAGCGTGCCCAGCTCCGAGTGGTGCTCGAGGTAGTACGCCGCCGTGTGCAGGCCGGCCCCGAAGGCGACGGTGGCGCCGAAGAGCGGGATATGGCCGTAGCCCCAGCCGAGGGACCGCATGCGGCGCCGGGACAGGATCGCGCCGTGGGGGATGACGAAGTAGACCCACCACATCCCGAACGTGATCGCCACGCCGGCCAGGCCGACCAGCACGAAGTCCACCGACCAGCCCTCCCCGTCCGGGCCGACGATCGCCGACATGGACGCCATCGTGCCGATCATTCCCTCGCCGAGCGCGATGATCACCAGCAGGCCGTAGCGCTCGGCGATGTGGTCCGCGTGCCAGGGGATGCCGCCGTACCGGGTCTCGGCGAGCACCGGTCCGGCGAGCTCCACCAGCACCAGGAGCACGATGCACACGAACGTCACCAGGACCGACGTGTGGGCGAAGAGCAGCACGATCCAGCCGACCTGCGCGGCCAGCACGTAGCCGACGTTCGTCAGGCAGGCGCGGCGCCGGGCCGGGTCGTCGCGCGAGGCGCGCAACCACTGGAAGGTCATCGCCACGCGCATCACGACGTAGCCGGCCACCATCACCGCGTTGTCGACGTGGTCGCCCTCCTCCAGGGAGACGAACATGTCGGACAGGCCGAGCGCGAGGATCAGGACCCCCACCATCTGCAGCATCGTGGTCAGCCGGTAGATCCAGTCGTCCGTGTCGTAGGCGGAGGCGAACCACGCGAAGTTGATCCACGCCCACGAGATCGCGAACGTCGCGAAGAGGAACCCCACCACGCCCACCCGGATCTGGTCCTCGGCCAGGTAGTGGGCCAGCTCGTTGGCGGCGGTGCCGAAGGCGACCACGAACGCGAGGTCGAAGAGGAGCTCCAGCGGCGTCGCGGCGCGGTGCTCCTGGTCGGGGTCGCGCCCGGACATCGGCTGGACGCGATGGGTGAGCGGCTCCGGCATGGCGGCAGTCTAGAGAGGGGCGTCAGTCCGTGGGCCGGCCCCAGACCCGCAGCCGGGCCATCCCGCCGTCCGGGTAGACGTCCAGCCGCACGTGCGTGACCGGCCGCTCGTCCACAACGAGGAAGCGGTGCCGGGTGTCCGGCCGCGCGGGTCGGCGGGGCACCAGGTCCCACCAGGCGCCGGCGTCGAGGTCATCGAGCTCCTCCGGGGTCGCGTGACAGCCGGACAGCCGGAACTCACCGGGTGCGTTGCCGAGGAAGTACGACGTGTCCAGCTCGACGTGGTGCACGACCCCTGGGCTGCCGAGCCGGAAGAGCGCCCAGTCGTTGCCTCCGTCGCGGCGGCGGGCGTTCTCCCAGCCCTCGCCCATGTGCCGGGCCCGGCCGGGGTGGATCAGCTTCGCGGCGGAGCCGTAGAACTCGTCCGAGCAGGCCACCAGCGAGCCGCCGTTCTCCGCCGCGGCCAGGTCGACCCCGTCGGCGAAGCGCGGGTCCGGCACCGGCTCGCCGTGCACCCGGAAGCGAGCCACACCCCCGTCGGGGCGGATGGTCAGCCGCACGTGGCTCCACACCCGGTCGTCGGTGACCGGGTAGGCGTTCGCGGTGTCACCGCGGGCCGGTGACAGCGGGACCAGCGTCGTCCAGTCGAGGTCGTCGAGCTCCGACGCCGCCGGGTAGCCGTCGACGACGGCGCCCTCGACCGACACGAACGGCGGGTAGTAGCCGGTGAAGTACGCCGTGTCGACGACCACGCCTCGCACCACGCCGGGCTCACCGAGCCGGACGACGGCCCAGTCCGCGCCCGGGTCGCGCCGCCGCCGCGTCTCCCACCCGTCGTACTCCTTGCCCTTGTGACCGAAGGTGTGGACCGGCGAAGCGGGCTCGGGACGGATGAGGTTCTCCCGCGGGGCGAAGAACTCGTCGTTGGCGGTGACCACCGCCCCGCCGAAGGCGCGGGAGGCAAGGTCGGTGAGCTCGGTGAAGTCCGTCATCGGGTGCCCTTCGTCAGCAGCCGTCCCCTGGCTGGTCCGGCTGGATCGCCGTCGACGACGATGCGTTGTCCGTGCAGCCAGACGTCGCGCACCACGCCGGTCAGCTCCCGCCCGGCGTACGGCGTGACCGGGTTGCGGTGGTGCAGCCGGGTCGGGTCGACGCGGAAGGTCGCGTCCGGGGCGAACACCACCAGGTCCGCGTCGTTGCCGACCGCGATCGTGCCCTTGCCCTCGAGGCCGACCAGCGCCGCGGGCGCGGCGGACATCCAGCGGACCACCTCGGTCAGCGGCACGCCACGGGACCGGGCGGCGGTCCAGACGACGGGCAACCCCAGCTGCACCGACGCGATCCCGCCCCACGCCTCGGCGAAGTCCCCGGAGTCGAGGCACTTGAGGTCGACCGTCGAGGGGGAGTGGTCGGACACCACGCAGTCGACGAGGCCGTCGGCCAGCGCCTGCCACAGCGCGTCGCGGTTGGTGCGGTCGCGGATCGGGGGGCAGCACTTGAACTCCGTGTGCCCGTCGGGGATCTCCTCGGCGCTCAGGGTCAGGTAGTGCGGGCAGGTCTCGACGCTGACCGAGACGCCCGCGGCGCGGGCCGCCGCGATGGACGGCAGGGCGGTGGCGCTGGACAGGTGCACCACGTGCACCCGTGCGCCGTGCTCGGCGGCCATGTCGAGCAGTCCCACGATCGCGACATCCTCCGACTCGTCCGGTCGCGAGCCCACGAAGGCGGCGTACGACGGTCCGGCGCACGCCGGCGCGTGGGCGAGGACGACGGCGTCCTCCGCGTGCACGATCAGCAACCCGTCGATCGCGGCGACCTCGACGAGTGCGCGGTCCAGCTCGGCCCACGACAGCGGAGGGAACTCCGGCACCCCACTGTCGACGAGGAAGCACTTGAACCCGAAGACGCCGGCCTCGCGCAGCGCGGCCAGCCCGCCGAGGGAGGCCGGCACCGCCCCGCCCCAGAAGCCCACGTCGACGTGGCACTTGCCGCGGGCCGCCGCGCGCTTGGTCGCGAGCGCGGGTACGTCGACGGTGGCCGGGATGGAGTTCAGCGGCATGTCGACGAGGGTCGTCACGCCGCCGGCCGCGGCCGCACGGGTGGCCGAGCGGAAGCCCTCCCACTCCGTGCGGCCGGGCTCGTTCACGTGCACGTGGGTGTCGACCAGCCCGGGCAGCAGCACCTCGTCGTCGGCCAGCGTCACGTGCTCGGTCGCAGCACCGGACTCGGCGGCCGGCCGGATCCCCACCACCCGGCCGTCGCGCACCAGCACCGTCGCCGGCCGGAGATCGCCGTCCAGCAGGGCGGTCCCGGTGATCGCCAGGTCGGAAGAGGGCTCCACGGTCAGGCCCGCCGCCCACGGGCGAGCCCGTCGAGCACCGAGAGCGACACCCCGGTCAGCGCCTCCGCCTCCTCGGTGGTCACCGCACCGCAGTGCACGCCGCGGCGCAGGAAGCCGGCCAGCGCCCGCGCGGTGGCCGGCTCGTCGAGGACGGTGCCGCCGGTGCCGGCGAGGTAGTCACGGAGCCGCTCGCCCACCTCGTCGAGCCCGGTCCGGAAGAACAGGAACGTGGCCAGGAAGCGGGTCGGCAGCTGGGCCGGGTGCAGGTCCCAGCCCTGGTAGAGCCCCCGCTCGAGGGAGCGGCCGACCAGCCGGAAGTGCCGCGCCCAGCCGGCGTGCACCTGCGCGGCCGACCCGATGGGCAGCAGGTTGGTCGACCCGTCCGAGACCGGTACCCCGGTGCCGGCCGAGGCGAGCAGCATGACGTTCTTCGCGTGGTCCGCGACCGGGTGGTCCATCGCCTGGTGGGCGGCGGCGATGCCGAGCGCGGCCGTGTAGTCGTAGGTGCCGAAGTGCAGCCCGTCGCACCGGCCCGCGGCGGCGTGGACCAGCCGCGCGACGGTGGCCGTCCCGTCCGGGCCGAGCACCGCCTGCGCGGTCTCGACCTGCACCTCGAAGCGCAGCCGGCCGGGGTCCAGTCCGTACGCCGCCTCCAGCCGCGCGCAGGCCTCGGCCATCGCGAGCACCTGCTCCACGGAGGTGACCTTGGGCAGGGTCAGCCGGAAGCCCTCCGGCAACGGCCCGGCCTCGAGCGCGGCGCCCAGCACCAGGTCCAGCGTGCGCAGGCCACGTGCCCGGGTGGCCGCCTCGAGGCACCTGAAGCGGACCCCCCAGTACGGCGGGTCGCTGGCGCCGGGCGATGCGACGGCCAGCGCCGTCACCGCCGCGACGGCGTCCGCGTCCTCCTCGTCGTCGGTGTGCCCGCGGTAGCCGTCCTCGAGGTCGATGCGCAGGTCCTCGACCGGCTCGCGCTCGAGCTTCGCGAGCAGCAGCGGCCAGACCTCGGCGACCCGGTCGGGGTCGGCGCCGACGATCCCGGCCAGGGTGCCCGGGTCGGGGGCGTGCTCCTCGAGCGCCGCTCGCGCGGCCGCGCCGTACCGGTCGGTGATCCCGGGCAGCACCCGGTCGGCGGGCAGGTACACCGTGTGGACCGGCTGGCGGGTGCCCGGATCGCCCGGGTAGCCGCGGGCCAGCGCCTCGTCGGCCGGGCCCATGATGCGTTCGACGGCGGCCAGGTCGTCGGGGCCGAGCCGCGGTCGCATCACTCGGGGTCCCTGCGGAAAGCGGAGCGAAGCGAGCATTTCCGTGGGGTGTTCATGCTACGTACTCCTCGTACGCGGGAACAGTGAGGAAGTCGAGGTAGTCCTCGCCGAGCGCCACCCGGGCGAAGAGGTCGCGGGCCTGCGTCAGCCGGGTTCGGCCGGCCCCGTCGAGGCCGGCGGCGAGGCGGGCGAACTCCTCGTCGAGCACGCGGGCGACGTGCTCGCGCGTGATCACCATCCCCGTGTCGGTGATGGTGCCGTGCCGGATCCACTGCCACAGCTGGCTGCGGGAGATCTCCACGGTGGCGGCGTCCTCCATGAGGTTGTCGAGCGCGGCGGCACCGTTGCCCGAGAGCCACGCGACCAGGTAGCGCAGCGAGACCGAGACGTTGCCGCGCACGCCTGCCTCGGTGACCACGCCGCCGGCGGAGGCGACGTCGAGCAGCTCCCGCGCCCCTACGCCCGGGTCGGGCAGCCGACGGTCGAGCTGGTTGGGACGGTCCGCGAGCACGGCGTCGAACTCCTCGGCGCAGAGGGCGACCAGGCCCGGGTGGGCGACCCAGGACCCGTCGTACCCCGCGGTCGCCTCGCGCCGCTTGTCCGCGCGCACCTTCGCGAGCGCCGCCTCGTTGGTCTCGGGGTCCTTCGTCGGGATGAAGGCCGCCATCCCGCCCATCGCGAACGCCCCGCGCTTGTGGCAGGTGGCCACCAGCAGGTCGCTGTAGGCCTTCATGAACGGGGTGGTCATGGTGACGGCGGCCCGGTCCGGGAGCACGAACTCCTGGCCCGCGTCGCGGAAGTTCTTGATCACGCTGAAGAGGTAGTCCCACCGGCCGGCGTTGAGGCCGGAGGCGTGGTCGCGCAGCTCGAAGAGGATCTCCTCCATCTGGAACGCGGCGTTGATCGTCTCGATCAGGACCGTGGCGCGGACCGTGCCGTGCGGGATGCCGAGCGCCTGCTGGGCATGGGTGAACACGTCGTTCCAGAGCCGGGCCTCGAGGTGGCTCTCCATCTTCGGGAGGTAGTAGTACGGCCCGTTGCCGCGCTCGGTCAGCTCCGCGGCGTTGTGGAAGAAGTGCAGCCCGAAGTCGAGCAGCGCCCCGGCCATCGGCCGTCCGTCGACCCGCAGGTGCTTCTCGTCCAGGTGCCAGCCGCGGGGACGCACCAGCGGCACCGCCAGCGGCCCGTCGTGCAGGGCGTAGTGCTTGCCCTCGGGGGTGGTGAGCTCGAGCCGGCGCCGGGCCACGTCGTACAGGACCTGCTGGCCCTCGAGCACGTTGTCCCAGTGCGGGGTGTTCGCGTCCTCGAGGTCGGCCAGCCAGACCCGGGCGCCGCTGTTGAGGGCGTTGACCGCCATCTTGGGCTGGGTCGGGCCGGTGATCTCGACCCGCCGGTCGAGCAGCGCGAGCGGGGCCAGGGCGACCTGCCAGTCCGCGTCCCGGATCTCGGCCGTCTCGGGCAGGAAGTCGCGCGGCGGGCCGGCACTCCTCCGGGCGGCGAGCAGCTCGTCGCGCCGCGGGCCGAAGCGCCGCTGCAGGTCGGTGACGAAGGCGACCGCCTCGTCGCTGAGCAGGGGAGAGGGAATCATCGCGTCCCGGTCACGTCCTCGGGTCGGATCGGCACCCGGCGGAGATCGACGCCGGTGGCGGCCCGGATCGCCGCGGCCACCGCCGGTCCCGACGAGATGGTGGGCGCTTCGCCGACGCCGCGCAGCCCGTACGGCGCGTGCGGGTCGGCGTACTCGAGGACCTCGATCGGCATCGGCGGGGTGTCGAGGATGGTGGGGATGAGGTAGTCGGTGAACGACGGGTTGGTGACCCTGCCCTCGACGATCTGGATCTCCTCCATCAGCGCCAGGCCCATGCCCTGGGTGCTGCCGCCCTGGATCTGGCCGACCACGGCCTGCGGGTTCATCGCCTTGCCGACGTCCTGGGTGCAGGCGAGCTCCACCACCTTCACCAGGCCGAGGTCGACGTCGACGTCGACGACCGCGCGGTGGGCGGCGAAGGCGTACTGCACGTGCGCGAAGCCCTGGCCGGTCTCCGGGTCGATCGGGTACGTCGGCCGGTGCCGCCACTCGACGGTGTCCTCGACCTCGTCGTCCCCGAGCAGGTCGGCCAGGCCGATCACCCGGTCGCCGGACCGGTCGACCACGCCGCCGTCCTCGAGGCGGAGGCCGTCGGTCTCGGTGCCCAGCCGGGTGGCCGCCCGGGTGAGGACGAGGCGGCGGACACTCTCGCAGGCCGCCTTGACGGCGCCCCCGGTGACGTAGGTCTGCCGCGACGCCGAGCTCGACCCGGCGGACCCGACCTGGGTGTCCTTCGGCGCCACCACGACGCGCTCGACGCCGAGCTCGGTGCGGCAGATCTGCTGCTCGACGGTGACCAGGCCCTGCCCGACCTCCGCGGCCGCGGTGTGCACGGTGACGACGGGCTCGCCGCCGGCGATGCCGAGCCGGACCCGGGCCGTCGAATAGTCGTCGAAACCCTCGGAGAACGCCACGTTCTTGTAGGCGACCGCGTAGCCCACGCCGCGGCGCACGCCCTCCCCGTGGGTGGTGTTGGAGACACCGCCGGGCATGCGTCGCAGGTCGACGTCCCCGTCGGCGCTCGTGGGGGCGGGGAGCGGCATCGCCGCGAGCCGGCGGACCAGCTCCTCGACCGGGGCGGCGCTGTCGATGACCTGGCCGGTCGGGGCCGTGGAGCCTTCGTGGAAGCCGTTGCGGGCCCGGATCTCGACCGGGTCGAGACCCACGGCGTCCGCGAGCTTGTCCATGATCGCCTCGATCGCGAACGCCGCCTGCACGGACCCGAAGCCGCGCATCGCGCCGCACGGCGGGTTGTTCGTGTAGGCGCCGTAGCAGTCCATGTGGATGTTGGGGATCTCGTAGGGGCCGAGGCCCATGGTGCCGGCGTTGCCGACCACGGCGGGAGTGCTGGAGGCGTAGGCGCCGCCGTCGAGGTGGATGGTGGCCCGGGCGTAGACGAGCCTGCCGTCGCTGTCCGCGCCGTACTCGTAGTGCATGGCCGCGGGGTGGCGGTGCACGTGGCCGAAGAACGACTCCTCGCGGTTGTAGACCATCTTCACCGGCTTGCCGGTGTGCAGCGCGAGCAGGCAGCCGTGCACGTGCATCGACAGGTCCTCGCGGCCGCCGAACGCGCCGCCGACCCCGGCCAGCTGGAGCCGGACCTGCTCGGGACGCAGCCCGAGGGCCGCGCACACCTGCCGCTGGTCGACGTGCAGCCACTGGGTCGCGACGTACAGGTCGACGCCGCCGACGTCGTCGGGGACCGCGAGCCCGGACTCCGGGCCGAGGAACGCCTGGTCCTGCATGCCCACCTCGTAGTGGCCGGACACCACCACGTCGGCGGCGGGCTCCGGGTCGCCGGTGCGGACCTTGACATGGCGGACCAGGTTGCCGGTGGGGTGGACCAGCGGGCTGTCGGGGCGCAGCGCGGCCTCGGCGTCGACCACCGGCTGGAGCACCTCGTAGTCGACGACGATCTTCTTGGCCGCCTGGCGGGCCACCTCCGGGTGGTCGGCGGCGACGAGGGCGACCGGCTCTCCCTGGTAGCGGACGGTGTCGATCGCGAGCACCGGCTGGTCCTGGTGCTCGAGGCCGTAGCTCTTCTGCCCGGGTACGTCGTCGTGGGTGAGCACCGCGAAGACGCCCGGCAGCTTGAGCGCCTCGGTGATGTCGACCCGGAGGATCCGGGCGTGCGGGTGCGGGCTGCGCAGGGTGACCCCCCAGAGCATGTCGTCCATCCAGAGGTCGCT
>JBEVFC010000294.1:0-3391 GCA_040512455.1 Nocardioides sp.
CGACCGAACTGGACAGGCGGTAGCCGCCGTCGACCGTCTTGATGGCGTCGCTCCCGTACGCCTTCCGCAGCCGCGAGATGCTGCCCTGGATGACCTTGTCGCTGGTAGCCGGCGGGGCGCCGCGCCACAAGGCATCCGCGATCCGGTCGACAGTCGCCGCCCGCGGGCGCGAGATCGCCAGCGCCCACAAGACCACCCGGTGCCGGCGGTCGAGGGCACCTTCTCCGTCGTGGGCGACGCCCGCCATGGAGCCAATCTAGTCGGGGTCACGGCTACGCGAACCGCCCAATTTACCGGGAATTTTCCGCGGGACCACACCGTCGCGTGAGAGGCCCGGCACTCCGCCGGGTGTCCTGACGCAGAAACGGAGTGGCGAGATGAGGAAATGGATCTGCCTGATCGGCGGCGCAACCGTCGTCACCTCAATCGGTCTCACCGCGGCGCCGACGGCGACCGCAGCGGATGGTCCGCCGCACGCATGCGTGTCCGGCCACTCGGATCGCTGTTTCGACTCGCTCCGCAAGGCGGTGGCCCGAGCCGTCAACGGTGACGTAGTGACCCTGACCGAGGGCACCTTCACCGGTGGGATCACGATCAAGAAGAGCATCACGGTCGTCGGCGCAGGCGAGCAAGAGACGATCATTCAAGGAGGCGGCCCGGTGCTGACCGTCGTCGCCAGCTCGCAGTACCGGCCCATCGTCGATCTCGCCGATCTCACCATCAGGGGCGGGACCAACACCGGCACGGGACTGGGCGGCAAGGCCACCGGCTACGACGCGTTCGGCGGCGGCATCCTCGTACCGTTCTCCAACGGCAACAGGGGTGCCGGCGCGAGCCTCACCCTCCGCCGAGTGACGGTGGCGGGAAACAGGGCCATCCCCTCCACGACCCTCCCGTCGCCCTCGGGTGCGCAGTGCCCGGAGGGTGACTGCCCCTACGCCGGGGCCTTCGGCGGTGGTATAGCGACGGCTGGCCGGCTGACCTTGGTGGATGCCACCGTCGCCGACAACCTTGCGGGCGGCACTGCCAGCGACGCTAACGGTGGTGGCATCTTCAGTGCGATCGGCCCTGTCGACATCACCCGCTCCAGGATCGAAGGCAACGCCGCCGCCCCCGCCTCGAACACGATCGGCCGCTGGGCTGAAGGTGGCGGGATCACGGTCGGCGACAGCTCGCGACCGACCACGATCACGGACTCGCACATCGTGGGAAACACCGCACGGCTGGTCACCGCCTGGCCTGCCGGGGTCAACATGGCGGCCCAATCGGGCGGCGTCTTCATGGAGGGCAACACACAGCTCACGATGACCGGGTCGGTGCTGTCGGCCAACCGAGTCGTCGCCCATGCACCGGCCGGAGAGCCGCTCGTCATCGACGCCGCGTTGCACTACCAGTACGGCGGCGATGGCCTCCTGCTCGAGGACACCGACATCACGAACAACACCCTGGTCGCGCGAGTGGGCACCACCGAGAACGTGGCTCCTGTGGGAGGCATCGTGGAAGTCGACGGCCACGCCGTCATGAGGGGCGTGACGATCAGCGGGAACAGCGCGACGCTCCACACCTCTGACGGTACCGCGGCACTGAGCGGCGCACTCTTCCTCTGCGGGTGCGGAAACGGCGACGGAGGAGTGACGGACCTGACGGACGTGACTGTCGCCGACAACATCAGCACCGCGAGCGCAGAGCACGGCCCTGCCGGGGTGTGGGGCGGTGGCATCTTCGCGGTCGACGGCACCCACCTCTCGCTGAGGGCGTCCCGAGTCGCCGGCAATCGATCGGTGGCGAGGGCGCGCGACGGATCCGGCAAGGCCGAGGTCCGTGGAGGCGGCCTGTGGGCCGGACCGCTCTGGGGAGAAGACCCGTCGGTCGACCTCACCGGCTCGATCGTCACAGGGAACTCGGGGTCGGTCTCGCCCGGCGGTGCCGTGCTGGGTGGCGGCGTGTACGCCGAGGTGCCCGTGACCGGCACCGATGGGGTCACCGGGAATTATCCCGACGACCTGTACCTGCCGTGATCGCCACGTGCCGGCCCGGACCCTTGGTCCGGGCCGGCCACTCGCCAAGCCGAAGCAGACGAACGAGGATGATCCACATGTCCGCTGGCACGCTGCGCACGATGGGGGTCTGCGTCACGCTGGTCACGCTCCTCGTCGGGTGCGCGCGTCCCGCGGAGCCTCGGTCCGCTGAACCGGTACACCTGACGCTGGTGACATACGACGGGGCAGACACGCCCGGAGGGGCCCTCGTGAAGCACTTCGTCGAGGAGGTGCAGCGCGCGGACCCCAGCATCACGATCACGCCGGACTTCTCCGGTGCGCCGCATGAGCCGGACGCGGTGACTGCGGTTTCGAGCGGGGCCGCAGACCTCGCCATGGTCGCGAGCCGTGCCTTCGACACCGCCGGAGTCACCACCCTCCAGGCGCTCAACACCCCTCTCCTGATCGACACGACCTCGTTGGCAAACGCCGTCGCCACGAGTGACCTCGTCCCCGACCTCCTGGCCGGCTTGGACGAGATCGAACTGATCGGCCTCGGAATCGCCCCCGAAGGCATGCGCCATCTCTTCACGGAGGCGAAGGCCGTGACGGACGTGAACGACCTCCGCGGAACGGTGGTGCGCTCGCCCCAGTCGGAGGCCGTGTGGTCCTTCCTGACGGCGACGGGAGCCACGCCGATCTTCGACGACTCGATGTCCTACGACGTCTCGGAGTCCCAGTACGACCTCGAGCTCAAGTTCGACCAAACGGCCGGCAACCTCACCGTGTTCCCAAAGTACGACGTCATCGTTCTGAACGAGAAGAGTGCGCTCGAGCTGTCGACTGCCCAACTGGAGTCCCTCAGGACCGCAGCGAGAGAGACGACGACCTGGGCCGTTGCCACCACCGACAGCGATGCCGCCCGTGCCGAGGTCTTCTGTGCCAACGGGGGTGAGATCGCGGCCGCCACTCGCGCCGAGTTGGAAGAATGGCAGGCCGTGGCGCGCCCGGTCGTCCAGGACCTCCGGTCGGTGGCGTCGACGGCACACCTCATCGACGCGATCACCGACATGAAGACAGGCATCGATGCCGACGATCCAATCACCAGCTGCGCGGGCGCCGGCGCTGCCGAGTCCACCGCCGGCCCACGCCTGAACGGAACCTACGAGTTCAGCGCCACGCCCCGTGAGATAAGGCGCTCAGGTATCCATGACGAGGCGTTCGTCGACCTCAACGCGGGCGATTACAGGATCGTGTTGGAGGACGGAAACCTGACGCGGACGCAGCACTTCACGTCTGGCACTCGGGCAGGTCAAAAGGAGTCCGACACCGCCTCCTACACCCTAAATGGCGACCGGGTGACCTTCCGCTGGTCGCCCCAGGCGGGGGACTACACCGAGGCGAAGGTCGTA
>JBEVFC010000302.1:0-5921 GCA_040512455.1 Nocardioides sp.
AGCAGCGCGGTGTCGTGCGAGATCACCACGATCCCGCCCCGGAACGACCGCAGGAACTCCCGCAGCCACACGATCGAGTCGGCGTCGAGGTGGTTGGTCGGCTCGTCGAGCAGCAGCGTCTCGGCGCCGGAGAACAGGATCCGGGCCAGCTCGACCCGGCGCCGCTGGCCGCCGGAGAGGGTCTTCAGCGGCTGGGCGAGGATCCGCTCCTCGATGCCCAGGCTCTGCGCGATCTGGGCTGCCTCGGACTCCGCGGCGTACCCGCCACCGGCGTGCAGCTCGTTGTCGGCCCGGGAGTAGCGCTTCATCGCCCGCTCCGCGACCACGGGGTCCGACGACCCCATCTCGACCTCGGCCTCGCGGAGACGGCGTACGACGTCGTCGAGACCGCGCGCGGACAGGATGCGGGAGCGCGCGAGCACCTCGGGGTCGCCGATCCGGGGGTCCTGGGGCAGGTAGCCGACGGCGCCGGTGGTGGTCACCTTGCCGGACGCGGGCAGTGCCTCGCCGGCGAGGATCTTGGTGAGAGTGGTCTTGCCGGCGCCGTTGCGGCCCACCAGGCCGACCTTGTCGCCCGCCGCAACGCGGAAGGAGACGTCCTCCATCAGGAGGCGAGCGCCCGCACGAACTTCGAGTTGCTGGGCAGTGATCATGAGGGTGGTTAGTCTACGGCGCGCGGGGTACGTGCCCCGCATCGCGGAATGGTTCGACGACGGCCCCAGGAGGGACGCCCATGCGGTTCAACCCCAAGGCTCGGCTCGACACCGGCCAGGTCTCGGACGGCGGACGCGGCGGGGGCGGCATGGGCGGCGGCGGGATGCGTCTCCCGATCCCGGGCGGCACGAAGGCCGGCGGCGGGATCGGCGGCATCCTGGTCATCATCCTGTTCGTGGTGCTGACCCAGTGCGTCGGCGGCGGCAACGGGGGCGGTGGTGGTCTGGGGGGCACCTCGCTCGACCCCTCACAGCTCCAGGACGCATCGGGCGACAGCGACCGCTACGACCACTGCAAGAGCGGCGCCGACGCCAACGAGGACCCGGACTGCGCGCGCGTCGCCGTGGTGAACTCGATCCAGGACTACTGGGAGGGCGAGCTGCCGGAGGCCGCGAACACCCGGTACGAGATGTCCGACACCCGCACCTTCACCGGCCAGACCGACACCGGGTGCGGAGCGGCCAGCTCGCAGGTCGGTCCGTTCTACTGCCCGCAGGACGACCGGGTGTACCTCGACACCGGGTTCTTCGACGAGGTGCTCGAACAGCAGCTCGGCGGCCCCGACGGCGGCTTCGTGGAGGCCTACGTGATCGGCCACGAGTACGGCCACCACATCCAGGACATCACCGGCACCATGGGTAAGGTCCGCACCCAGCAGGGTGAGGGCAGCGACGCGGTTCGCCTCGAGCTCCAGGCCGACTGCTACGCCGGCATGTGGGCGCGGTCGGCCACCACCACGGAGGACGCGGACGGCCTGGTGCTGATCTCCGAGCTCACCGAGGAGGACATCCGGCTCGCGATCGAGGCCGCGGAGTCCGTTGGTGACGACCGGATCCAGAAGAAGACCTCCGGCCGCGTCAACCCTGAGTCGTGGACGCACGGCTCCGCGGAGCAGCGGCAGCGCTGGTTCATGACCGGCTACCAGTCCGGCAGCTACGACGACTGCGACACCTTCTCGGCCCGCAGCCTCTAGGTCGCGCGGCGCCCACGCGACGTACGTCCGTGCGCAGCTGACCTCGCGTTCCTTGCGCTTACCGCGCGAAACTTCGCGTGGTAAGCGCTGGTTTCACTAGGTACCTAGTGAAACCAGCACGTCACAGCAGCGCCTCGAGCTGCGGGAACTGCCGCTGCAGCGCGAGGAGGTACGGCGCCACGCTGGGGTGCTTGAACTTCCCGGCGAGGGCGCCGGGGCCGGTGGCCACCCGGGCCAGCGCCCACTCGGCCCGGGACAGTGCGGTGTAGACGGCCGTCACCCGGGCGCCGAGCAGCACCTGCTCGGGGGACGCGAGGCCGGTCGGCAGCGCGGCGGTGTACGCCTCGACCAGCGGCTCGAACCCTTCGCGGGTGCTCAGCGACCAGTACCCGAGGTCACCGCCGACGGGCCCGGTGCCGAGGGTGGCCCAGTCCAGCGCCAGCACCCCGCGCTCGTCGTGGGCGTGCAGGTTGGCGGGTGTCGGATCGCCGTGCTGCGGCACCACCGGGAGCGCGTCGACCGCCTCCAGGTGGATCTCACGCCGTCGCCACAGGTGATCGGCGACGTCTGCCACGGTGGTCCGGGCGAGCGTCGGCCAGCCGCCGCGGCGCTCGAGCATCCGCATCCGGTCCCGCAGCTGGCCGCGCGCCAGCCACCGGGCCTTGCCCAGCTCGGCTGCGGTGAACTCCCCCAGGCACCGGGCCACGAACAGGCCGGTCGGTGGCTGCTCCGGCACCTGCGGCAGCCACACCGTGATGCCCTCGTCGTCCTCCTCGACCCCGAGCGCAGCCGGCGACCGCAGCCCCGGCGTCTCCTCGACGACGCCGCTCGTCGCCACCTCTGCGGGGCGTCGCCAGTAGGCGGCGTGCCGCGGGTCCGAGAGCATCTCCGGGTCCCCGGGGAGGGGTGCACCGAGCCGCTTGACGACCCGGTCCCCGGCACGCCAGACGCCGACGGTCGAGGACCCCGTCCCCGCCGTCAACCGCTGCCAGCCCGGCTCCGGGTGCCACATGGCCGTCATCCTGACATGCACGGGCGTCGGAGGCCGGGAGGTTCAGGCGTTGGTGACCTCGAAGCTCGCGGACGTGGCCTCGGCGACCGCCTGCTCCAGCACCGAGCGCCGCGGGTCCGGGACGGCCAGCCACGGCGCGACCACGCGGTCGCGCAGGTGGGCGAGCCGGGTGTCCTCGAGGACGGCCTCGACGGCTCCGTGGTCGCCGCCGGTCACCAGCGCCAGCACCGGAGAGGTGAGGATCCGGGCGGCGTGGTCGGCGGCCGCCTCGTAGGCCTGCCGGGCCTGGTTGTCGCGGCGACGCGCGAACCGTTGCTGGCTCTGCCCGCCGGCCTTGGTGCGTCCCTGCACGTGGCGCTGCCCGACCTTGGAGGCCGTGGTCTTCTCACCCTCGAGCCGGGCCACCGCGAAGCCGCCCTTGCGCACCAGCAGCACTCCCCACCCGTCCGGGACGGTGATCGCCGCGACGAACCCGTCCACCTCCGGCGGCCCGTCGTACGCCGCGGCGAAGGGCAGCGCGGCCCGGAACGTCGACCCGTCCGGCGCGACACCGGTCAGCGCGCCACGCTCGACGGAGAGCGCGACGCCTCCGTGCCGCTCGGCGAAGTTGTCCACCCAGCGCCGGCAGCGCGTGGCCGGCACCAGGACGACGGTCACGAGCGGGCGGAGTCGGATCGGTAGACGACCCGGAACTGCTCGAGGACCACGGACATCCCGTCGTCGAACTCGGTGGACCCGACCGAGGTGAAGAACCGCCGGTGCTCGTCGCGCCAGTACCCGAGCGACAGGTCGCCCTCTCCCTCGAGCCGGGCGAACTCCTCGTCGACCTCGTCGAAGGGGACGACCCGCACGTCGGTCACCTCGATCAGTGCCTGCGGGTGCCCGGCGCCGTCGAGCAGGATGCTCAGCGACCCCGTCTCGGGGAGCGGCTCCTCGTCGGACTCGTAGTCCCGGAGCGCGCTCGCGGTCGCCGTCTTGCTCCCGTCGAGCACCAGGGCGAGCAGCTCGTCGGCCTGTTCGGCCGAGTCGCCGAACGACCCGGCCGGCGGCGGCACGACCTCCAGCGTCGTCGGACCGAAGTACGACGGCGCGCTGTTCAGCCGGGCGTGCACGCGGGCCAGCTCCCAGAAGGCGCCGACCTCGTGCTCACTCATGGGAAGCCGTCGCTCAGACGTTGAAGCCTAGGGCGCGGAGCTGCTCCCGGCCGTCGTCGGTGATCTTGTCCGGGCCCCACGGCGGCATCCAGACCCAGTTGATCGCCACGTCGCCGACCAGGCCCTCGAGCGCCTGGTTGGTCTGGTCCTGGATCACGTCGGTCAGCGGGCACGCCGCCGAGGTCAGGGTCATGTCGAGCACGCAGTTCGATGCGTCGTCGAGGTGCACGTCGTAGACGAGCCCGAGGTCGACGACGTTGATGCCCAGCTCGGGGTCGACGACGTCCTTCATCGCCTCGGTGACGTCGTCGACGGTCACCGTGGAGGTCCCGGCCGGGGCGACCTCCGGGAGATCGCCGTGATCGACGGTCGTGTCAGTGGTCTGTTCAGCCATTGCTGCTCTCCTTGGTGTTGTCCTGGGCCAGTGCCTGGGCGGTCGCGTCCTTCCACGCCATCCACCCCAGCAGGGCACACTTCACGCGTGCCGGGAACTTCGCGACGCCGGCGAACGCGATGCCGTCCTCCAGCACCTCCTCGTCCGGCTCGACCTTGCCCCGGCCCTGCATGAGGGTCAGGAAGCTCTCGTGGATCGCCATCGCCTCGTCCACCTGCTTGCCGATCACGAGGTCGGTCATCACCGACGCGGAGGCCTGCGAGATCGAGCAGCCGAGGGCGTCGTACGACACGTCCTCGACGACGCCGCCGGCGACGTGCACGCGCAGCGTCACCTCGTCGCCGCAGGTGGGGTTGACGTGGTGCACCTCCGCCTCGAACGGGTCGCGCAGACCCGCGTGGTGGGGGTGCTTGTAGTGGTCCAGGATGATCTCCTGGTACAGGGAGTCGAGGTCCATCGCCTAACCCAACTTGAAGTAGGAGCGGGTGTATTCCAGGCCTGCGACGAGTGCGTCGATCTCGGCGGGCGTCGTGTAGAGGTACGACGACGCGCGGGTCGAGCTCTGGACACCGAAGCGGGCGTGGGCGGGCTTGGCGCAGTGGTGCCCGGCACGTACGGCGACGCCGCGCGAGTCCAGCACCTGGGCGACGTCGTGCGGGTGCACGCCCTCGATCTCGAAGGCGATCGCTCCCCCGCGCTGGGTCGCGTCGAGCGGACCCAGCACCGTCAGACCGGGCACGGTGGCCAGGCCTTCGAGCGCGTAGGCGGTGATGGCCTGCTCGTGGGCGTGGACGTTCTCCATGCCGAGGTGACCGAGGTACTCCACGGCCGCCCCGAGGCCCACGGCCTCGACGATCGGCGGGGTGCCGGCCTCGAACTTGTGCGGGATTCCGGCGTACGTCGAGCGCGCCATCGTCACGGTCTCGATCATCTCGCCACCCCCGAGGAACGGCGGCAGCTGGTCGAGCACCTCGCGCCTGCCCCAGAGCACGCCGATGCCGGTCGGGCCGACCACCTTGTGGCCGGTGAAGGCCAGCAGGTCGGCACCCGAGGCAACCACGTCCACGGGCAGCTGCGGTGCCGCTTGGGAGGCGTCGACGACGACGATCGCGCCGACCTCGTGCGCCCGGCGGGCGATGTCCGCGACCGGGTTGACGGTGCCGAGCATGTTGGACACCCAGGTCAGCGAGACCACCTTGGTGCGCTCGGTGATCAGGTCGTCGATGTTCGACAGGTCGAGGTGTCCGTCCTCGGTCAGCCCGAACCAGCGGAGCGTCGCTCCGGTGCGCTCGGTGAGCAGCTGCCACGGCACGATGTTGGAGTGGTGCTCCATCTCGGTGATGACGACCTCGTCGCCGGCACCGACCTGGAGCGGACCGCGCCACGCCAGCGTGTTCGCGACCAGGTTGAGCGCCTCGGAGGCGTTCTTGGTGAAGATCACCTCGTCGCGGGAGGGCGCGTTGATGAACGCGGCCACCTTGTCGCGGGCGGTCTCGAAGGCCTCGGAGGACTCGGCGCCGAGCTGGTGCATGGCCCGGGCGACGTTGGCGTTGTGCCGCTCGAGGTGGTCGACCATCGTGTCGATCACCACCTGCGGCTTCTGCGAGGTGTTGGCGCTGTCGAGGTAGACCAGCGGGAACCCGCCCGCCAGCGTGCGCTGGAGGATCGGGAAGT
>JBEVFC010000099.1:0-39090 GCA_040512455.1 Nocardioides sp.
GTGGGACCTCGACTGGGCGAACGGCGAGGTGCTGGTCGAGTACGCCGACATCGTGCTGTACCTCGCCAACCTCGGCGTCGAGGTGCTCCGGCTGGACGCGATCGCGTTCCTCTGGAAGCGGCTCGGCACCAACTGCCAGAACCAGCCCGAGGTGCACGCCATCACCCAGGTGCTGCGCGCCGTGGCCCGGCTGGCCGCCCCGGCCCTGGTCTTCAAGGCCGAGGCGATCGTCGGCCCACGCGACCTCGTGCAGTACCTCGGCCTCGGCCGGCACGCCGGCCGGGGCAGCGACCACGCCTACCACAACAGCCTGATGGTGCAGGTCTGGTCGATGCTGGCCACCGGCAACACGGTGCTGGCCCGGCACGCGCTCGCCGCGCTGCCCCCGACACCGAGCACCGGCACCTGGATCACCTACGTCCGCTGCCACGACGACATCGGCTGGGCGATCGACGACCGCGACGCCGCCGAGGTCGGGCTGAGCGGGCACGACCACCGGCGCTTCCTCGCGGACTGGTACACCGGCGACTTCCCGGGCTCCTGGAGCCGCGGCCTGGTCTTCCAGCACAACCCCGTCAGCGGGGACAAGCGGATCAGCGGCACCGCGGCCGCGCTGACCGGCGTACCCGAGACCGGCGACGACGAGGCGGCACTGGCCCGGATGTTCCTCGCCCACGCCGTGATCGCCGGCTGGGGCGGTGTCCCGGTGATCTGGAGCGGCGACGAGCTGGCCCAGCCCAACGACCCGCACTGGGCTGATGAGCCCGGCCACGAGGACGACAACCGCTGGGCGCACCGACCGCGGCTCGACGCCGACCGTGCCGCCGACCGCGGCGACCTGCGCACCGTCCCCGGCCGGGTCTTCCAAGGCCTGGCCCACCTGGCCCGGGTCCGCGCCACGCTCCCGCAGCTGCACGCCTCGGCGTCCAGCCGGGTGCTCACCGACACCGACGACGGCGTGCTGGCCGCCGTCCGGGAGCACGCCTCCGGCCGACTGGTCGCGCTCTACAACGTGACCGGCGAGCGCCGTCCGTTCCCGATCGGTCGGCTGCACGACCTCGGCCTCGCGACGCCGTACGACGCCCTGGGCGGGCACGAGGTCACCGCCGGCGCCGACGGCCTGGTGTGGCTGCCGGCGTACGCCGCGTGGTGGGTCGTCGGCGCCGAGGCGTCACCGCCGGGCTAGGTTGGCGCGCATGAGCGTCGAGGTGCGGGACAACACGGACGACAAACGGTTCGAGGCGTGGATCGACGGCGAGCTGTGCGGAATCGCGGAGTACCGCCTCCGCCCGGGCGAGATCGTCTTCACCCACACCGAGGTGCTGCGCGAGGGTCAGGGGGTCGGCTCCGAGCTGGCCCGGCAGGCGCTCGACGCCGTCCGCGCCAAGGGCGGGCTGAAGGTGGTCCCGCTCTGCCCGTTCATCAAGGCGTGGATCGACGAGCACCCGGACTACCAGGACCTGGTCCGCTAGACGGGGAAGGATCCCCGGCACCAGGTGCCGGGGATCCTTCAACAAGCGTCGGTCAGGCGTCGTCCTTGCCCGGCACCGACATCGTCCGCGACTCGATCTCCTCCTGCGACATGTTCCTGGACACCATGAGGCTGGCGATCGCCGTCACCGCGAGGGTGCCGATGATGACCACCAGGGACAGCCAGATCGGGATGTCGGGAGCCCACGAGATGTGCTCGCCGCCGTTGATGAACGGCAGCTCGTTCTCGTGCATGGCGTGCAGGATCAGCTTGACGCCGATGAAGCCGAGCAGGAACGCCAGCCCGTACGACAGGTAGATGAGGCGCTGCAGCAGCCCGCCGATGAGGAAGTACAGCTGCCGCAGACCCATCAGCGCGAAGATGTTCGCGGTGAACACGATGTACGGGTCCTTGGTCAGGCCGTAGATCGCCGGGATCGAGTCGAGCGCGAACAGCAGGTCGGTGGTGCCGAGCGTCAGGATCACCAGGAACATCGGGGTGATCAGGCGGCTGCCGTTCTCCTTCACGAACAGCTTGGTGCCGTGCCACTCCTTGGTGGCGGGCAGGTGCTTCTCCGCGAGCAGGACGAGCTTGTTCTCCTCGTACTCGTCGTCGTCCTCGCCGCCCTCCTTGGCGAGCTTCCACGCCGTGTAGAGGAGGAACAGGCCGAAGATGTAGAAGACCCAGCTGAAGTTGTTGATCGCCGCGGCGCCGATCACGATGAAGATCGCCCGCATGATCAGCGCCAGCACGATGCCGATCATCAGCGCGGTCTGCTGGTAGGCACGCGGCACCGCGAACTTCGCCATGATGATGATGAAGATGAAGAGGTTGTCGACGGAGAGGGAGTACTCCGTCAGCCAGCCCGCGAAGAACTCCGGTCCGGGGTTGGGCGAGAGGGCGTGCGGCTCGGCGAAGACCCACAGCGCCAGCCCGAAGAGGATGGCCAGGCCGACGTAGAGGCCCAGCTGCAGGCTGACCTCACGCATCGAGGGTTCGTGGGGGCGTCGGCCGATGATCAGCAGGTCGACGAGCAGGACCCCGACGGTGACCACGATGGTGATCGCCCAGATGAGGGGGGAGGCGACCGAGTCGCCCATGATCGCGTTCAAGAGTTTGGTTCTCCTCCGGAGTGGCGCGCGGTGCCGGCGCACGTTCGAGCGTACGCCAGCCGGACTGGGACTCCGGAGGTCTCTTCCGCCCACCCGTGGGTGGACCGGTGGCACCGGGCCGATGTAATCCGGCCGTGATGACGACGCCGCCGCGAAGGAATACTCCCCTCCAAGGTTCGCCATTCTTCCATGGCGGCGGGGCTGGGACAGAATCCGTCCGGTCGACGGAAGCGCTCAGAGGGCCAGATGCGTGGGTCGGCCGGCCACGAACGTCGCCGCCACCCCGACCTCCCGCAGGTGCGCGCCGACCTCGGCGGAGTCGTCGTACGGCGCCAGCGGGTCGTGGTCGAGCAGCACCACGTCGCCGCGCGAGCCGGGCTGGAGCGTCGGCTGCCCGTCGGTGCTGGCGGCCAGCGCCTCGGCGGCGGTGAGCGCCTGCTCGGGGTGCCACGGGGCGCGGGCGTCGGCGGTGCGGTGCACGGCCGCGGACATCGCCAGCCACGGGTCGAGCGCCGCGACCGGGGCGTCGGAGCCGAGCACCAGTTCGACCCCCGCGGAGAGCATCGAGCGGTACGCGAAGCAGCGGTGGGTGCGCTCGGGCCAGCAGCGCTCCGTGACGTCGCGGTCGTCGAGCAGGTGGGCGGGCTGGACGCTGGCGCGGACCCCGAGCTCGGCCATCCGCGGCAGGTCGGCGAGATCGACGAGCTGGGCGTGCTCCACGCCGCCGCGGGCGCCGGTCGCCGAGAACGCGTCGAGCCCCAGCGTCAGGGTCGCGTCGCCGATCGCGTGCAGGGCGACCCGGAGGCCGTTGCGCTGGGCGGTGGTGAACAGCTCGACCAGCTCCTCGGGGGAGTTGTTGAGCCGGCCCCGCGGATACTCGAGCAGGTGGCCGTCGGGGTACTGCGTGCAGCAGTACGCCGTCCGCGTGTTCAGCGAGCCGTCCGAGATGATCTTCAGCGGGCCCATCTCCAGCAGCCCGTTGGTCTCGCCGAGGTCGTCGCCGGTCCGCAGCCCGGCCGCGACCACGTCGGCCAGCCCCTCGGCGTACGTCGCGGCGCGGACGCGCAGACTGTCGATGCCCTGGGCGAAGCGCTCCGGCCAGTCGAGGTACGCGCCACCGAACTCCAGGTCGGTGACGCCGACGACGCCGCGGGCGGCGGCGTCGCGGACCGCCTCGCGCAGCGCCAGCTTGTGGGCGAGGCCGGCGCCGGGGAGGTCGTCGAGACGGCCGAACACCGGGAACCAGTCGTTCTCGTCGAGGGTGGTCTGCCGTGGGGGCACGCCGAGCAGGGACAGCGCCGCGGAGTTCAGCCAGCCGTGGTGGGCGTCGCCGCTGATCAGCACGACCGGGTGCTCGCCGCTGACCGCGTCGAGCTCGGCCACCGTGGGCAGCCGGGTCCAGGTGCCGGTGCGGTGGCCGTAGCCGGACACCACGCTCGCGTCGCGCGGGTCGAGGGTGTCGATGTGGCGGGCCACCCGGGCCACGACCTCCTCGGGAGCGTGCGTGCCGGACATGTCGAGCCGCGAGGCCACGTCCGCCCACTGGGACATGTGCACGTGGTGGTCCCACAGGCCGGGGACCGCCCAGCGGCCGGCCGCGTCGAAGACCTCGTCGTCGAGCTCGGGCGCGAGCCCCTCGGCGACATCGGTGACGACGCCGTCGACGACGCGCAGGTCCAGCGGCTCGTCGGTCGGGGCGGGGACGCCCGCGACCGGGACCAGGCGGACATTGCGGAAGAGCGTCTGAACAGAAGGCACCACGCCAGTATTCGTGACCCGTCCCGGCGCTATGTTGGGGGGATGCCCTCCTGGCTCACCGGTGACCGGTCCCTCGCGCAGCGGGCCATGCAGCACCCGCTGCTCGCGCCCGTCTACGAGCGGGCGTGGCGGCCGTTCTTCGGCTGGGCGTTCATGGGCTTCGACCTCGACCACCTGCGGCACGAGCGGGCGCTGACCGTCGCGGCGCTGCGGCTGTCGCCCGGCGACGTCGTGCTCGACGTGGCCTGCGGTCCGGGCAACTTCACCGCCGCGTTCGCGGCCGCGGTGGCGCCGACCGGGCAGGCGATCGGCATCGACCTCTCCGGGCCGATGCTGGCCCGCGCCCGGGCCACCAACGCGCACCCCCGGGCGACGTACCTCCAGGGTGACGCGACCCGGCTGCCGTTCCCGGACAGCTCGCTGGACGCGGTGAACTGCTACGCCGCGCTGTACCTCATCCCCGACCCGTACGCCGCCTTCGACGAGATGCTGCGGGTGCTGCGGCCGGGCGGCCGGCTCGCGATCATGACCAGCCGTGAGTCGCCTCACGAGTGGTTCCGGCCGGCTCAGGCCCGGGTGCTCGGTGCCTCGGGGCTGCGGATGTTCCGGGCCGACGAGTTCACCGGCCGGCTGCGGGCCGCCGGGTTCACCGAGATCAACCAGGAGATCCACGGGGTGGCGCAGTACGTGTCGGCCACCGCGCCGGGCTGACCCACCTCAGCGTTCCGCGCGGTGTGGTCGCCCCCGGGGCACAAACGACCACCCCGCGCGAAACACGGGGGAGGGAGAGACGGTCAACGGGCGTCGACGAGCTCGCCGGCCTCCTCCTCGTGAGCGTCGGCCGCCGCGGGTGCGGCCTTCCGACCCGGGATCGCGACCAGCAGCACCGCCGCGGTGGCGAACAGGACACCGGCGGAGGTCAGAAACGCGAAGCCCATGCCGTCCACGAAGGCGAGCCGGGCCCCGGACGCCAGGCTCAGTCCCGCGTCGCCGAGGTGGGAGGCGATACCGAGGGCGGCCGCCAGTGACTCGCGGGCGCCGTCGACGATCCCGTCCGGCGCGGACGCCGGTGCCGCCTCGGTGACCCCGGAGCGGTACTGCTGGTTCAGGATGCTGCCGAGCACCGCGATCCCGAGAGTGCCGCCGACCTCGCGGGCCGCGTCGTTCACGGCCGAGGCGACGCCCTGCTTGCTGGGCGGGAGCGCGGAGACGATGTCCGTGGTGGCGGGGGCGGTGGCGAGCGCCATGCCCGCGCCGACGGGGAGGATGCCGGCCAGCAGCAGCCAGTACGACGACCCCGCGTCGAGCTGGGTCAGCACCAGCATCCCGAGGCCCATCAGGGCCAGACCCGTGACGGCCAGCGGGCGACGGCTGACCTTGGTGGCCAGGTGCGGGACCTTGCGGGACAGGCCGCCGAGCACCATCGCCATCGGGATCAGCGCCAGACCGGCCTGCAGCGCCGAGTAGCCGAGCACCAGCTGGACGTACTGGACGACCAGGAAGATGAACCCGAAGAACACGAAGAACTGCAGGGTGATCGACAGCACGCCGGTGCTGAAGTCCCGGCGGGCGAACAGCCGCGGGTCGAGGAGCGGGTCCTTCGCGACCAGGCCCCAGGCCACCCAGGCGAGCAGGCCGAGGGTGCCGACGGCGAAGGCCCCCAGCGTCAGCGGGTCGGTCCAACCTCGCTCGGGTCCCTCGATGGCGGCGAACACGACACCGACGAGCGTGAGGACGGAGAGCAGGCCACCCACGTAGTCGACCCGCGGGCTGTTCTCGTCACGGGAGTTCGGGATCAGCCGTACGGCGAGCACGGCGACGGCGAGGCCCAGGGCCGCGCTGAACCAGAAGACCGACTGCCAGGCCCAGACCTCGAGGAGCAGGCCGGAGGTGAGCAGGCCGAACACGGCACCCGCACCGGCGACGCCGATCCAGGCGCCGACCGCCTTGCCGCGCTGCTCCCGGGGGAACGAGCTGGTGATGATCGACAGGGTGGTGGGCATCACCAGTGCGGCGCCGACGCCCATCAGCCCGCGCAGGCCGATCAGCGCCGTGGGGGTGGAGGACAGCGCGGCGAGCCCGGCGCCGGCGGCGAAGATCGCCAGGCCGGCCACCAGGACCGGCTTCCGCCCGTAGCGGTCACCGAGCGCGCCGGCCGGCAGCAGCAGGCCGGCGAACACCAGGGCGTACGCGTCGACGACCCACTGGAGCTGGCTCATCGAGGCGTCGGTGGAGGCGGCCACGTCGGGCAGCGCCACGTTCAGGGCGGGGACCGCGGCCACCACCAGGGCAAGGGACAGCAGGACGACGGGGAGTACCCCGCGGTGCTGGAGGTTCGGATCGTGCGTGGACATGGGGTGCTCCTCGTGAGAAAAGTCAACAAGCGTTGAATTCTGGATGATCCCCACTGTGGACCGCCTTCGCGCAAAAGTCAACGGTCGTTGACTTTTGGTCTGTACCTGTGGTACGGTGACGCCATGACCACCGAGGGAGTCCGCCTGTCCAAGTCCGAGCGCACCAAGGCCGCGATCCTCGGCGCGGCCCGCGAGCAGTTCGCGCGGCAGGGCTACGACCGCGCCAGCATCCGCTCGATCGCGGCCCAGGCCTCGATCGACCCGGCGCTGGTGATGCGCTACTTCACCAGCAAGGAGGCGCTGTTCGCCGCCGCGGTGGACGTCGACCTGATGCTGCCGGACCTTTCGGGAGTGCCCGTCGAGGACCTGGGTGCCCGGCTCACCCGGCACTTCCTGGACCGCTGGGAGGGGGCGCTGAGCGACGACGTACTGATGATCCTGCTCCGCTCAGCAGTCACCAACGAGCAGGTCGCCGACCGTCTCCGGTCGGTGTTCGCGGAACAGGTGGTGGCCGTGCTGGCCCGTCTCGCCCCACCGGGGGAGGCGGAGCGCCGCGCGGCCCTGGTGGCCAGCCAGCTGCTCGGCCTCGCGCTCACGCGCTACCTGTTGCGACTGCCCGGGATCGCCTCCCGCTCGCGGGAGGACGTGGCCGCGGACATCGCGCCCACCGTGCAGCGCTACCTCACCGGTGGGCTCGCGTGAGCTGAGGTGTATCACCGCGTGGGGCGCGGCGCTCTTCACCGGGAACTGTCCCGAGGAGTGGAGGAGTCATGGACCTCACCGTGTGCCCCGAGTGCGACGAGCTCGCCGAGGTGAAGTGGCGTGCCGTGATGGAGAGCACCGACGGCCCCGTCGAGCACGCCAAGGTCGTCTGTGTTCGCGGGCACTGGTTCCTGCTGCCCGTCTCCCACCTGGCCCGGCGCACCCGCGCGGACGCACCCCAGACTCGTCCTGCGGGCTTCGCCAGCACTCCATTCCGGGAGTAGCGTCGAACGGACCGATCCGCAGACCGCGCGACCTGGTGGCGAGAGGAGTGGGAGATGTTCGTGCAGGTGATTCGGGGGACCGTGAGGGACGCGCCGGCCATGCGCCGGCGGCTGGACACATGGCTGGACGAGCTGGCGCCGGGCGCCGAAGGCTGGTTGGGCAGCACCGGTGGAGTGACCGCGGACGGGCAGATGGTGGCCCTGGCGCGGTTCGAGTCGGAGGAGGCCGCCCGCAGGAACAGCGACCGCCCCGAGCAGGGTGCCTGGTGGGAGGAGACCGCTGCTCTGTTCTCGGACGAGCCGGTATTCCGCGACAGCGTCTCGGTCGATGCCGACACCCCCGGCGACCCGAGCGCGGCCGGTTTCGTGCAGGTCATGCAGGGCCGTTCGACCGACCCCGATCGGGCCCGCGAGCTGATGGCGAACGACCCGACCGACTGGGCGGCGTTCCGGCCCGACATCCTCGGCACTCTGATGGTGGGCCACGACGAGGGCGAGTGGACGATGGCGATCTACTTCACGTCCGAGGCCGACGCCCGCGAGGGCGAGAAGAAGGAGCCGCCGCCGGAGATGGTGGAGATCATGAAGGAGATGGACTCCCTCAGCGCCGGCGAGCCCACGTTCCTCGACCTCACGGATCCGTGGCTGTCAGGACCCGCCTGATCGTGGGACAGCTGGTGCGGGTCTTCCGGCCCGCTGACCTCGAGCCGGGGGACCCGACGCCCGGCATGGTGCGGGAGCGCGCGTTCGAGCTGCCGATCCTGTGGGCCGGACGCGTGCTGACCGCGCCCGGTGCCACCTCCGGGTGGCACCACCACGACCTGAACGAGTCGAGCCTGTACGTCGTCTCCGGCGTGCTGCGCCTGGAGTGCGACGGGATGGAGGGGTACGTCGACGCGACCGCCGGCGACTTCGTCCACGTGCCGGCGTTCGTGGTGCACCGGGAGAGCAACCCGACCGACCAGCCGTCGATCGCGGTGATCGCGCGGGCCGGGGGTGGCATCCCCACCGTCAACACGGAGCCCCCTCCGGGGCGCTGACGTCAGCCGGCGAGCTCGACCAGCTCGGCGACGATCCGGTCCACCTGCGCGACCAGGGACAGGTGCCCCTCGCCGATCTCCAGGTGGGCGACCGGGTCGGACAGCTGGGCGACCAGCCACCGGCCGTGGTCGAACGGCACCATCCGGTCCTGGTCGCCCTGCCAGACGGTGACGGGTACGCCGATCGCGGCGAGGTCGAAGGGCCAGGGCTGGAGCAGCAGCAGGTCGTCGTGATGCCAGCCGCGCACGCCCTGCCGTCCGGCCTGGCGGAAGGTGGCGGCGAGGTAGTCCGCGAACTCGCCGGTGATCGCCGCGCGGTCCACGGGCGAGGCCAGGCCGCCGAGCGACGTGGCAATCTCCTCCGGGGTGGTCCGGAACGCCGGGGCGCCGTTCTCCTCGAGCCAGGCCCGGAGCTTCTCGGGCCCCGCCTCGGCGGCGGCGAACTCGTCGAGGTTCTCCTGGCCCATGCCCGCGAACCAGTCGAGGCCGTCGGCGTGGTGCGGCGCGACGCCGGCCAGGGTGGCGGCCGCCCGGCACCGGTCCGGGAGCAGGGCCGCACACGCCAGCGCCCGCGGACCGCCGCCGGACCAGCCGAGCGTCACGAAGTCGCCGGCCCCCACGGCGTCGAGGACCGCCGCGCTGTCCGCCACGTCGTCGGCCAGCGTGCCGGGGACCTCCCGCGGCGTGGAGGCGCCGTACCCCGGGCGCGAGTAGGTCACCACCCGCAGCCCCTGCCGGTCCGCGGCCCGCCAGAGCAGGGGGAACGGAGCCGCGCCCGAGGGCGTCCCCGAGTGGTAGAGCAGCGCCCGCCCGTCCTCGGGCCCGCTGACCAGGACCTCCAGGTCACCTCCCTGCGGTGAGCGGGCGGTCAGCGTCGTGGTGATCGGATCGGTCATGCGCGCCACGCTAGCGCCCGGCGCCGGCGCTAGTCGGCCAGGATCTGCTCCCGCAGGATGTCGGCGTGCCCGCAGTGCTGGGCCAGCTCGCGCAGCATGTGGAGGTAGACCCACCGCAGCGGGAGCGGGCCGCGCCGGTTGCCGAGCACGGTGTGGTCCACGTCGAGGCCTTCAGCCGCCCGGCGCGAGTCGTCACAGGCGGAGACGTGGGCGGACCGCACCGACGCGATGGTGTCGGTGTCGTCGAGGACGAACGACTCGTCGGGGGTCGCCGGGATGCCGATCTCGTCGCGGGAGCGGCAGGTGATCGCCTCGTCGAACCAGACCCGCTCGACGAAGGTGGCGTGCTTGACCAGGCCGAGCAGGGTCGTGCGCGACGGCACCAGCGAGCGGCGCGCCTGCTCCTCGGTGAGCCCGTCGAGCGAGGCGGTCAGGGCGGCGCGGTGCTCGTCGAGGAAGGTCTCGAACTGGGCCTTCGGCGGCTGCTCGATGACGTCCTCGGCGAACGTGGGGGGCGTGGTGGACATGACGCGCAGCATTCCACGGTCAGCGCCGGGCCGGCACGCCGTACGTCGTGGTCCGCTCGCGGACGGGGCGTCCGATCGCCTCCCCGATCTCGGCGAGCTGCCGAGGCGTCTTGGCGGAGCCGTGCTCGGAGCCGGCCATCCGGGAGATGGTCTCCTCCATCAGGGTGCCGCCGACGTCGTTGGCGCCGGCGGCGAGCATCGCGCGCGTGCCGTCGACGCCGAGCTTGACCCAGGAGGTCTGGATGTTGTCGATCCGGCCGTGCAGCATGATCCGGGCCAGCGCGTGGACGGCGAGGTTGTCGCGGCGGGTGGGGCCGGGGCGGGCGACGCCGGCCAGGTAGATCGGTGAGGAGGTGTGCACGAACGGGAGCGGCACGAACTCGGTGAACCCGCCGGTCTGGTCCTGGATCCGGGCCAGGACGCGCAGGTGCTGGACCCAGTGCCGGGGGTTGTCGACGTGGCCGTACATCATCGTCGAGCTGGACCGCAGGCCGACGCGGTGGGCGGTGGAGACCACCTCGACCCAGGTGGCGGTGGGCAGCTTGCCCTTGGTGAGGATCCAGCGGACCTCGTCGTCGAGGATCTCCGCGGCGGTGCCGGGGATGGTGCCGAGGCCGGACTCGCGGGCCTTGATCAGGAAGTCCTCGAAGGACAGCCCGGTCCGGGAGGCGCCGTTGACGATCTCCATCGGGGAGAAGGCGTGCACGTGCATCTCCGGGACGCGTTGCTTGACCGCGGCGGCGAGGTCGAAGTAGGCCGTACCGGGGAGCTCGGGGTCGATGCCGCCCTGCATGCAGACCTCGGAGGCGCCCAGGTCCCAGGCCTCCTCGGCCCGGTCGGCGACCTGCTCGAGCGACAGCGAGTAGGCGTCGGCGTCGGTACGGCGCTGGGCGAACGCGCAGAACCGGCAGCCGACGTAGCAGACGTTGGTGAAGTTGATGTTCCGGTTGACCACGTAGGTGACGTCCTCGCCCACGGTCTCGCGCCGCAGGTCGTCGGCCAGCCGACAGACCTGGTCGAGCAGGTCGCCCTCGGCGGTCATCAGGGTCAGCGCGTGCTCGTCGGACAGGTTCCCCGGGTCGGCCTCGGCGGCTCGCAGCGCCGCGACTCCGTCCCCCTCCCGCGATACTCCGTGACGTTCCCGCCCCTGATCGGCTGCTATGGGGGCGGTTTCGTCACGGACTATCTCTTTGAGGGCGTCCCAGCTGCCGTAGACGGTGTCGAAGTCGTCGCGACGGTCGGCGGTGCGGCCATCGGTGTCGATGGAGGCGTGCAGGTCGGTGCGGCCGGTCCCGGACCCGATGGCCGCGAAGCCGCCGTCGGGCTCCTGCCAGCGCAGCCCGGTCGGGTGTACGCCGGGGCGGGCGAGCCCGGCGTTGGGTCCGTCGGGGACGGCGAGGGCGGCGACATGGGCGGAGAGTCGGGGGTCGAGCCACGGCTCGCCCCGTTCGAAGGCGCCGACGACGTACTCCGGGTGCACGGTGAGACGGGGCTCGAGGGCGAGGCCGGCGGCGGCGGTGACGGCGCGGAGCCGGTCCAGGGAGGGCCAGGGGCGCTCGGGGTTCACGTGGTCGGGGGTGAGCGGGGAGACCCCGCCGAAGTCGTCGATGCCGGCTCCGAGCAGCGCGGTGCACTCCTGCAGGGCGACCAGGTTCGGTGGCGCCTGCACCCGCATCCTCGGACCCATCAGCAGGCGGGTGACGGCGATCGCGGCGCGGTACTCCTCGAGCCCGAGGTCGTCGGTGTGCCGCATCGCGGTGTCCGGCTTGGCCCGGAAGTTCTGGACGATGACCTCCTGCAGGGCGCCGTAGCGGCGGGCGTTGGCGCGCAGCGCGAAGATCGTGTCCGCCCGCTCGGCCAGCGTCTCGCCGATGCCGACCAGCAGCCCGGAGGTGAACGGCACCGAGAGTCGGCCGGCGTCCTCGAGCACCCGCAGCCGGACCGCGGGGTCCTTGTCGGGGGAGCCGTAGTGCGCCTCGCCCCTGGTCTCGAAGAGCCGGGCCGAGGTGGTCTCCAGCATCATCCCCATCGAGGGGGCGACCGGCTTGAGGCGGTTCATCTCCTCCCAGGACATCACCCCGGGGTTGAGGTGCGGCAGCAGCCCGGTCTCCTCCAGCACCCGGACCGCCATCGCCCGGACGTAGGCCAGGGTGGAGTCGTAGCCGCGCGAGTCCAGCCACTCCCGGGCCTCGGTCCAGCGGTCCTCCGGCCGGTCGCCGAGGGTGAACAGCGCCTCCAGGCAGCCCAGCGTGGCGCCCTCGGCGGCGATCGCGAGGATCTCGTCGGGATCCAGGTAGGGGGAGGCGACCTTGCCCGGCACGGTGACGAACGTGCAGTAGTGGCACCGGTCCCGGCACAGCCGGGTCACCGGGATGAACACCTTCGGCGAGTACGTCACCACGCCCGGCCGGCCGGCTGCCAGCAGGCCCGCGTCCCGCACCCGGGCCGCCACCGAGCACAGCGCGTCCAGCTGCTCGCCGCGAGCGGCCAGCAGCGCGGTCGCCTCCGCCGGATCCAGGGCAGCACCACGCTCGGCCCGCGCGAGTGCCCGGCGTACCTGCTGGGGGGTGATCGTCTCGGTCATCTGGTGCTCCACGGTAGTCGCCGGTGCCCGCGCCGCTGTAAAGCGGTGTAAGTGTAGCTGATTTGCCCGGGTGACGGCCACTCAGCGTCGTGTACACCGCGTTACAGCGGGGTGGTGGGCGAGGCGGGCGCGTTGAGGTGGGCGAGCATCGAGCGGGGGCCCAGGTCGGCGAGGGTGTAGCCGTGGGGGTAGGTCGTGGTCGGGTACGGCTTCGGCTCGGTCCGCGGGGGCGCGAACCGCAGCGCGAGGGCGCGCAGCCGCAGGGCCCGGCGTACGACGCGGCCCAGCCAGGCGGGCTGCCGGGGGAGGCCGAGGGCCTCCCGCAGCGACTCGTCCATCAGCGAGATCGCCACCCGGCGTACGACGGGCAGCGGCGCCCCGGGCGTGGTGGCGGCCGCGATCCGCAGGGAGGCCTCGGCGACCCGCTTGTTCGCCGGGTCGAACGCGAAGCGGTCCCGCTCGTAGGCGAGCAGCAGCTGGAGGTAGCCCTCGTACGTCGACGGCAGCCCGCGGATGCCCATCAGCTCGCCGAAGCGGGTCGTGAACCGGGCGAACGCCTCGACCTCGACCGGGTCGAGGTCCCGCCAGCCGAACTCGTCGATCCAGCGGATCGGCCCGACGATCGTGGTGGCGAGGACGTAGGCGAACTCGTCGTTGGGGATGTCGTAGTGCCCGTGGATCCGGTTCAGCCGGCGCACCGTCTCGTGCCCGCGCGGCGAGTCCAGGCCGTCGGCGCCGGCCTCCTCACCGATCAGCAGGGTGTCGTCGTAGCGCTTGATCCCGTCGTGCTCGAACTCGCCCGTCCGGTCGAGCAGCCGCGCGATCGACGGCACCCCGTAGTCGCGCATGAACGCGATCCCGGCACCCTGCACGTAGTCCCACGGGAACTCGTGCCGCATCGTCAGCCGGACGATCTCGTCGCAGTCGGCGACCGGGTCCAGCGACCGGATCCGGCGCAGGTGCTCCCACCGGCGCGGATGGGCCACGAGTCGGGACACCCGGCGCGGAAGCCGCACCGTCAGAGCCCCAGGCTCCGGCCGATGATCTCCTTCTGGATCTCGGTCGTGCCTCCGTAGATGGTCTGGACGCGGGAGTTCACGTAGGCCCGCGCGATGGGGTACTCGCTCATGTAGCCGTAGCCGCCGTGCAGCTGGACGCCCGCGTCGACGGCCCGCTTCTGCAGCTCGGTGGTCCACCACTTCGCCATCGATGCCGTCGACGGGTCGAGCTCGCCGCGCAGGTGCCGGGCCACGCAGTCGTTGACGAACACCCGCGCGATGGTGGCCTCGGTGGCCATCTCGGCGAGCACGAAGCGGTTGTGCTGGAAGGAGCCGATCGGCTTGCCGAACGCGGTGCGTTCCTTGGCGTAGGTCACCGACATCTCGAGGATCTGCTCCACCGCGCCGACCGCGGCCAGCGCGATCGAGAGCCGCTCCTGGGAGAGGTTGGTCATCAGCTGGATGAAGCCCTCGCCCTCGCTGCCGAGGAGGTTGGCCTTGGGCACCTTGACGTCGGCGAAGAACAGCTCGGCGGTGTCCTGCGCGTGCTGGCCGATCTTGTCGAGGTTGCGGCCGCGCTCGAAGCCCTCCATGCCGCGCTCGACGACCAGCAGGCTGATGCCCTTGTAGCCGGCCTCGGGGTCGGTCTTGCAGACCACGACCACCAGGTCCGCGAGGATCCCGTTGGAGATGAAGGTCTTCTGCCCGTTGAGGACGTAGTGGTCGCCCGCGTCGACCGCGGTGGTGCGGATGCCCTGCAGGTCGGAGCCCGCGCCCGGCTCGGTCATCGCGATCGCGGCGATCAGCTCGCCGCCGGCCAGCTTCGGGAACCAGCGGGCCTTCTGCTCGTCGTTCGCGCTGGCGACGAGGTAGGGCACGATCATGTCGTTGAACAGCGGGAACGCACAGCCGTAGATCCCGCGCTTCGCCATCTCCTCGACGATGATCGCGTTGAACCGGTAGTCGGACGTCCCGCCGCCGCCGTACTCCTCGTCGAGCTGGAGGCCGAGCAGGCCCTGCTCGCCGGCCTTGCGCCAGACCTCGCGGTCGACGATGCCGTCGGCCTCCCACTTCTCGTGGTGCGGCACGCACTCGCGCTCCAGGAAGGCGATCACGCCGGCCCGGAAGTCCTCGTGCTCCTGCTCGTAGAGGGAGCCGCTCATGCGTCCACCAGCTCCCGCATCTGGGCGACCAGGGCGACCGGGTCCTCGGCGGCCGGGGCGATCTGGAGATTGGTGACGCCGGCCTCCCGGAACGCGGCGATCCGCTCCTTGACGTACGACGCGGGGCCGACGAGGTTGCCGAGCTCGAGCAGCTCGGTGGGCACCGCCGCCTCCGCCTCCTTCTTCCGGCCGTCGAGGTACAGGTCCTGGATCTCCTTGGCCTCTGCCTCGTAGCCGTACCGGCAGGCCAGGTCGTTGTAGAAGTTCTTGCCGCGGGCGCCCATGCCGCCGACGTACAGCGCGACCATCGGGCGGGCGAACTCCAGCAGCTCCTTGGTCTCCGGGCCCTCGCCGATCGCGCACATGCCACCCGCGGCGATCTCGAGGGTGCCGAGACCGTCGCCCCGCTTGGCGGTGCCCTTGTCGAGGGCCTCGCCCCAGACCTTCCGGGCGTGCTCGGGCACGAACAGGATCGGCAGCCAGCCGTCGGCGATCGCGGCGGTCTGCTCGACGCTCTTCTCGCCCAGGGCGGCGACGTAGATCGGGACGCTGCTGCGCTCGGGGTGGGTCAGGATCTTGAGCGGCTTGCCGAGTCCGGTGCCCCGGCCCTCGGGGAGCGGCAGGTTGATGATGCCCTCGTTGGTGAGCACCTCACGGCGCAGTCCGCGGCGCATCAGGTCGATGACCTCGCGGGTGCGGCCCAGCGGCTTCTCGTAGGGCAGGCCGTGCCAGCCCTCGATGACCTGCGGGCCGGAGGCGCCGAGGCCGATGATCGCCCGGCCGCCGGACACGTTGTCGAGCCCGGCCGCGGTCTGGATGAGGGTGCCGGGCGTGCGCGAGTAGATGTTGAGGATCGCCGCCCCGATCTCGATCGTCTCGGTCTTCGCGGCCAGGTAGCCCATCAGCGTGGGGGAGTCGAAGCCGTAGGCCTCGGCGATCCAGACGGTGTCCAGGCCCGCCTTCTCCAGGGCGGCGACCTGGTCGGCGGCGGCGCGCGGGTTGCCGTCGTACATCAGGGGGAGGGAGAGCTTCATCGTCCTCGTTCCAGGGTGCGGATCTCGCCAGGGGGACCGGCGGCTGGGGCGTCTTCAACTGTGACAGAATCACTGTCACGATGGCAAGGATGCCACCGACGCTCGGAGAGGACCGCGTGTGACCACGTTCCGCATCGCCGTGATCGGGGGCACCGGCCCGCAGGGCAAGGGGCTCGCCTACCGCTGGGCCCGGCACGGCCACGAGGTGGTGATCGGGTCGCGCTCCGCCGAGAAGGCGGTCGCCACCGCCCACGAGGTGGGCGACCGGGTCGGCGCCGAGGGCGGTGCGCCGGTGGTCTCCGGGGCGACCAACGCCGAGGCGGCCGCGGGCGCCGAGGTGGTCGTGCTCGCGGTGCCGTACGACGGCCACGACGAGCTGGTCGCGTCCCTCGCGGAAGACCTGGCCGGCAAGACCGTGATCTCCTGCGTGAACCCGCTGGGCTTCGACAAGCGCGGCCCCTACGGCCTCGACGTCGAGCGCTCGGCCGCCGAGGCGGCCGCGGAGCTCGCCCCCGACGCGACCGTGGTCGGGGCCTTCCACCACGTCTCGGCCGTCTCGCTGTGGTCGAAGGCCGAGTACCTCGACCACGAGGACGTGCTGGTCTGCGGCGACTCCGCCGAGGGCAAGGAGGTCGCCCAGGAGCTGGCCCGCTCGGTGACCTCGCGGATCGGCATCGACGCCGGCATGCTGCGGCTGGCCCGTCAGCTCGAGCCGCTCACCGCGGTGCTGATCTCGATCAACAAGGCCTACAAGGTCCGCTCCGGGATCCGCATCTCCGGCATCTGACGGCCGGGCCTCAGCCCACGACGCGGAACCAGTACCCGGGGCGGCCGGGCAGCGCCTCGAGCGCGACGCGGCCGCCGGCCGGCTGCTCGTAGAGCCGGGTGCCGTCGCCGAGCAGCACCGGCACCACGAAGACCAGCACCTCGTCGAGGAGACCGGCCGCCAGGCACTGCCGCGCCACGTCGGCTCCCAGGACGTTGACGTACTTCCCCTTGGCGGCGTCCTTGGCCGCCCGCACGGCCTCGTGCAAGTCGGTCACGAACGTGACGTCGGGTGGGGCGGAGGCCGGCGGCCGGTGGGTGAGGACGACCGAAGGGCCCTCCCATCGGCCCCCGAAGGCGCCCTCGGAGTCCGTGCCGGCGTTGGGGTCGTCGCCGTCGTAGGTCCGTCGTCCGATCAGCAGCGCACCGATCTCCGCCATCAGTGCCTCGACGTCGAGGTCGACCGCGCCGACGTGCTCCGACAGCCAGGACATGTCGCCGCCGGGCCCGGCGATGTACCCGTCGAGCGACATGGTGGCGGAGTACAGCAGCCTGCTCATCTCAGCCGCCGTTCCAGGAGCGCCAGAGAGCGGCGTACGACCCGTCCGCGGCGACCAGCTCGTCGTGGCTGCCGAACTCCGCGAGCTTGCCGTCCTCGACCACCGCGACCCGGTCGGCGTCGTGCGCGGAGAAGAGCCGGTGGGCGATCGCGATCACGGTCCGACCGTGCAGCACCGCGGCCAGCGACCGCTCGAGGTGCCGGGCGGCCCGCGGGTCGATCAGCGAGGTCGCCTCGTCGAGCACCAGCGTGTGCGGGTCGGCGAGCACCAGCCGGGCCAGCGCCACCTGCTGGGCCTGGGCGTCGGTGAGCGCCCGGCCACCGGAGCCGACCACCTCGTCGAGGCCGCCGGGCAGCGCCCGCACCCACTCGTCGGCGTCGACCGCTGCCAGCGCGGACCAGATCTCCTCGTCACCGGCGCCGGGCTTCGCGGCCAGCGCCAGGTTCTCGCGGACCGACCCCACGAACACGTGGTGCTCCTGGGTGACCAGCGCGACGTGGCCGCGCAGGTCGTCCAGCGGCAGCTCGGTCAGGCCCACGCCACCCACGGTCACCGAGCCGGAGCGCGGCGGGTGGATGCCGGCCAGCAGCCGGCCGAGCGTGGACTTGCCGGCACCGGACGGGCCGACCATGGCGATCCGCTCGCCGACCCCGACCGAGAGGTCGATGCCGTGCAGGACGTCGCGCCCCTCGACGTACGCGAACCGCACGTCGTCGGCGTCGATCTTCTCGCCGACCGGCTGGGCGCCGGTGGCGGTGCGGTCGTCGGGCACCTGGGCGACGCCGAGCAGCCGCGCGAGCGACGCGGCGCCGACCTGGAGCTCGTCGAGGATCGCCACCACCCGGTCGACCGGGTCGATCAGCATCTGCACGTAGAGGGTGGCCGCGGTGACGTCGCCGAGTCCCACCTGCCCCTGCGTGTAGAGCCAGCCGCCGAACAG
Source organism: Nocardioides sp. (assembly GCA_040512455.1). Taxonomy (GTDB): domain Bacteria; phylum Actinomycetota; class Actinomycetes; order Propionibacteriales; family Nocardioidaceae; genus Nocardioides. Next base: position 18,189 of record JBEVFC010000099.1, read on the forward strand.
CAGCGTGGCGACCGTCGGCAGCAGGTAGGCGATCTCCATCGACGGGAAGAACACCGTGCGCAGCCCCAGGGTGTACTTCTCCGCGTCGTAGGAGTCCGCGCAGTTGCCGTCGATGGTGCGGATCCGCTCGTCACCGAGGCCGAGGGTCTCGATGGTGCGGGCGCCCTCGGTGCTCTCGGTCAGCGTCGCGCTGATCACGGAGTACGTCGCGTTCTCGCGCAGGTAGCCGTCCTTGGCGCGGGCGAGGTACCAGCGCAGGCCGATCACCAGCGGGGGTACGCCGAGCACGCAGGGCAGCAGCACCCACCAGCCCACCGACACGGCGGCGGCGAAGGTGAGCACCGCGGTCACCACCGCGATCGTCCACTCCGGCAGCGCCCAGCGCACCGACCAGCCGAGCTGGTCGACGTCGCGGGAGGTGCGGGTGAGCAGGTCGCCGGAGCCGGCCGACTCCACGACACCGACCGGCAGGGCCAGGGTGTTCTCGACGAAGTCCTCGCGGAGCTCGGCGAGCACCTTCTCGCCGAAGGACTGCGAGACGAAGCGCGCGAACCGGGTCAGCAGGGTCTGGACGACCAGGAACCCGGCCAGCACCAGCATGATCCGGTCGACGTGCCCGACCGTGGTGCCCTCCTCGACGGACTGGACGAGGTCGCCGAGCAGCCGGGGCGCGGCCAACGCCGCCAGCGCCGCGAACGAGTGCAGGCCGAGCATCGTCCACACGGTCCGCTTGTGGTGCCTCGCGATGTGCAGGGCGTAGGCGCGGACCGCGGTGGAACCGGCGACGGGGAGCACGGTCTTCATCGCACGTCCTCCATCTCGGTCTCGCGGGTCACGGTGCGGCGGTACGCCGGGTTGTTGTCCAGCAGCTCGCGGTGCGTGCCGGCGGCGACGATGCGGCCGCCCACCAGGTAGGCGACCACGTCGGCGGCGTCGAGCATCAGCGGGCTGGACGTGGTCACCACGGTGCTCCGGCCGGCGCGGTGCTCGCGCAGCCGCGCCGCGATCCGGGCCTCGGTGTGGGCGTCCACGGCGCTGGTCGGCTCGACCAGGACCAGGACCTCCGGGTCGGTGAGCAGGGCGCGCGCGAGCACCAGCCGCTGCCGCTGACCGCCGGAGAACGACCGGCCCTTCTCGGACACCTCGCCCTCGAGCCCGCCGTCGAGGGCCTCGAGGACGTCCTCGGCGCTGGCCGTGTGCAGGGCCCGCGCCATCGCGGCCTCGTCGGCGCCGTGGATCGCGAGCCGGTCGTAGAGCCGGCCCATGAACAGCGTCGCCCCCGTGTCGGACACCACGATCCGGCGGCGTACCTCGGCCGGCTGCAGCCGGGTCAGCGGCACGCCACCGAGGCGCACCTCGTCGTCGGGGGTGCCGGTCTGCAGGCCGAGGCGGTCGGCCAGCGCGGCCGACTCGTCCGGCTGCTCGGACACGATCGCGGTCAGCAGGCCCGGAGCCACGTGCAGGCCGGTACGGGCGTCGAACAGCGGGGAGCCGACGGCGGGCGACGGCTCCGGGTGCGCGACCTCGGGCAGGTCGGGGTCGAGCGCCAGCACCCGGCACACCCGGCGCGCGGCGACGCGGCCGCGGATCAGCTTGTTGGCGTACTCGGTGGCGGTGCGCAGCGGGATCATCAGGAACGCCGCGTAGCCGTAGAACGCGACCAGCTCGCCGGCGGTGATCCGGCCGGCGACGGCGTAGCGCGCACCGATCCACACGACGGCGACGACGAAGACGCCGGGCAGGAAGACCTGGAGCGCGTCGAGCACCGACTGGACCCGCGCGACCGCGACCCCGGCCCGGCGGGTGGTCTGCGACTCGCGGCGGTAGCGGTCGAGGAAGACCTGCTCGCCGCCGATGCCGCGCAGCACCCGGAGGCCGCTGACGATGTCGCTGGCGGTGTTGGACAGGTGGCCCATCAGCTCGCGGTGGGTGGCACCGCGGCGCTGCAGCGGCGCGAGGAGGGGGCCGATCAGCAGCATCAGCGTGGGTACGCCGATCAGCACGACCAGGCCGAGCGGGACGCTGGTCTGCAGCAGGATCACCGACACCAGGACGAACGAGACGACGGCGCCGGCGAAGCGGGCGCTGACGTCCATGACCTGGCCGAGGCTGGACAGGTCGGTGGTGCCGATCGCGACGACCTCACCGGTGGAGACCTTGCGGGGGAGGGTGCCGCCGAGGCGGACGACCTGCCGGGAGATCAGCTGGACGGTGCGGTAGGCCGCGGTCAGCCAGTTGGTGACCGCGAACCGGTGCCGCATGATGCCGCTGGCCGCCTGCACCAGGCCGATGACGAGCAGGATCGCGGCGTACTTCACCAGCTCGGAGGTGTCCTTGGCCGCGATGCCGCGGTCGATGGCGCGGCCGATCACGGCCGGCATCACGGCCTGCGCGCTCATCCAGATGATGCCGAAGAACATCCCCATCGCGAGGGTGTGCCACTGGCCCCGTGCCATCCACCACAGGAAGCGGCCCGGCGACCGGTGGTCGGCGGTTCCTGGGTCGTCGAGGGGGAGTTTGCGCACTTGCTCAACGGTAGTTCGCAGATCCTTCGGGAGCGAACGGTTTTCCGGTGGCGCTGGTCACGCCAGGGGCCGCTGTCAGCCGGCCAGGTCCGTGAGCACCTCGGCGCCGGGGAGCGCGGCGAGCAGGGCGCCGGGAAGGAACAGCTTGGAGTGGCGGACGCCGCTGCCGACGCAGGCCCGCTCGATGGCGGTGACCCGCTCGTCGACCAGCAGCCGCCACGCCGCCGGGATGCCGAACGGGGTGATCCCGCCGTACGCCATCCCGGACTCCTCGACCGCCCTGTCCATCGGGTGGAAGGACGCCTTGCGGACGTCGAGGGCCCGCCTCACGACGTTGTTGACGTCGGCGCGGGTGTCCGCGCGGACCATGCACGCCGCGACCCGCTCCTCACCGGCTCGCTTGCCGCTGACCACCACGCAGTTCGCGCTGTCGAGCATCGAGAAGCCGTACGCCTCGCTCATCGCGGCGGTGTCCGCCAGCTCCGGGTCGATCTCCGCCACCAGCACCCGGTCGGCGTACGGCCAGTCCGCGAGCGCCTTCGCGACCGGCGCGCCGAGCAGGTCGAGGTGGTCGAGGGCCGGGAGGTAGGCGAGTTCCATGGGGTCATCGTGCCAAAGGGCCGCAGTTGCGCGGTATGGACCAGCACCGGATTCTCGCCCGCCGGTCAGCGCGCGTTCATCGCGAGGATGCCTCGGGCTGCTCTGCTGAGTCCGTGACCGGGCTGTCGGTGCGACCACAGACATCACCCTCTCGGGCGTCCAGCCTGGTGGTGACGCCCGCGGTGGTGGCCCACCGAGGGGCCTGCGGCAACCTGCCCGAGCACACGCTCGAGGCCTACCGGCTGGCGATCCGGATGGGTGCCGACGACATCGAGCTCGACCTGGTGTCCACCGGGGACGGGGTGCTGGTCGCCCGGCACGAGAGCGAGCTGTCGGCCACCACCGACGTGGCCACGCACCCGGAGTACGCCGACCGGCGCCGTACCCGGGTCCTCGACGGTGTCGAGCGCGAGGGCTGGTTCGCCGACGACTTCACGCTCGCCGAGCTCAAGCGGCTGACCGCCCGCGAGCGGTACCCCGACCTGCGGCCGGCCAGCGCTACGTACGACGGAACCTGCGGGATCCCGTCGTTCAACGAGGTGCTGGCGATGGTGCACGCCGAGTCCGTGCGCTCCGGCCGGACCATCGGGGTGATGGCCGAGCTCAAGCACGCCGCCCACCACGACGCCCTCGGGCTGCCGCTGGACCGGGCGCTGCTCGCCGACCTGCGCCGGCACGGGCTCGACCACCCGCGGTCGCGGGTGTCGGTGATGTCGTTCGAGACCACGGTGCTGCGGCGGCTGGCCGGGGAGACCCGGGTGCCGCTGGTGCAGCTGCTCGACGACGCCGACCGCCGCCCGCCGGACCTCGCCGCGGTCGGCGACGCCACGACGTACGCCGACCTGTGCACGCCGGAGGGGCTGGCCCGGATCGACGAGTACGCCGACGGGATCGGGCCGCGGCTGGCGCTGGTGCTGCCCCGCGACGCCGACGACAACGTCGCGGTGCCGTCGAGCCTGGTCCGCGACGCGCACCGCCTGTGGCTGACCGTGCACGTCTGGACGCTGCGCCGGGAGAACCACTTCCTGCCGGCCAACCTGCGCGGCCCCGGGGGAGCGGAGGCGCCCGGCGACCTGACCGGCGTGGCCCGGCTGCTGCTCGACGCCGGTGTCGACGGCCTGATCACCGATCACCCCGACCTGCTGCTCGACGTGCTCCGTGAGCGCCCCCCGGCGTGACCCGCGCCTCCTCAGTGCGGTAGATCCGGTGCACCTGGTGCGTCGGATCTACCGCACTGGTAGGAATTCACCGGCCGGCCGGTGAATTCCTGCGACGCCTGTTGCCCAACGTCACCGCGAGCAGGCCCGCGGTGCCGGCCAGCACCCAGGGGATCGGCAGCAGCCAGCGGATGTCGCGGTCGGCGATCACGTCGCCCTCGATGAGGGCCCAGATCACGACCAGGCCCGCGAAGGCCAGGCCCATCACCAGGTGGCCGACGTTGACCGGGTGCCGTCCGCTGGGCACCTCCCCGGGAGTGGTGTCGTACGTCGTGGTGCTGCCGTAGGTCGTGGTGTCGGGGATCTCGGTGCTCTCGGTGCCGTCCATGGTCGTGCCTGCCTCGTCGTCGGTCCGGTCGTTCCTGTCGTCGTTCGTCGCGTCACTCATCGCGTGGTCACCTCGACCTCGCCGATGCCGACCCACGCCTCCAGGTCGAGCTGCGGCGCGTCCACGCCGCCGTCGTGCGTGACCCGGTCCTCGAGACCGACCCCGCCCTCGTCGCCGCCCAGCAGCGCCAGGTGACCGGGACCGTCGACGCGGCCGTCCACCGTGATGTCCAGGCCCTCGGGCAGGATCACCTCGACCCGGCCGATCCCGGCGTGCACCTCCAGCGAGCGGCCGTCGAGGGCCTCGAGGTCGCGGACGCCGGTCAGGTCGACGACCACTTCACCGGTGTCCATGGAGTACTCGTCCGAGACCGCCGCCGCCGAGGTCGGTCGCACGTCGATCTGACCTCCGTCGACCTGCGAGGCCACCGTGGCGCCGATGGTCGCGACGGTCGCGACCAGCCCGACCAGGATCAGTCCGCCGGCCCGGCCGTAGAACGCGCCCACCAGCAGCATCAGGGCGGTGATCCCGAGCGCGAGCGCCGGGTAGGCCGAGTCGATGATCGGCACGCCGGCCAGGTCCAGGGTGCCCATGAAGCCCTCCGCCAGCGCGATCAGCGCGAGCGTGAACCAGAACAGGATCGGCCCGGACTTGCGGGGGTCCCGCGGACGGGGCCGCGGCACGTAGGTGGCGCCGTACCCCGGCGGGACGTTCCCCGGCGTGGTCGGGGGCGCGGCGTACCCGGGCGGGGTGTACCCGGGCGTCGCGTACGTCGCGGGGTCACCCGCCCAGCCGGTCAGCTGGCTGGTCCCGCCGGCACCGGTCCATGCGGGCGCGGCGCCGGCGGGCGTTCCGGGGGGTGCCACCCAGCCGCCGCGGGCGCGGCGCCGGTCGCGGCGGGAGATGAGCAGCCAGGCGATCAGGCCGACGATGAGGATCGGCCAGGGGAACCAGCTGCTGCCACCGAACGCGTCCCCGACGGTGAGCAGGGCGGCGAGAACGCCGACCCCGATGAGGGCCACGTTGCGGGTCCGCGCGTCGAGGTCGAGGGCCACGTTGCCCTCGTCGTCCGGGACCATCAGCCAGAGCGCGCCGTAGGCGAGCACGCCGGCGCCGCCGAAGAAGGCGAGCACCACGAACGCCACCCGGATGATGATCGGGTCGATGTCGAGGTGGCGGCCGAGACCGCCGGCCACGCCGGCCACGTGCTTGTCGGTGCTGCTGCGGCGGAGCCGGGTGAGGTCGCGCATCTCGTCCCCGGTCACCCGGGGTCCGTCGGCGTCGCCCGGACCCGGCAGGGGTGGCTCGTGTGGGGTCTGGGCGGATCCTGGGGAAGGTGTCGTGGTCATGGCTCAAGCCTGTTCGGTCGCGGCGCCCCGCACCATCGGGGACGACCCTGATCATGCACCTACGGAGGCCCCCGGGGCTCAGGGTCGGGCCGGGGGCGATCCTCATGGTCCGCCCCGTTCCGCTGTGTGACGATGGACGGACGATGACCACCGCCGCGCCGTACACCCCGCGACGGGCCACCCGCGACACCACCGACTCCTACCTCGGTGGCGTCGCGTCCGGACTGGCCCGGCACCTCGGCGTGCCCGTGCTCTGGGTACGGGTGCTGTTCGTGGTCACGGCCGCCCTCGGCGGGATGGGGATGGCGTTCTACGCCGGCCTCTGGCTCGTGCTGCCGACCGACGAGCGCTTCGAGCAGGGCGCGCCCGGGCTCGACGCCGCCCGTCGTGACGGCCGGCGGCCCGGCGCCGTACGCCGCTTCGCCGACATCGGCCCGATGATCGCGCTGGCCGCGCTGGGTGTCGGCATCGTGCTGACGTTCGAGACCGTGTTCGGCCGGGGGGCGCTGTTCTGGCCGATCGCGCTCGGCATCGGCGGTGTCGTCCTCATCTGGCGCCAGGCCGACGAGGCCCAGCGCGAACGGTGGGTGGACACCACCGGCCGGATCGACCCGCTGCGGGCGCTGGTCGGTCGCGGCGGCTGGGCGTCGTACGCCCGGCTCTTCGCCGGCGGCGGCCTGATCCTCACCGCGTTCCTGGTGTTCGCGTTCCGCACCGGGCAGATCGGTGCCGCCCGCGAGATCCTCGTCGCCGGCGTGCTCGGTGTCGTCGGGCTGGCCATCGCGCTGGGTCCGTGGGTGTTTCGCCTCGCCTCCGACCTCGCCGACGAGCGCGCCGAGCGGGTCCGCAGCCAGGAGCGCGCGGACGTCGCGGCCCACCTGCACGACTCGGTCCTGCAGACCCTCGCGCTGATCCAGAAGAACGCCGGGGACGCGCCCACCGTCGCCCGGCTGGCCCGGGCTCAGGAGCGGGACCTGCGGACCTGGCTCTTCGAGGAGCACAAGATCGACGGCACCTCCCTCGCCTCCGCCCTGCGCGGCATGGCCGCCGAGGTGGAGACCGGGCACCAGGTCGTGGTCGAGGTCGTCACGGTCGGCGACCTGTCCCTCACCGAGGCGCACGCTCCACTGCTGCACGCCACCGGCGAGGCCGTCGTCAACGCGGCCAAGCACGCCGGCACCGGTCGGGTGGACGTGTACGCCGAGGTGTCGCCGGGGCAGGTCGAGGTGTTCGTCAAGGACCGGGGCGTGGGCTTCGACCCGGCCACCGTCCCCGCCGACCGCCACGGTCTGCGAGGCAGCATCATCGACCGCATGGAACGTCACGGCGGTACCGCCGAGATCAGGAGCACGCCCGGCGACGGCACCGAAGTGGTGCTGCGGATGCCGGTACAGGAGGAGAAGTCGTGACCACAGTCGTCATCGTCGATGACCACGCCATGTTCCGGGCCGGCGTCCGCGCCGAGCTCGGCACCGACGTCGACGTCGTCGCGGAGGCCCAGGACGTCGACAGCGCCATCGCCGCGATCGCCCAGCACCACCCCGACGTGGTGCTGCTCGACGTGCACCTGCCCGGGGGCGGTGGCGTCGAGGTGATGCGGCGTACCGGACCGACGGACACCAGGTTCCTCGCCCTGTCGGTGAGCGACGCCGCCGAGGACGTCATCGGCACCATCCGCGGCGGCGCCCGCGGCTACGTCACCAAGACCATCACCGGCACCGAGCTGGTGGACGCCATCCGGAGGGTCGCCGACGGGGACGCGGTGTTCTCGCCGCGGCTGGCCGGCTTCGTGCTGGACGCGTTCGCCGGCTCCATCGAGGTGGCCGCTGTCGACGAGGACCTCGACCGGCTCACCGAGCGGGAGCGCGAGGTGATGCGGCTGATCGCCCGCGGCTACGCCTACAAGGAGGTCGCCAAGGAGCTCTTCATCTCGATCAAGACCGTCGAGACGCACATGTCGAGCGTGCTGCGGAAGCTCCAGCTCTCCAGCCGGCACGAACTCACGCGGTGGGCATCGGACCGCAGGCTCCTCTAGGTGGGTGCCGGGGGTGCGGCATCGGACCGCAGGCTCCTCTAGGGGCGAGCGCTCGGGGGTTTCCCGAACGCGACCAGTGGGCACAGGCCGGTGTCAGTTCGGCTGAACACCAGGAACCGCCTCCGGGAAGCGAGCGCTCACGTGTCCGAGGGAACGACGACCACCGACCACGACCCCACGCCAGGCGCCCGGGACAGCGAGCTGAAACGCTCGATCACCGGCCGGCTCCTCTACTTCTACGTCCTCGGTGACGTTCTCGGCTCCGGCATCTACGTCCTCATCGGGCTGGTCGCCGGGGCCGTCGGCGGGGCCTTCTGGATCGCCTTCGCGGTCGGCGTCACCATCGCCACCATCACCGGTCTCGCCTACGCCGAGCTGGTCACCAAGTACCCCCAGGCCGCCGGTGCCTCGCTCTACGTCAACAAGGCGTTCCGCAACCGGACCCTGACCTTCCTGGTCACCATCTCGTTCCTGTCGGCGAGCTTCGCGGCCACCGGGTCGCTGGCCACCGGCTTCTCGTCGTACTTCGCCGAGGTGTGGGACCTGCCGCCCGCGCTGCTGGTCACCCTGGTGTTCGTCCTGCTGCTGACTCTCGTGAACTACATCGGCATCACCGAGTCGGTCGTCGTCAACATGCTGATGACGTTCGTCGAGGTCGCCGGCCTGGTCATCGTCATGGGCATCGGCATCTACTACGTCGCCCAGGGCAACGCCGACTTCAGTGTCCTCACCGACTTCCACGCCGAGGGCAGCCCGATCTTCGCGATCATCGCCGGTGTGGCCCTGGCCTTCTTCGCGATGACCGGCTTCGAGAACGCCGCGAACGTCGCCGAGGAGACCATCAACCCGAGCAAGACGTTCCCCCGTGCCCTGGTCGGCGGCATGATCACCGCCGGCCTCATCTACGTGCTGGTGGCGATGACCGCGGCGCTCACCGTCGACATCCCGGTGCTGGCCGACTCGGACGCGGCCCTGCTCGAGGTGGTCAAGGAGGGCATCATCCCGGTCCCGGTCGGCGTGATGACGATCCTCTTCGCCTGCATCGCGATGGTCGCGATCACGAACACCACCCTGGTCTCGGTGGTCACCCAGTCGCGGATCCTCTACGGCATGGCCCGCGAGGACGTCGTCCCCGGCATCTTCGCCAAGGTGCACCCGCATCGCCGCAGCCCGTGGGTGGGCCTGGTGTTCAGCTTCGTGGTCGTCGCCGCGCTGCTGGTCGTGGGCGACATCCTGGTGCGCACCAGCGGCACCGACGTGGTGGCCCGGCTGGCGACCGTGACGGTCGTGTTCCTGCTGTTCATCTACGCGCTCGTGATCGTCTCCGCGCTCAAGCTGCGCGGCCACGACGAGCACGAGGACAGCTTCCGCGCCAACACCCCGCTGCTGTACGTCGGGCTGCTCGGCAACGCGGTGCTGCTCGCGTACGTGGTGATCGACGACCCGAGCTCGCTCTTCTGGGTCGCGGGCCTGCTCGCACTCGGTGTCGCGCTGTTCCTCGCTGAGTACTTCTTCGGTCGCCGTGACCGACCCTCTGGCCGCGACCGCGGCGAGCTCGACAAGATCAAGGGAGCGTGAGCTCATGCATGTCATCGTCGCCACCGACGGTTCCCGGCAGTCCCTGGCTGCGGCCAAGCAGCTGAAGTCGTTCGCCGACCCCGCGAAGATCACCGACGTCTCGGTGGTCGCCGTGCTGCGACCGCTGGCCGCGGTCGCGTTCGCCGACGACCTTGCCGACCCGCCGAAGGCCCTGGACGAGATGTCGTTCCGCGCGGCCGCCGAGAGCGCGGTCGCCGCGGTCGCCGCGACGTTCGACGGCTGGGGGCCGAAGGTCCACCAGAAGGTGCGCAGCGGGTCGCCGGCCAAGGAGATCATCCGGGCCGCCGAGGCGGTCGGTGCCGGGCTGATCGTGGTGGCCAGCGGTGGCCGCGGGCTCAGCAGCTCGGTGCTGGTCGGCAGCACCGCCCAACGGGTGCAGCACTACGCGCCGTGCCCGGTGCTGGTCGTCCGGCCTATCAAGCGGAAGCCCAAGCCGAAGCGGTAGCACCCACCGGTTATCGTCCCCGGCATGGAGACGTTGCGGCTGGTCCTGCTGTTCGTGCACATCCTCGGCTTCGCGGCCCTGCTCGGTGGCCTGTTCGTGCAGCTCGGCCCCGGCGAGAAGCGGGTCAACGCGGCCATGCGTGACGGGGCGGGCACGGCGTTCCTCGCCGGACTCGCCCTCGTCGGCGTGCTCGAGGCGGGCGACGGCGACGTCAACCACGCCAAGATCGCGGCCAAGGCCACGGTCGGGCTGGTCATCCTCGTCCTGGTGATGGCCAACGTGCGCAAGCCGTCGATCCCGGACGGGCTGTTCTACGGGATCCTCGCGCTCACCGTCCTCAACGTCGGCCTCGCGGTCTTCTGGTCGCCCGTCCACCAGTGAGGCTCAGCCCCCGGGGCAGTACGCCTCGCCGGGCTGCCGGTCGGGGTGGATGGCGCCGTCCCGGTCGCTGATCGAGGTCACCGCCGCGGCCGGCCGACGGCGTACGGCGACGATCTCGGCGAGGATCGACACCGCGATCTCGCCGGGGGCGTCGGCGCCGATGTCGAGCCCGATCGGCGCGTGCAGGGCGTCCAGCGCCGGCTCGGTGACGTCGTGGGCGAGCAGCCACTCGCGGCGCCGCGCCTGGGTCTTCCGCGAGCCCATCGCGCCGACGTACGCCGTGCCGGCCGCGAGCGCCGCCTTGATCGTCGGGGCGTCGAGCCCGTCGTGATGGCTGGTCACCACCACCGCGTCCGTGGACGCCAGCGCGCCGGTGACCTCGTCGAGGTCGGTGGAGACGGTCGCGGACCACGCCAGCGCCCGGGCCATCGGCAGCAGCGCCTCGGAGACCGGGCCGTCCCCCACGATCAGCAGTCGTACGTCGTCGCTCATGCCCCCAGTGAACCACCGCCCGGCAGCGGCGGTCAGCGTCCAGGACCGTCGCCTCAGCCCAGCTCGGCGCGGTAGTGCGCGGCGAAGGCCGGGTAGTAGTCGTCGAAGTCGATCGCCGCGAGGTCGCCGCCGGTCTCGGCCGCGACCATCCGGTCGAGGTAGTAGTCCCAGCCCGGACCGACGCTCTCGGCCAGCGACACGTCGATGGCCTCCTGCGCGAACGTCAGCGTGGTGACTCCGTCGGACTCGGCGAGGTCGACCTGCCAGGCCCAGACCTCCGACGCGTCGTCCGGTCGGGCGGAGCGCATCACCAGCCGGGTCGGTGCCGTGCACTCGTCGATCCACACGGTCTCCTCGGGTGCGTCCTCGGCCTCGGCCGTCATCCGGAAGGCGATCGACCCGCTCGCCGGGTCGCCCGACCAGACGCCGATCCAGCGGCCCAGCCGGTCGGACTCGGTGACGGCGGCCCAGACGTCGGCGATCGGGGCGCGGAAGGTGCGCTCGAACACGACGTACGTCGTGCCGTCACGCACGTCTCGCCGGCCGGTGGGCCTGGGGGTGCTGGTGGTCCTCATGCTGTCTCCTCGGTGTCGTCGGGCTCGGCGTCGTCGGTGCGGAGGGCCTTCTCGTGCACGGTGCGCCGTACCTCGAGGTCGAGGCCGTCGAGCGTCGACTCCTCGAAGCGCGGCGCCGGGTCGAGCCCGGCCAGCCAGTCTGCGACGGGGGCGAGGCCGCCGCGCTCGAGCCGGTAGTGGCGCTCCCGGCCGCGGTCGTCGGCGGCCACCAGGCCGGCCTCGCCGAGCACCCGGAGGTGCCGGCTGATCGCCGGCCTGCTGATCTCGTGTTCGGCCGCGAGGTCGACCACGCGGGCGGGGCCGCGGGAGAGCCGGTGCACCAGGTCGCGGCGGACCGGGTCCCCGAGCGCGGCGAAGGCATCCATGCTCCATTGGTAACTCATTAGTTACCAATCGTCAAGGGTTCAGTGCCGTTCCTCGAGGCCCACGGCGTCGCGGAGCCGGGCGGCGGCATCCCGGAGCTCCGGGTCGGACCGGGCGCCGGATTCCATCAGCGCGGCCAGCCCCTCGGCGATCACGTTGAGCTTCTCCTGGGCGGCCTCCTCGGCGCGCTTGCTGGCGTTCTCCAGCAGCACCAGCAGCAGCAGGGTGAGCACGCTGCCGACCGTGTGGATGACCACCTGCCAGGACTTGGCGCTGGAGAACAGGGGATAGCTCAGCGCCCACGCCGCCACGATCGCGACACAGACGACGAAGAACCCCGGCCCGCTCACGCGCTCGTACGTCGCCTCGGAGAACCGCGCGAACAAGGTGCGGTCATCCCCACTGTCTCGTGCGTCCCGTGCCTGCCGACCTTCCATGAGCCGACTCTAGGGGCTCGGCTCGGGAGCCGGGCGGCACTCAGCTGGTGTGGTGCACCTCCTGCAGCCCGTAGACGGGGGTGGCGATCCCCTCGTGACGGGCCTTCAGCTGCAGCGCCAGGTAGAGCGAGTAGTGCCGCGACTGGTGCAGGTTGCCGCCGTGCATCCAGAGGTTCTCCACCTGGGTCGGCTTCCACATGTTCCGCTGCTCGCCCTCCCACGGGCCGGGGTCCTTGGTGGTGTCGGAACCGAGGCCCCAGACCTTGCCCAGACGGTCGGCGACCTCCGCGCTGATCAGGTCGGCGGCCCACCCGTTCATGGACCCGTACCCGGTGGCGTAGACGACCAGGTCCGCCGGCAGCTCGGTGCCGTCGGCCAGTACCACCGAGTGCTCGGTGAGGTGGTCGACCTGGCCGTGGGCCAGCTTCACGTCACCGTTGGCGACCAGGTCGGCGGCGCCGACGTCGATGTAGTAGCCGGACCCGCGGCGCAGGTACTTCATGAACAGCCCGGAGCCGTCGTCGCCCCAGTCGTGGTCGAAGCCGGCCTGCGCGAGCCGCTCGTAGAAGTCCTTGTCCCGCTCGGCCATCTGCTGGTAGAGCGGGATCTGGAACTCGTGCATGATCCGGTAGGGGAGCGAGGCGAAGACCAGGTCGGCCTTCTCGGTGGTCATCCCGGCCGCCACCGCCTCCTCGGAGTACAGCGCGCCGAGGCCGATCTCCATCAGCGAGTCGCTCCTCACGATGTGCGTGGAGGACCGCTGCACCATCGTCACGTCGGCGTCGTGCTCCCAGAGCGCCCCGCAGATGTCGAACGCGGAGTTGTTGCTGCCGATCACCACGGCCTTCTTGCCGGCGTACGCGTCGGGTCCGGGGTGGGCGGAGGAGTGGTGCTGGTCGCCACGGAAGACCTCCTGGCCGGGCAGGCTCGGGATGTTCGGCTTGCCGGACATCCCGGTGGCCAGCACCAGGTGCTTCGGGCGCAGGGTGAGCGGCTGGCCGTCGCGCTCGACCTCGACGGTCCACTCGCCGGTCTCCTCGGAGTACGTCGCGCTGGTGGCGGTGGTGTGCGACCAGTACGGCACCTCCATCACCTGCGTGTAGAACTCCAGCCAGTCGCCGATCTTGTCCTTGGGGGCGAACACCGGCCAGTTGTCGGGGAACTTGAGGTACGGCAGGTGGTCGTACCAGACGGGGTCGTGCAGGCACAGCGACTTGTAGCGGCTGCGCCACTGGTCGCCCGGCCGGCCGTGCTTGTCGATCACCAGGCTGGGCACGCCGAGCTGGCGCAGCCGGGCGCCGAGCGCGATGCCGCCCTGGCCGCCGCCGACGACCAGCACGTAGGGCTGGGTGGTGCTGCCCAGGCTCTCCGCCTCCTGCTGGCGGCGCTCCTTCCAGGTGGTGCGCTTCTTGTTGGCGCCGTGCTCGGCACCCAGCGGGCGCATCTCGTTCTTCGGCTCCTCGTGGCCCTTGAGCTCGTAGAGCGTGGTGAGGAACGTCCACGCCCCCTCGTCGGTCAGCCGCACCATGCCCCGGCCGCGGCCCACCGCGGTCTCGAAGGTGATCCACGCCGTGGTCACGCCGTCCGCCTCGTCGGGCGGCTCGGAGGTGGCGAACCCGCTCGGGTCGGTCCCCTCCAGGGTCTGCTCGAGGAGGTCGCGCACGCCGTCGCGGTTCTCCACCGTGGTGAGGTTCCACGAGAACGCGATCAGGTCCCGCCAGAAGCAGGTCGTCGCGAACATCTCGCTGGCTCGGGTGATGTCACGGTCCCGCAGCGCCGTCTCGAAGTCCGCGAGCCAGGCGTCCACCCGCTGCTGCGGGGTCGACTCCTCGGTGCGCGTCTCGGCGCCGTTCTTGGTCTCGGTCACGCTGTCGGTCACGCTCTGGGTCATGCTGGCTCCTTCGCCTACGCTGTGTGAGCCAGCACACATCGCCACCGCGGTGCCCCGAAAGGGTTGCAAGGGGTTGCAGCGGTCGGCACGAGGGAGCACGACGTGGTCGACGACGCCGAGCGTGGACGGCACCGGACCCGGGAAGCGGTCCTGTCCGGGGCCGCGACGGCGCTCGCGCCCCGCACCGAGATCGCGGCGTCCTGGCGCCGGGTGGCGGCGAGCGGGGTCGACCCGGGCGGCGCGCCGAGCATCGCGCCGCTGGCCGAGGCCGACCTCGAGCGGCGTCGTACGACGAGCGGGCTGGCGCCGCGGATGCCCTCCCTGACCGAGGCGCTCACCTCCGCCGTCGACGCCGGCCAGCTGCTGGTGGTCACCGACACCGACGGACGGGTGCTGTGGCAGGTCGGCAACGCCGGCGTACGCCGGATGGCGGATCGGCTCGGCTTCGTCGGCGGCTCCGCGTGGACCGAGGCGAACGTCGGCACCAACGCGATCGGGACCGCCCTGGTCCTCGGCGAGCCCGTGCAGATCCGGGGCGCCGAGCACTTCGTGGAGTCCCACGCGATCTGGGGCTGCGCCGCCGCGCCGCTCGTCGACCCGTGGACCGGCGAGACCCTCGGTGTCGTCGACGTGAGCGGGCCGTCGCAGGGGCTGCACCCGGCCGAGCTCGGGCTGGTCTCGCTCGCCGCCCGGCTGAGTGCCCTGGAGGCGGTGGCCGAGCGGCGGGAGGCGCTGGACCGGCTGCGCAGCGTGGCCGCTCCGATGGTCGCCCGGCTGACCGGTCAGGCGCTCGTCGTCGACCACGCCGGCCACACCGCGCTCTCCACCGGGATCCAGGCGCCCGACCGGGTGGCGCTGCCGAGCGGCATGGAGGTCGGCGAGATCTGGGTGCCCAGCCTCGGCGCCGCGACGGCGGAGGCACTGCCCGGCGGGTGGCTGCTGCGGCTCGGAGGGCACCAGGCTGGTGCCGCCGCCATGGAGGTCGACCTGACCGGTCGACCCGAGGTGCGCGTCACCGGCGAGGCGGGCACCTGGAGCCATCCGCTCAGCCCCCGGCACGCCGAGCTGATGCTGGCCCTGGTCCTTGCCGGGGCCGACGGCCGCTCCGCCGCCCAGCTGGCCGACGACCTGTTCTCCGACGCGAGCCGGGTGGTCACGGTCCGGGCCGAGATGTCCCGGCTCCGCCGGGGGCTCGGCGGCACCCTGCTCGCCCAGCCCTACCGCATCGCTCCCGGCGTCGCGGCGCGACTGGTGCTGCCCGAGGACCGGGCCACCCTGCTGCCCGCCTCGTCGGCCCCGGTGGTCCTCGGCCTGCGGTCGGCGGGTTCGGGCTGACGGAACCGCTCAGCCGTACGCCGCCTCCTGGGCGGCGCTGGCCGCCAGCCGGGCCAGCCGTGCCCGCCGCTCGGACACCGTCTTGTCGCCGAGCGCCTCGGTGAACAGGGTCACCGCGGCCGGCCGTTCCTCCTCCGTGGCCGCCTCGACCCGGGCCTCGGCGGCCTGCAGCCGCTCGATCACCTCCGCCAGCGCCGCGTCGGCCGCTGCCCTCTCGTCGGCGGCGATCGCGGCCTCTCGCCGGAGGTACTCCGGTGACGCGAGCAGCTCTTCGACCGCGCGGCTGCCGAGGATGCGGTACGCCTCGAAGTCGAACTCGCTGTAGAGCTGCTTGCCGGTGCTGGTGCGCGGGAAGTCGAGGTTGGAGGCGGCGTAGGTCTCCACGTCCCACGACATGTTGTCGATCATGATCGCCTTGACGAGGTAGACCGAGCAGGTGGTGCCGTCGGGGAACGTCGCCGTACCCGTGCACCACGCCGCCGCCGAGCGCTGCTCCTGGAGCCGGCGCATCGGCCGCGGGTCCAGCACCAGCTCGCAGTCGAGGTCCATGCGCGCGGTGGCGACCGCGAGGCCGAGCGCCCGGAAGGTGTCCTCCGGGTCGTTGGAGGCGTCCAGCACGAAGATCCGTCGGGGCCGGCGGCGCAGCGCCTCGATCAGGCCGAGGTTGTCGTAGTGCCCGCCGTCGGTGACGTAGAGGAACCGGTCGTAGATGGAGGCCCGCCCGATCCCCTCCCGCACCACCCGGGTCATCCCGGGCTTCTTGATCACCGTGCGGGCCATCTCCCAGGCGGGGGCCCAGAAGGGCCGGGCCACGTCGTGGGGTGGGGTGCGCTGCCACAGGTGCGCATGCCGGACCGGTCCCCGTGCCTCCGCGGCCTCGCAGGTCATCCGTGCCCAGGGACGGGCCGAGCCGAGCTTCTCCCACACCGCCTTCGCGTCGGCACAGGTCAGGCCGTTCCAGGTGCGGGCGAAGTCGGGATCGCGCAGCGTGGCCTGGCGGCGGGCCAGCTTGCCGGCGTCCACCCACAGAGGGTTGGGCAGCCAGACGCCGAGCCGGGCGTTGCCGAGCGCGAGCACCGCGCGGTAGGGCCCCAGACGGACGTTCTCGCGGCCCGCCAGGGGGGAGAACGCGGCCGCGCTCATCGCCACCGCCGAGGGGATGGTCGCGTCGCGGTAGCCGTAGTCCGCCGCGAACTCGTACGTCGCGCTGCCGCGCCGGGCCGCCGCGTCGGGCAGCATCCGGTCGGTGAGCCCGATCGCCTCGTCGTCGAAGACGAACGGGGTGCAGCCGCGCTGCGAGGGGATCAGGGTCGGGTCGCTGGCGTTGGCGACCGCACAGGTGACCAGGCGCGGCCCCGCCCCGCCGGCCGGTGGCCTGGACCGCGAGAAACGAAGCGGTTCGCTGTACGGCAGGGACCGGATCTTCTGGTAGCGACGGCGGACCAGGAACGCGTAGGAGATCCGCTCGCGGAAGAAGTGGTGCAGGGACGTCCGGTTGGGTTCGCTGAACACCTTGAGGAACGCGAGAGCGATCGCCGCGAACAGGGCGAAGCGCCAGTCGTCGAGCCGCTCCGGACGGGTGGTCAGGATCGCCGTCCACCGGACCAGGGCGACCACGAGCACCAGCAGGATCAGCATGACCGCCAGCCACGGCACGATCGGATCCTTGATCTTGTCCCAGACCTTCCGCAGGAAGCCGCTGAACCCGGACGCGGTGCCCGTCGACGACTTGGAGGCTCCCTTGACGGAGGCCAGGACGGCCAGGATGGAGGTGACGATGGTGAGGATCGAGGCGGTGGCGATCGCCGGACTTCCCTCGGTCAGTCCCCGCTCGACCCCGCAGGCCGCCGTACCCCCGGCGTCCAGCACCTCGCGGCAGCGCTCGCTGGGCACGATGCCGAGCGCGTGGATGAGCCCCGCCCAGGCGGAGCCGCTGGAGTCCGCGTAGTCGTACAGCCCGACCACGAGCGCCGGCAGGCCGAACACCAGCCCGGTGAGCACCAGCCCTCCGGACAGCAGGTACGTCGAGATGGCGCGGGCCACCGTCCGGGCCTCGTGCGGCACGGTGTGGAACCGGTCGAAGGCGCGCTCGCCGACGAACGCGGCCAGCCCGAGCAGGGGCACCACCCACACCCACTGCAGCATGGGCCAGTCGCCGCCGGCATCGAACTCGATGCCGTGGTCCGGCGTGGGGAGGGTGATCGAGCCGGAGGCCAGGTAGAGCCAGGCGAGGAACCATGCCGTGGTGCCGATCGCGATCGCGAGCAGCACCAGGTTCACCGCGATGCCGAACGCCAGGGTGAGGGCGCCCTGGATGGCCACCCGGACGGAGTCGAGGACGTAGTGCGTGTGCCGGCGCAGCCACTGCAGCTCCGGGCTCTGCGGCGTGAACGCGCCGCGCGTGGCCAGGGTCCACTGGCGGTCGTGCTCGACCCCCGTCATGGGGGTGTCGCCGCTCTGCCAGCGCAGCACGTGGAACGCCGTGCTGGTGTAGCCGCCACCGCTCACGCCGACCACGGCATCGGCGCGGCGGTAGATGCCGGCGTGGTTCAGGCGCTGGAGGCCGCCGAGGCTGAACGCCGCCGAGCGGACCCCGCCGCCCGAGCAGCAGATCACGCCCCAGTCGCGCCAGGGGTCACGCGTGGGCGCCGGCACCTCCCAGGGGCCGCAGCTGCAGGAGCCGTCGTCGACCGCCGAGGACAGCGTGCCCCGCCAGCGGTCCATCGCCTCCTCGTCGGCCAGCGCTCCGAACGGGTGCCCCATGCGCGGGAAGCGGTCCTTGATCGTGCTGGCCCGCCGCTTCCAGTAGACACGCGGGTCGGTGAGGAGGGCCAGCAGCACGGTGATGCCCGCGGAGAGCGAGACTCCGACGGTGAGGATCGTCTGCGAGGGACCCATGCTGAGGGACGTCACCGCGTCGTCCCCGGAGTAGCGGCGCCACAGGTAGACGTCCTCGACGAGGTCGAGCAGCACCAGCAGCGGGACGGCGTAGTAGGCGATGAACCGGGCCAGCGAGGCGAGCGGCCGCGGCGCGTGGAACGCGCGCACCAGTCCCCACGCCCGGTAGACCAGCATGGTGTAGCTGATGATGAAGCCGACGTCGAGGATCAGGGAGATGCGCAGCGACGTCACCGGGTCGACGTACGGCGTGTCGCCCGGCGGCAACAGCGCCTCGTGGCGCAGCGGCTGCTGGATCACCAGCAGGAGTGCGAAGAGGCCCAGGGAGCGGCCGAACTCCCGCCAGCGACCCCGCACCTCGACGTCGAAGCGGTCGAGCCGGTAGACACCCTCGACCGGGTCCGGCTCCTGCGCCTGCTGGATCACATCACCTCCCGAACGGTTCTCCTCATGCTGGCCCCGGCCCCCGGCCCGCCGACAGGCCCAGTCGGGTGGTCCGGGGATGAGTCGCCGGGGTCACGACCACCCCGGGCGCTGCGCGGTGGAGGGTGCGGACACGTAGGGTTGAGCCTGCGATGAGCACGTTCCCGATCCCCGGCCTCGAGGCCGTCACCCCCCGCCGTACGCCGTCCACCGAGTCCTTGCTCGAGGGGCTCAACGAGCCACAGCGTGCGGCGGTCGTGCACGCCGGTCCGCCGCTGCTGGTGGTGGCCGGCGCGGGCTCCGGCAAGACCCGGGTGCTGACCCGCCGGATCGCCTGGCTGGTCCAGGAGCGCAAGGCCCATCCCGGCTCGATCCTGGCCATCACCTTCACCAACAAGGCCGCCGCGGAGATGAAGGAGCGGGTCGAGGAGCTGGTCGGCAAGCGGGCCCGGATCATGTGGGTCTCGACGTTCCACTCCTCGTGCGTGCGGATCCTCCGCAAGGAGATCGACAAGCTGGGCTTCAAGTCGAGCTTCTCCATCTACGACGCGGCCGACTCCAAGCGGCTGATGACCCTGGTCTGCCAGGACCTCGACCTCGACCCCAAGCGCTACCAGCCGCGGGCGGTCCTCAACTGGGTCTCCAACCAGAAGAACGAGCTCCGCGACCCCGACGACGCCAAGAAGGACACCCGCAACAACGTCGAGGAGGCGTACGCCGCCGCCTACGAGCTCTACCAGCGGCGGCTGCGCGACGCGAACGCGCTCGACTTCGACGACCTCATCATGACCACCGTGCACCTGTTCCAGGCGTACCCGGAGGTGCGCGAGGTCTACCGGCGACGCTTCCGCCACGTCCTCGTCGACGAGTACCAGGACACCAACCACGCGCAGTACGCGCTCATCCACCAGCTCTGCGCCGACCAGATGGAGGAGACCGGCTCCGGCGGCGAGCGTGTCGAGCCCGCCGAGCTGATGGTGGTCGGTGACGCCGACCAGTCGATCTACGCGTTCCGGGGCGCCAACATCCGCAACATCATGGACTTCGAGCAGGACTTCCCGAACGCCACCTCGATCCTGCTCGAGCAGAACTACCGCTCCACCCAGACCATCCTCAACGCCGCGAACGCGGTGATCGGCAACAACAAGGGCCGCAAGGCCAAGCGGCTCTGGAGCCAGGCCGGCGACGGCGCCAAGATCGTCGGGTACGTCGGCGACGACGAGCGCGACGAGGCCCGGTTCGTCTCCGAGGAGATCGACAAGCTCACCGACGAGGGCGTCGCCCGGGCCGGCGACGTGGCGGTGTTCTACCGCACCAACGCCCAGTCCCGGGTGTTCGAGGAGGTGTTCATCCGCACCGGCCAGCCCTACAAGGTGGTCGGCGGGGTGCGCTTCTACGAGCGCCGCGAGGTCCGCGACGCGCTCGCCTACCTCCGGATGCTGGTCAACCCGGCCGACGAGATCTCGCTGCGCCGGGTGCTCAACGTCCCCAAACGGGGCATCGGTGACCGCGCCGAGGCCTGCGTGGCGGCGTACGCCGAGCGGGAGCGGACGATCTTCTGGGAAGCGCTGCGCCGGGCCGACGAGGCGCCGGGCATCGCGACCCGCTCGCTCAAGGCCATCCAGGGCTTCGTCGGCATGGTCGAGGAGCTGCAGTCGATGGTCGACGCGGGGGAGCGGCCCGACGTGGTGCTGGAGTCGGTGCTGGAGCGCTCCGGCTACCTCGCCGAGCTCGAGGCCTCCGACGACCCGCAGGACGAGACCCGGGTCGAGAACCTCGCCGAGCTCGTTGCCGTGGCCCGGGAGGTCTCCGACGACCCCGTCGCCGGACCGTCCGCCGACCCGTCCGACGTCGACGCCGGCACCGTCGCGCCCGGCCTCTCCGACTTCCTGGAGCGGGTGGCGCTGGTCTCCGACACCGACCAGATCCCCGACGAGCCCGACGAGGAGCAGGCCGGGGTGGTCACGCTGATGACCCTGCACACCGCGAAGGGCCTGGAGTTCCCGGTG
>JBEVFC010000104.1:0-8460 GCA_040512455.1 Nocardioides sp.
CCAGGAACGCCGGGTGGCCGCCGCTGACCCGGAGCCCCTCCCAGACGCCGTCGCCGAGGACGAAGCCGGAGTCGAAGACCGACACCACCGCACGATCGCGGGGGTGCAGCTCTCCGTTGACCCACACCAGCACTTCGGCGTTGCGGGGGTCGTCGGCGTGGTCGTGGGTTCCGTGGGCCATGCCGTCACCCTAGGACGCGTCGAACCGTGCGCGGTGGGTACTGCCCTAGGGTCACCGCAGGAGAGGGAGTGGACATGAGTGCACACGGAGAGATGGCGAACAAGGCCGAACGGGCCGGACGCCGTACCGAGAACAGCGAGTGGTTCGACAAGGCGGTGCGGTTCGGCCTCGTCGTGTACGGCGTGGTCTACCTCGTCCTCGCCTGGTTGGGCATCCAGCTCGCGATGGGTGACCACGAGGGCAAGGCGACCACCAAGGGTGCGGTGGCCCAGCTGGCCGAGCAGCCCTTCGGCACGTTCCTGATCGTGCTCGTCGCGCTCGGGATGTTCCTGCTGGTGCTGTGGCGCCTCTTCGACCTGTTCCTCGGGCACCGTGAGGAGGACGGCGCCGACCTGTGGAAGCACCGAGCCTCGGACCTCCTGAAGGCGCTGCTGTACGGCTCCATCTCCTGGAGCGCGGTCAGCGTCCTCATGCACTCCGGTGGCGGCGGGTCGGGCGCCAAGAACCTCTCGTCGACGATCCTCGGGCTGCCCGGCGGGCAGCTGTGGCTCACGCTGATCGGGCTCGGGATCCTGGCGTACGGGGCCAGCCAGATCTACCTGGCCTGGAACGAGAAGTACCAGAAGAAGCTCGCCACCGAGGGCAAGTCCGGTGAGGCAGGCAAGGCCTACCTCATGTTCGGCAAGGTCGGGTACGTCGCCAAGGGCATCGCCGTCGGCCTGGTCGGCGTGCTGTTCGTGTACGCCGCGTTCACGCAGGACCCGGAGAAGTCCGGGACCACCGACACGGCCCTGCACAAGGTGCTGCAGCAGCCGTTCGGACCCTGGCTGCTCGGGCTGCTGTCGATCGGGATCGCCTGCTACGGGCTGTTCCAGTTCGCCCGCGCGCGGCACCTGTCGCGCTGACCGGGCGGCGCCCCGCGGACCCTTCGGGGGTCTTGACCGGGCTGACAGGCTGGCGCCATGACGACCCATGAGGTGGACGTGGTGGTGCTCGGGCTGGGGCCGGGCGGTGAGCACACGGCGATCAAGCTCGGCAGGGCCGGGCTGGACGTGATCGGCGTCGAGGAGCGGCTGGTGGGCGGCGAGTGCCCCTACTTCGGCTGCGTGCCCTCGAAGATGATGATCGCGGCGGCGCACGTGATCCGCAGCGCCGAGCGGGTCCCCGACTTCGGCGGCGCCTCCACCATCACCCCGGACTGGGGACCGGTCGCCGCGCGGATCCGCGACGAGGCGACCGACGACTGGGACGACAAGGCCGCCGTCGAGCGACTCGAGGAGAACGGCGCACGCTTCGTCCGCGGCCGGGGCGTCATCACCGGGCCCGGGCAGGTCGACGTTGGCGGTGACACGTACGTCGCTCGCAAGGGCGTCGTGGTCAACACCGGCACGGCACCGGCGGTGCCGCCCATCGACGGCCTGGCGGAGACGCCGTACTGGACCAACCGCGACGCAGTGAGGCTGACCGAGCTGCCCGCGTCGCTCATCGTGATCGGCGGCGGAGCGATCGGCGCCGAGCTCGCGCAGGTGTTCGCGACCTTCGGGGTGCGCGTCACCGTGGTCGAGATGGCGGAGCACCTGCTGCCGAGCGACGAGCCGGAGGCCGGCCGGGCCCTCGAGGAGGCGTTCGCGGCGGACGGCATCCAGGTGCTGACCGGTGTCGAGGTGTCCTCCGTGTCGTACGCCGAGGGGACGTTCACCGTCGCCCTCACCGACCAGGACGTGATCGCCGACAAGCTGCTGGTGGCTGCCGGACGCACCCCGAACCTGGCCGGCATCGGGCTCGAGAGCCTCGGCCTCGACGAGCACGCGAGGGTGCTGGAGACCGACGAGCGGATGCGTGCGGGCGAGAAGCTCTGGGCGGTCGGCGACATCACCGGCAAGGGCGCGTTCACGCACGTGTCGATGTACCAGGCCGCCGTCGCGGTCCGCGACATCCTGGGGAAGGACGGGCCGTGGGCGGACTACCGCGCGGTCAGCCGGGTCACCTTCACCTCGCCCGAGGTCGCCTCCGTCGGACTCAGCGAGGCGAAGGCCCGCGAGGAGCTCGGCTCCGTGGTCGTCGCGACCCTCGACGACCTCGGCTCGCGGGGGTGGATCGCGAAGGAGGCGGGGCTGATCAAGCTGGTCGCGGACGGCTCCCGGGGAGTGCTCGTCGGCGCCACCGTCGTCGGGCCGAGCGGTGGGGAGATCCTCGGCCTGCTCGCAGCCGCCGTACACGCCGAGATCCCGGTTTCCACGCTGCGCACCATGCACTTCGCCTACCCGACCTTCCACCGCACCATCGAGACCGCCCTCAACGCCCTCGACCTCTGACCCACCCCGACGAGGTGCGACTTCTGGTCCGCCCAGGACGACACTTCTGCACGCAAGAGCTCACACCTCGGCGGGGGGTGCGAGGGGAGGAGGTGCTGGTGCTAGGGTCGGCGTCGATCGACATCCTTTAACGAGCCGTCCAGTGAGGCGGAGAAGGAGGTCCGGCACGCTGATGCCTGCCCCGAACGCAACACCCGATCCGACGCCCGTGACCGACGAAACCGGGCGGGTCGTCCTCGACTCCGGTGACATCACCCGGGCCCTCACCCGCATCTCGCACGAGATCCTCGAGCGCAACAAGGGCGCCGACGACCTCGTCCTCCTCGGCATCCCGACCCGCGGCGTGCACCTGGCCCGCCGGATCGCGGGGCACATGTCGCGCGTGGAGGGCGCCGAGGTCCCGGTCGGCTCCGTCGACGTGACGATGTACCGCGACGACCTGCGGATGCGCCCGGCCCGCACCCTGCTGCCCACCGAGATCCCGGCCGGCGGCATCGACGGCAAGGTCGTGGTGCTGGTCGACGACGTCCTCTACTCCGGCCGCACGATCCGGGCCGCCCTGGACGCTCTGAACGACATCGGTCGGCCGCAGGCGGTCCGGCTCGCGGTCCTCGTCGACCGCGGGCACCGCGAGCTGCCGATCCGCGCCGACTTCGTCGGCAAGAACCTGCCCACCTCGCTGGCCGAGAAGGTCGCGGTGCGGCTCGAGGAGCACGACGGAACCGACGGAGTGACCATCCGATGAAGAAGCACCTGCTGAGCGCCGCGGACCTGACCCGCGACGACGCGAACCTGGTCCTGGACACCGCCGAGGAGATGCTCTCGCTGGCGGACCGGCCGATCAAGAAGCTGCCGGCCCTGCGCGGCCGCACCATTGTGAACCTCTTCTTCGAGGACTCGACCCGGACCCGGATCTCGTTCGAGGCGGCCGCCAAGCGCCTCTCGGCCGACGTCATCAACTTCTCCGGCAAGGGCTCCTCACTGAGCAAGGGCGAGTCGCTCAAGGACACCGCGCTGACCCTGGAGGCGATGGGCGCCGACGCGGTCGTCGTACGCCACTGGGCCTCGGGTGCGCCGCACCTGCTCGCGAACGCCGGCTGGTCGCGCTCCAGCGTCATCAACGCTGGCGACGGCACCCACGAGCACCCGACCCAGGCCCTGCTCGACGCCTTCACGATGCGCCGGCACCTCGGCGACCTCGACGGTCGCCGGGTGGCGATCGTCGGCGACGTCCTGCACAGCCGGGTGGCCCGCTCCAACGCACTGCTGCTCCAGACGCTCGGCGCCGAGGTCACCCTGGTCGCGCCGCCGACGCTGCTGCCGTACGGCGTGGACACCTGGGGCGTGGCCACGTCCTACGACCTCGACGCGGTGCTGCCCAAGACTGACGCGGTGATGATGCTGCGGGTCCAGCGGGAGCGGATGAACGCATCGTTCTTCCCGACGGTGCGCGAGTACAGCCGCCGCTACGGCCTCGACGGCCGCCGGATGAACACGCTGCAGGACCACACGATCGTGATGCACCCCGGCCCGATGATCCGCGGCATGGAGATCACCGCCGACGTCGCGGACTCCGAGCGCTCGGTGATCGTCGAGCAGGTCACCAACGGCGTCGCGGTGCGGATGGCGGTGCTCTACCTGCTGCTCGGCGGCAACGAGCCGGCCGTCGCCACGCTCGACAGCTCAGCACTGAACACCACGACGGGAGCGGGCGCATGACGACGTACCTCATCAAGGGGGCCGCCATCCTCGGCGGCGAGCCGACCGACCTGCTGCTGCGCGACGGGAAGATCGCCGAGATCGGCGCCGACCTTGCGGCCGACGGCGCCGAGGTCATCGACGCCACCGGGCTGGTCGCCCTGCCCGGCCTCGTCGACCTGCACACCCACCTCCGGGAGCCTGGACGTGAGGACGCGGAGACGGTCGAGACCGGCACCCAGGCCGCCGCGCTGGGCGGCTTCACCGCCGTGCACGCCATGGCCAACACCGACCCGGTCGCCGACACCGCCGGCGTCGTCGAGCAGGTCTGGCGGCTCGGACGCGAGGCTGGGTACTGCGACGTCTTCCCGGTCGGCGCGGTCACCGTCGGGCTGGCCGGCGAGCGCCTCGCCGAGCTCGGCGCGATGGCAGACTCCGCGGCCCGGGTCCGGGTGTTCTCGGACGACGGCAAGTGCGTGAGCGACCCGGTGCTGATGCGCCGGGCGCTGGAGTACGTCAAGGCCTTCGACGGCGTCGTCGCCCAGCACGCCCAGGAGCCCCGGCTCACCGAGGACGCTCAGATGAACGAGGGCGACCTCTCCGGTCGTCTCGGCCGCCGCGGCTGGCCCGCGGTCGCCGAGGAGGCGATCATCGCCCGTGACTGCCTGCTCGCCGCGCACGTCGGCTCGCGGCTGCACGTCTGCCACGTCTCGACCGCCGGTTCCGTCGAGATCATCCGCTGGGCCAAGGAGAAGGGCTGGGACGTCACCGCCGAGGTGTGCCCCCACCACCTGATCCTCACCGACGAGCTGGCCGCGACCTACGACCCGATCTACAAGGTCAACCCGCCGCTGCGCACCGCCACGGACGTCGAGGCGCTGCGGGCCGCACTGGCCGACGGCACGATCGACATCGTCGCCACCGACCACGCGCCGCACCCGCACGAGGACAAGGACTGCGAGTGGCAGGCCGCCGCGTTCGGCATGCTCGGCCTCGAGACCGCGCTGCGGATCGTGCAGGAGACGATGGTCGACACCGGTCTCGTCGACTGGGCCGGCGTCGCCGAGCGGATGTCCGCCACCCCGGCCCGGATCGGCCGGGTCACCACGCACGGCCGCCCGATCGCCGAGGGCGAGCCGGCGAACATCGTGCTCTACGACCCCTCGGTACGCCGGGTCGTCGACTCCGCCGAGGTGGCCTCCCTGTCGCGGAACACGCCGTACGCCGGGATGGAGCTGCCCGGCCGGGTGGTCGCCACGTTCCTGCGCGGCACGCCCACCGTGATCGACGGGAAGCTGGCGTGAGGGCCGCTGTGCTGGTCCTCGAGGACGGGCGGGTGTTCCACGGCGACGCGTACGGCGCGACCGGCGAGACGTTCGGCGAGGCGGTGTTCTCCACCGGCATGACCGGCTACCAGGAGACCCTCACCGACCCGTCGTACCACCGCCAGGTCGTCGTGATGACCGCCCCGCACATCGGCAACACCGGCATGAACGACGACGACCCGGAGTCCCGCAGGATCTGGGTCAGTGGGTACGTCGTCCGCGACCCAGCGCGGGTCCCCTCCAACTGGCGGTCCGTCCGCACCCTCGACGACGAGCTCCGCGAGCAGGGCGTGGTCGGCATCTCGGGCATCGACACCCGGGCGCTCACGCGGCACCTGCGCGAGCGGGGCGCGATGCGGGTCGGCATCTCCTCGACGGAGACCGACACCGACGCGCTGCTGGCCCGGGTCCGCGACACCGCACCGATGGCCGGCGCCGAGCTGGCCGGCGAGGTCTCCACGACCGAGGCCTACGTCGTCCCGGCGGTGGGGGAGAAGCGGTTCACCGTCGCCGCCGTCGACCTCGGCATCAAGGCGAACACCCCGCGGATGATGGCCGAGCGCGGCATCGAGGTGCATGTGCTGCCCGCCACCGTGCCGCTCGAGGAGGTGCTGGCGCTGCGGCCCGACGGGTTGTTCTTCTCCAACGGTCCCGGCGACCCGGCGGCCACCACCGGCCAGGTCGAGCTGTTGAAGGGGGCGTTGGAGCAGGGCCTGCCCTACTTCGGCATCTGCTTCGGCAACCAGCTGTTCGGCCGCGCCCTGGGCTTCGGCACGTACAAGCTGAAGTACGGCCACCGGGGCATCAACCAGCCGGTGATGGACCGCACCACCGGCAAGGTCGAGGTCACCTCCCACAACCACGGCTTCGCGGTCGACGCGCCGCTCGACCGGCCCACCGAGACGCCGTACGGCGTGGCGACAGTGAGCCACGTCTGCCTCAACGACGACGTCGTCGAGGGACTCGAGCTGCGTTCTCCCGACGGTGACCTGAGGAGCTTCTCCGTGCAGTACCACCCCGAGGCCGCCGCCGGCCCGCACGACGCGGCGTACCTGTTCGACCGGTTCTGCGAGCTCATGGAGGCCAACCGTGCCCAGGCGTGAGGACATCAAGAGCGTCCTGGTCATCGGGTCCGGCCCGATCATCATCGGCCAGGCCTGCGA
The DNA here is from genome assembly GCA_040512455.1 of Nocardioides sp. Classification (GTDB taxonomy): domain Bacteria; phylum Actinomycetota; class Actinomycetes; order Propionibacteriales; family Nocardioidaceae; genus Nocardioides. The sequence goes on from JBEVFC010000104.1 coordinate 6,683, forward strand.
GTTCGACTACTCCGGGACCCAGGCCTGCCGGGTGCTCAAGGACGAGGGGATCCGGGTCATCCTGGTCAACTCCAACCCGGCCACGATCATGACCGACCCCGAGTTCGCCGACGCGACGTACGTCGAGCCGATCACGGCCGAGTTCGTCGAGAAGGTGATCGCCCTGGAGCGCCCCGACGCGCTGCTGGCCACCCTCGGCGGCCAGACCGCGCTCAACTGCGCCGTGGCGCTGGACGCCAACGGCGTGCTCGAGAAGTACGGCGTCGAGCTGATCGGTGCGTCCATCGAGGCCATCGACCGCGGCGAGAACCGCCAGCAGTTCAAGAAGATCGTCGAGGACCTCGGCGGCGAGTGCTCCCGCAGCGTCATCTGCCACACCATGGACGACTGCCTCGGCGCGGCCGACGAGCTCGGCTACCCGATGGTGGTGCGGCCGAGCTTCACCATGGGCGGCACCGGCTCGGGGATGGCGTACGACGAGAACGACCTGCGCCGGATCGCCGGCGCCGGCCTGGCCGCCAGCCCGACCACCGAGGTGCTCCTCGAGGAGTCGATCATCGGCTGGAAGGAGTACGAGCTCGAGGTCATGCGTGACACCGCGGACAACGTGGTGATCATCTGCTCGATCGAGAACCTCGACCCGATGGGCGTGCACACCGGTGACTCGATCACCGTCGCGCCGGCGATGACGCTCACCGACCGCGAGTACCAGCAGATGCGCGACATGGCGATCGGCATCATCCGCGCCGTCGGCGTGGACACCGGCGGCTGCAACATCCAGTACGCCGTGAACCCCGACGACGGGCGCCTGGTCGTCATCGAGATGAACCCGCGGGTCTCGCGGTCCAGTGCGCTGGCCTCCAAGGCCACCGGCTTCCCGATCGCCAAGATCGCCGCCAAGGTCGCGATCGGCTACACCCTGGACGAGATCCCCAACGACATCACCAGGGAGACGCCGGCCAGCTTCGAGCCGACGCTCGACTACGTGGTCGTGAAGGTGCCCCGGTTCGCGTTCGAGAAGTTCCCTGGCGCCGACCGGACGCTGACCACGCACATGAAGTCGGTCGGCGAGGCGATGGCGATCGGCCGCAACTTCACCGAGGCGCTGCAGAAGGCGCTGCGGTCCCTCGAGGCACCCGCGTCGGGAGCGGGGGCCGCGGTCTTCGACTGGAGCCACCAGTGGGTGGACCTTGACAAGGACGCGATCCTCGAGGACATCCGCACCCCGCACGACGGGCGGCTCAAGAAGGTCATGGACGCGATCCGGGCCGGAGCCACCCCGGAGGAGGTGTTCGAGGCCACCAAGATCGACCCGTGGTTCCTCGACCAGCTCGCGCTGATCAACGAGATCGCCGGTGAGATCGCCGCGTCGCCGGAGCTGACCCCGCAGGTGCTGCGCCGGGCCAAGCGGCACGGCTTCTCCGACGTCCAGATCGGCCGGATCCGGGACCTGAGCCCGGCCGTGGTTCGCGGGGTCCGTCACGCGCTCGGCATCCGCCCGGTCTACAAGACGGTCGACACCTGCGCCGCCGAGTTCGCGGCCACCACGCCGTACCACTACTCGTCGTACGACGAGGAGACCGAGGTGCAGCCGCGGGAGCGGCCGGCGGTGATCATCCTGGGCAGCGGACCCAACCGGATCGGCCAGGGCATCGAGTTCGACTACTCCTGCGTGCACGCGTCGCTCGCGCTCAGCGAGGCCGGCTACGAGACCGTGATGGTCAACTGCAACCCCGAGACCGTCTCGACCGACTACGACACCTCCGACCGGCTCTACT
>JBEVFC010000122.1:0-13013 GCA_040512455.1 Nocardioides sp.
GAGCCGACCGTGGACGGGTTCCGCAACTACCTCGGCAAGGGCCAGCGCCTGCCCGCGGAGTACCTCCTCCTCGACCGCGCCAACCTGCTGACCCTCAGCGCGCCCGAGATGACCGTGCTCGTGGGCGGTCTCCGGGTCCTCGGCGCCAACACCGGACAGTCCTCGCAGGGCGTGCTCAGCCAGAACGTCGGGTCGCTGACCAACGACTTCTTCGTGAACCTGCTCGACCTCGGCACCACGTGGAAGGCCACCGACGACACGCAGGAGACGTTCGAGGCCCGCAATGCCGCCGGCGAGGTGACCTGGACCGGCAGCCGGGTCGACCTGGTGTTCGGCTCGAACTCGGAGCTGCGCGCCCTCGCGGAGGTCTACGCCAGCGATGACGCCGCGGAGAAGTTCGTGGGCGACTTCGTCACCGCGTGGGTCAAGGTCTTGGCCCTGGACCGGTACGCCGTCCGCTGAACGTGAGGGACCGGCCTGCCGCGATGCGGCAGGCCGGTCGGGACGGATGAGACGGATCAGGCGGCGTCGAGGACCGGCTCCTCCACCGGAGCGGTGACCTCCACGTCCGCGAGCTCGTCGCGGCGGATCAGCACCAGGGCCGCGACGAGTCCGAGGGCGGCGAACACGGCACCGACGAGGAAGGCCGAGGAGAAGCCGTCGACGAGCGCCACCGGGAGCGCGGAGCCGGTGGCCACCGCGTCCTCGGTGGCGGACGTCGCGATCGTCGACAGGGCGGCGATGCCGAGCGCCCCGCCGATCTGCTGCGAGGTGTTGATCAGCCCGGACGCGAGCCCCGCCTCCGCCGGCTCGATGCCGGCGAGCGCAGCGATCGAGATCGGCACGAAGGAGAACCCGATCCCGAGCCCGACGAGCAGGAAGCCCGGGAGCAGGTCACTCACGTAGGAACCGTCGACGGACACCTGGGTGAAGAACACGAGGCCCGCGGTGAGCGCGGCCATCCCAACCACGAGGACCGGCTTCACCCCGATGCGGGTGACCAGCTGGGCAGCGACGGCCGACCAGAGGATCGCCGTACCGGCAACCGCGAGGTAGGCGACGCCCGTGCGCATCGGCGAGTAGCCGAGCACCTGCTGCATGTAGAGGGTCAGCATCAGGAACATGGAGAACATCGCCGTCCCCATGATGAAGCCGGCCACGTTGGCGCCGCTCACGGTCCGGGTGCGCAGGATCCCGAAGCGCATCAGCGGATCCGGGTGGCGAAGCTCCCAGCCGACGAAGCCGGCGAGCAGCACCGTCGAGATCCCGAAGGACGCCAGCGTCTCCTGTGCCAGCCAGCCCTCCTGCCCGGCCTGGGTGACGGCGTAGACCAGCGTCGAGAGGCCCGCGGTCACCAGCACCGCCCCCGGCAGGTCGAACCTCGTCACCTGCGCGTCACGGCTCTCCTGCAGGAGGAAGGGCGCGATCACGAACGCGGCGACGCCCACCGGGACGTTGACGAAGAAGATCCACTCCCAGCTGAGCGCGTCGGTGAGGATGCCCCCCAGGAGAACCCCGGCCACGGCACCGAAGCCGCCGACGGCACCCCAGGCGCCGAGAGCGATGTTGCGCTCACGACCCTCCGGGAACGTGACCGACAGGATCGACAGCGCTGCGGGCGTGATGATCGCTGCCCCCAGGCCCTGGGCGGCCCGGGCCGCGATCAGCGAACCGTCGGACCAGGCCAGTCCGGCCAGCAGCGAGGCCACCGTGAACACGGCGATGCCACCGAGGAAGACCCGCCGGCGGCCGAGGATGTCGGCGGCCCGGCCGCCGAGGAGAAGGAACCCGCCGAAGACGAGAGCGTAGGCACTGATCACCCACTGGAGATCGCCCTGCGAAAACCCGAGGTCCACCTTGATCGAGGGCAGTGCCACGTTCACGATCGCGATGTCGAGGACGACCATGAACTGAACGACGCACAGCAGGCCCAGGGCCAGCCACCGACCGCGCGAGGAGTCCACCTCGTCGGTCACTTTCATTTTCATAGTCATGACTAGGACGATAAACATTGCTGCTTCATTTTTGCAAGCCTTTTCTTGCGATTCGTCAGTTGCGACGCCTATGCTGGCCGCATGACCAAGCGCTATGACCAGTACTGCCCCATGGCGCACGCACTGGATCTCGTCGGCGACCGGTGGTCCCTGCTGGTCGTGCGGGAGCTGATGCGCGGACCTCGGCGCTACACCGACCTCGTCGACGGGCTGCCGGGCATCGGGACCAACGTCCTGGCGGCCAGGCTCCGCGACCTCGAGTCGCACGGCATCGTCAACCGGACGACCCTCCCGCCCCCGGCGGCCTCCCGGGTCTACGAGCTCACCGAGTACGGGCGCGACCTGCGTTCGGCGATGCGCGAGCTGGCTCGCTGGGGCGCTCGCTCCCTGGGCCCGCCGAGCGCCGCGCCGCAGCTCTTCGTGGGCTGGCTCGGCAACGCAATGGACGTGGCGCTCGCACCGCAGGCCCCGCCGGGTCGTTTCGAGTTCCGGGTGGGGAGCGAGGTCGCCTCGCTGGTCGACGGCGAGGTCCGGGACGGCCCCATCGAGAGCCCGGACGTGGTGGTCGAGGCGGACCCCGACGCCATCTACGACATGTTCATCGAGCGCCGGATCGACCGCGTGGAGGTCGCGGGTGACCGTGCGCTCCTTGTGCGGCTGATCGAGTCGGCCCCGCCCCGCGTCGAGGTCCCCGTCCCCGGCTGACCCGGGGACCTCTCAGCGGTAGGTGAGCACGTCGCCCTCGAGGTGAACGTGCTCGTTGAACGACACCAGGGTGGTGCCGCGTGAGCCGTGCACGACCTTGGTCACCGAGGAGTTCACGACCACCCGGTTGAGCGAGGCCCAGATGCGACCGGCCGCCGGGTCGATGTTCTCCGGGCCACCGGCCAGGAGCGCCGCGGCCACCCAGGAGACCGGGCCGCCGGACGTGAAGACCACGGCGGTGCCGTCCGGGCCGACCCGGGACTGGGCTCGCCGCAGTGCCTCCAGGACGCGGGTGCCGAACGCCGCGAAGCTCTCGGTGTAGTCCGCGTCGAAGGAGCCGGAGACCCACCGGTCCGTGGCCGTCTCGAACCAGGCCTGGAACTCCGCCTTGCTCGGCCCCTTCACGCCGAACGCCACCGGCTCGGCGGCCAGCATCCCGACGTGGTCGAACTCGTTCCAGCCCTGGTCCTCGGCGGCCTCGACCCCGGACCATCCGGCCCGCTCCAGGGTCGCCTCGGCGGTCTCGCGGTGCCGGCGCATGCTGCCGTGCAGCACCAGGTCGGGCACCAGGCTGCGGGCACCGAGCGAGTCGCCGAGCAGCCGGGACTGCTCCCAGCCGAGCGGCGAGAGCACGTCGTAGTCGTCCGCGCCCCAGGACGCCTGGCCGTGACGAACCAGCAGCAGCCTGCCCATCAGCCGATCACCTGACGGCACCGGCGTTCGAGGTACGTCGTGGCCTCGCCGAAGATGGCGTACGCCGGGTTGCTGGTCTGGCCGTGGAAGTAGCGGTAGTAGATCTGCTGGGCGATGACCGCGAGCCGGAACAGCCCGAAGGTCTCGTAGAACCGCCACTGCTCCTCGGTCACGGTGAGGTCCATCTGCTCGCAGTAGTAGCCGACGACCTCCTCGCGCGACCACATCCCCGGCGCCGTGGTCGGCTGCCGGCGGAAGGCGTGGAAGAACTCGTCGTCGTCCTCCTGGACCCAGTAGGCCAGCGTGCAGCCGAGGTCCATCAGCGGGTCTCCGATGGTGGCCATCTCCCAGTCGAGGACGCCGACGATCCGCATCGGGTCGTCGGACGCCAGCACCAGGTTGTCGAACCGGAAGTCGTTGTGGATCGGACAGTGGCGGACGTCGTCGGGCCGGTGCTCCTCGAGCCACGCGATCACCGGCTCGAAGTCGCCGACGTCGTCGGTGCGGGCCTGCCGGAAGCGGTGGACCCAGCCGCCGACCTGTCGCTCGACGTACCCCGGCCCCTTCTCGAACTCGGCCAGCCCGGGGGTGGCCGGGTCGACCTGGTGCAGGTCGATGAGGACGTCGATCGCGTTGCCACACAGGCGGTTGACCTGCTCGATGGTGATCTCGAGCTCCGGCGGGAAGTCCTGACGCAGGATGGTGCCGTCGACCTTCTCCATCACGTAGAACTCGGAGCCGATCACCGACTCGTCCTCGCAGAGGCCGACCATCGCGGGCACCCGCGGGAAGACCGGAGCCAGCGCCGCCTGCACCCGGAACTCGCGACCCATGTCGTGCGCGCCCTTGGCCTTCCGCCCGCTCGGCGGCCGGCGCAGGATCAGGTCGCCTGCGGGGTAGCGCAGCAGGTACGTCAGGTTCGACGCGCCGCCGGGGAACTGCCGCACCTCCGGGGTGCCGGCGACCACCTGCGCGAAAGCCGGGTCCGCGTGCTCACGCAGCCACGCGGCGACCGCGCCGACGTCGAAGGAGTCCTCGTCGCGGACGTCCCGCGAGGGGTTGCCGGCGTCGTCCGCCGGGCCGGATGACGTCACTCGTCCACCTGGTTCAGTTTGGCCGCCTGCTGTCGCATGACGGTGTCGTAGGCCGCGCGGTCATTCTGCTTCAGTGACCACGCCCTGCGGGCGGCTTCGTCCGGAATGATCACTTCCTCCCCTCGCTCGAGGCCGGCCAGGATCTCGGCGGCGATGTCGTCGGCCGAGTGCGGCGCGTTGGCGACCAGCTGCCCCATCACCGCCCCCACGCGCTCGTCGGCGCCGCGCAGCCCGTCCATCAGGTTGGTCCGGAAGTACGACGGACAGACGACCGCGCAGTGCACGCCGTACTCCGCGAGCTCGTGGCCGGCGGTCTCGGTGAACGCCACGACCGCCGCCTTCACCGCGTTGTACGACGCCATTCCGGCGGGGTGCACGAGACCGGCCAGCGAGGCCACGTTGACGATCGTGCCGGAGCGCTGCGCCTTGAAGCCCGGCACGAACGTGCGGGTGCCGCGGACCGCGCCGAAGAGGTTGATCTCGGTGATCCAGGACCACTCCTCCATGGCCGCGACATCGATCCGGCCGCCGCCGGCGACCCCCGCGTTGTTGACCAGGACATCCAGACCGCCCCAGTGCTCCTCGACCCAAACGCGGGCGGCGGACCAGTCGTCGTCGGAGGTGATGTCGAGGCGCAGCTGGTGCTGGAACGGCTCGAGCCCGTCGCCCGCCAGGTCGGTGGCGAGCACGTCGTCCCCGCGCGCGGCGTACGCCCGAGCCAGCGCGGCGCCGAGCCCGGCCGCGGCGCCGGTGACCAGGACGCGGCTCATCGGTCGTACTTCCCGAGCTCGAGGCGGGCGACCATGCCCCGATGCACCTCGTCGGGGCCGTCGGCCAACCGGAGGGCGCGCGCGCTGGTCCAGGCGGCGGAGAGCATGAAGTCGTCGGAGAGCCCGGCGCCGCCATGGATCTGCATGGCGAAGTCGATGACCTGCTGGGCCATGCTCGGCGCGGCCACCTTGATCTGGCTGACCTCGGAGAGCGCGTGGAGCGGTCCGCCCCGGTCGAGCTTCCAGGCCGCGTTCAGCACCAGCAGCCGGGTCGAGTCGATGGCGATCCGGGCATCGGCGATCCGCTCGCGGTTGCCGCCGAGGTTGACCAGCGGCTTGCCGAACGCGGTGCGGTCGAGTCCGCGGCGGCAGGCCGCCTCGAGCGCCGCCTCGGCCAGCCCGATCAGCCGCATGCAGTGGTGCACCCGGCCGGGGCCGAGCCGGCCCTGGGCGATCGCGAACGCCTCTCCCGGCCCGGAGATGATGTTGGTGACGGGGACCCGGACGTCGGTGAACGAGACCTCGCCGTGCCCGAGGGGCTCGTCCTGGATGCCCATCGTGCTGAGCATCCGCTCGACCTTCACACCGGGGGCGTTCATCGGGACCAGCACCATCGTGTGCCGGTGATGCCGGTCGACCTCGGGAGCGGCCCCGACCGGCTGGGCGAGTCCCATGACGATGAGGACCTTGCAGTCGCGGTTGCCGACGCCCGTGGTCCACCACTTGCGCCCGTTGACCACGACCTCGTCACCGTCGACGACGGCGGTCGCCTCCATGGTGGTCGCGTCGGAGGAGGCGACGCCGGGCTCGGTCATCCCGAAGGCGCTGCGGATCCGGCCGTCGAGCAGCGGCTCGAGCCACTCGGCCTTCTGCTGGTCGCTGCCGTACCGCAGCAGCACCTCCATGTTGCCGGTGTCGGGCGCATTGCAGTTGAGGACCAGCGGCGCGATCGCGGACCTGCCCGTGAGCTCGGCGATCGGCGCGTAGTCCACGTTGGTCAGCCCCTCGCCGCCATCCGTGCCGAACCGGGCGGCGTACTCCCCCGCGTGCTCCCGCGGGAGGAAGAGGTTCCACAGCCCCTGCGCCCGGGCCTTGGCCTTGAGCTCCCCGAGCACCGGCAGGGGCGTCCACGGGTCGCCGTCCCGGCGTGCGGCGGCAAGGTCACGGTGGTAGTCCGCCTCGACCGGCTCGATCTCCTCGGCCATGAAGGTGGCCACGCGGCCGGCCAGGTCGGCCGCTCGCGGGCTGGGGGCGAAGTCCATGTCCCTCAACCTAGTGGCCGTTGCGGGACGACTGGAACGGAGTCCCGCTACGGTGACGCCATGCGTCCCCGCCGAGCTGCGTCCTCCCTCGGGCGGACCGCGTCGGTGGCCGTCGTGCTCACCCTCCTGGTCGCGGGTTGCTCGCTCGACGACGACGAGCAGACGGCCGCGGACAACCTCGAGCCCGCCCTGGTCACCAACACCTCCGGCGAGGCCGAGCGCGAGAGCGCCGACTGTGTTGCCGAGACCTGGGTCGGCGAGGTCGGCACCGACCCGCTCGTGAAGGCCGAGTTGCTGACCCGACAGCTGGACGCGCGCCGCGCGGCGGTCCGGGAGGTGCTGGCCGGGGAGCGCCAGGTCCCCCGCCCGGTGGCAGCCGGGCTGGCGACGGCCCGGCTCGCATGCGCGGACTTCGACGCGATCGCGCTGGACCGCAAGAAGGAGCACCCGAAGGCCTCGGCCGAGGAGCTCGACGAGTACGCCGACTGCCTCAAGGACATCGACCGGGACGACTGGGAGCGGTCGCTGACCGCGTTCTACTCCGGCAAGGAGGCCACCGGCCTCGAAGGTTTCCGCAAGGACCTCAACGCCTGCAACGCGATGCTTCAGGCGACCGACGAGTGAGGTGGCTGCTGGCGCTCGCCTGCGTCGTCGCGTTCGGCGCCGTCGGGTGCTCGGGCCCGGAGATCGACGACCCGCCGGACAGTGACGAGGCAAGGCCGAGCACCCCGGCGGGAGGGGTGGTCGCCGACGGTCTGGTCGCCCTCTTCGCCGGCACCAGCCCCGACTCGGCCGACGCCGCCGCCTGTTTCGGCAACCGGCTGGCCACCGCCCGCAGCAGCGAGCAGCTCAGCGACGACGGCATCCTCGACGAGTCGGGCGCGGTGGTGGAGACACTGCCGTCGCTCGACCATGACGCCGCGGCCGCCTGGGTCGAGGCGTGGTTCGGCTGCGTCGACTTCACCGAGGTGGCCGGCCGGGCGCAGAAGAAGGTCACCAAGACCCTCGACGTGCCGGCCTTCGAGGACTGCTTCCGCGACCGGCTCACCGACGCGCAGATCCGGGAGGCCGCCACCGACGGCCTGTCCGGCGACGCGTCCTCACCCGCCGTACGCCGCCTCAGCCGCGCGCAGCAGGACTGCGCCGAGCGCCACGGTTGAGCTACGCGGCCACCGTGACGACCACCCGGGACCGCGCGAACGGGTCCTCCCAGCCACGGCGGGCGCGGCGCAGCCGGAGGAGCGAGACCAGCAGCAGCGGCAGCGCGAAGCCGATGCTGAACGGCCACGGGAGCACGGCCAGGCCGGAGAAGAACAGGCTGACCACGGTGGTGGCCAGCGCCAGCCGGCCCGAGTAGCCGACCATCACGCCGGGCGGGGCCGGGGTGGCCCGGGCGCTCCGCAGGTCCACGGCGAACGGCTTGCGCAGCGACCAGCGCATCGAGGCGGAGACGACCATCAGCGCGGCGACCACCCAGATGCAGGCCAGGGCGAGCCCCTGGGACAGCGTCGGAACACCGGCCCGCAGGGACCCGAGCAGCACCGACACCGCGGACGCGGCCAGCAGCAGCTCGAGCAGGACGGTCGCACGGACCGTGAACGCCAGCCCCGCGGAGACCGGCAGGCTCTCGCGCCAGAGCGCGCCGCGCGCGTCCAGGCACCAGGCGTTGACGCCGAACAGCAGCGCCCCACCGGAGGCCGCGAGGCCGGGCAGCAGGATCACGGTGTCCCAGTCGAGGTCGGCGGCCAGCGCGATCAGGCCGGGCGAGATTCCCAGCGTGATCAGGCCACGGCGCAGCGGCAGTGACCGGAGCACCGACGCCCGGTCGATCCGGTGCAGCGCGGCGAAGTCACTGGTCGGGTGCGGGCGGGCCGGGTGGTTGCCGGTCTCGAGGCGGGCCTCGTCCCTCGGCAGCCGGCGGGCAGCCGAGCGGGCCGGCAGCGCACCGAGCAGCACCAGCGCCACGGTCGCCAGCAGCAGGCCGACCACGGTGACCAGCCAGGTGGCACCGAACGGGTGCCGGGCCGCGTCCGTCAGAAAGCGCAGCCCCGACGGGTTGCCGAGGTCCACGCCGGGGCCGGCCAGCGCGAGGCCCGTCACCGCCAGGATGCCGACGGCCAGGGCGCCGCGGAGCCACGCCTTGCCATGCCGGGTGCGGCGTACCGCCTCGGCAGCCCAGCCGGCCACCTGACCGGCGGCGGTGGCGGCGCACAGCCAGGCGAGCACCACGACCACCGCGGGGAGCACGGCGGCGGGGGCGACGAGGTAGGACACCACCCCGAGCAGGGTCCAGGCCTGGAACAACCAGGCCACGCTGAGCGGCGCGAGGAGCAGGGCACCGAGGTGGTCGACGACCGGACTCACCGGGTACGCCGAGGCGCCGTCGCGGGGCAGCAGCTCACGGCCGCCACCGGAGGCGACCGCGGAGACGACCACGAGACCCAGGAACGCCAGGCAGCCGACCGGGAACAGCCGCCGCAGCTGGTCGGTCCGGTCCGGGTCGGCGTCGAGGCCCGCGAGCATGCCGACCAGCAGGACGGAGACGGTGATCAGGCCCGGGACCAGCCAGCGCAGCCGGCGCCGACGGGAGGACCGCTGCCCGGCGAGACGGAAGGCGACCAGCGCCCGCAGGTCGGCGAGCTCGTCAGTCCAGGAGCGCGCGGTAGACACCGGCCCCGTCCTCCCCGACCAGCTGGGCGGCCTCGAGGTTCGCGACCGGCTCGCCGGCACGCAGCACCAGGGCGGCGCCGCAGACCTGCATCGCCAGCTCGCGGAGGTGGGTGGAGACCAGCACCGAGGCGCCCCGGGCGCGGGCGTCCGAGATGACCTCCATGGTCGCCTCGACGCCGAGCGGGTCGACACCGTCGAACGGCTCGTCGAGAAGGAGTACGTCGGGCTGGTGGAAGGCAGCGAGCAGCACGGACATCCGGCGACCCATCCCGTGGGAGAAGCCGGAGGTGACCCGGTGCGCGACGGAGCCGAGCTCGAAGCGCTCGAGCAGCAGGCGCGCCCGGTCCTCCCAGTCGTCCATCCGGCGGAGCCGGGCGGAGAGCTGGAGGTGCTCCCATGGGGTGGCCCGCGGCACCAGGCCGCCGACGTCGGGGCAGTAGCCGGTGCGCCGCTTGACCTCGGTCGGGTCCTCGCGGACGTCCTGACCGGCGACGATGACCAGGCCGGAGGTGGCCGGGACGACCCCGGCCAGCACCCGCATCGTGGTCGACTTGCCGGCGCCGTTGCGGCCGAGGAGGGCGGTGGCCTGGCCGGCCTGTGCCTCGAGGTCCACGCCGTTGACGGCCTCGACGGTGCCGAAGCGCACGTGGAGGTCGCGGACGACGACGGCGGGGGGAAGGTGGGCAGTCACGCTTTCCATTCTCCCGGACGGCGCCGGTCCTGACTGGAGAATCGACCGACACCGTCCGAGTGGGCCACCGGCGTGGTCACCCCGTGCCGCTACGGTGACCGCAGTCGAAGGGGGACGGACCATGCGCGGGTGTGCCGTGGCGATGCTGCTGGTCGTGCTGGGCGCGACGGGGTGCGGCACGGACGACGCACCGGCCGACGCCGTCGCCGGTGGCCCGGCCACGCTCGGCACGTCCGTCGCGCCGTCCACCGAGCCCTCCCCGACCGAGCCCGCGGAGACCGAGCCCGCGGAGACCGAGCCGCCGGCCGCGCCGGGCAAGCCCCAGGTGGTGCAGGGTGGCTGGTGCAGCGACGAGCTGGTCGAGTACATGGTCCAGCAGTCGACCTCGAGCGAGTTCAAGCGCGGCTTCGGTCGCCCGGCCCTCCTCGAGGGGCTCGACGTCGGGTGCTCGGCGGTCGCGAGGAAGGTGAGCTTCGCCGGCTACCTCGACACCTTCGCGTTCGTGAAGCGCCGTCCCGGCATCTTCCCGCTGCTGCACCAACGGATCCGGGCACTCGGCTACACGGGCCCGGGCGGTCCCACCGGGGGCGTCTACGCCAACGCCGCCGGCGACCCCGAGGGGTTCGTCCGGATCCTCGGCGAGGCAGGGGACAGCGGCGGCACGGGCTTCGCCGATCACCGGCAGTGGGTGGTCGTCCAGTTCTACCTGCCTGGCTGAGCGGTCCCCGGGGCACATGAATTCCCCGGGCGCCCGGGGAAATCGTGTCCTGTCAGGGAATGCTTTCCCTGACAGGACAGCAAATCACCGGGCGGCCGGGGAATTCCTAGTTCCGTCTACGCCGGGAAGGAGCCACCCGTCGCCGCGAGGTCGCGCAGGTACGCCGTGGGGCGGAACCGGTCGCCGTACGCCTCGGCCAGCTCGTCGGCGCGGGCCACGAAGGCGGCCAGCCCGATCTCGCCGACCGGGGTGCCGTCGGCGTCCAGGCGCTGCCAGCCGGTCATGAACTGCGCGGCCCCGCCGGTGTTGGCCGGGAAGCCGATGCCCATGATCGAGCCGATGTTGGCGGCCGCGGCCGAGCTGACCACGCCCTCCTCGAAGCACTTCGCGGTCTCGAGCGCCTCGACGAACAGCATCCGGTCCTGCAGGTCCCGGAACGGGAGCTGCTCGGCGGCGACCGGGAACTGCTCGGCCAGCCCGGACCAGAGGCCCTGGCGTCGGCCGGACTCGTCGTACTCGTAGAACCCCGCTCCCTTGAGTCGCGACGGGCGGCCCAGGCCGATCATCGTGTCGATGACCGCGCTGGCCGGGTGGTCCGGCACCGTGATGCCGTCGCGCTCGGCGGCCGCCTCGGTGGCGACCCGGATCTTCTTCATCAGCTCCATGTTGAGCTCGTCCGAGAGCTGCAGGGTGCCGACCGGGTAGCCGGCCTGCGTGGCCGCGCGCTCCAGCGAGACCGGGTGCACTCCCTCGGCGAGCATCGCGAGGCCCTCGTTGACCATCGTGCCGATGACCCGCGAGGTGTAGAAGCCGCGGCTGTCGTTCACCACGATCGGGGTCTTGCGGATCTGCTGCACGACGTCGTACGCCTTGGCCAGCGCGACGTCGGAGGTCTCCTTGCCGCGGATGATCTCGACCAGAGGCATCTTGTCGACGGGGCTGAAGAAGTGCAGGCCGATGAAGTCGGCGGGGCGGTCGACCCCGTCGGCCAGCTCGGTGATCGGCAGCGTCGAGGTGTTGGAGCACAGCAGCGCGTCGTCGTTGACGTACGCCGCGATCTCGCCGAAGACCTTCGCCTTCAGGGACGGGTCCTCGAAGACCGCCTCGATGACGAGGTCACACCCGGTCAGGTCGGCCGGGTCCGCGGTGGCCGTGATCCTGGCCAGCAGCTCGTCCTTCTTCGCCGGCGTGGACTTCCCGCGCGAGATGGCCTTGTCGAGCAGTTTCTCGCTGTACGCCTTGCCCTTGTCGGCGGCGGCCTGCTCGACGTCCTTGAGCACGACCTCCATGCCGGCGCGGGCGCACGAGTAGGCGATGCCGGCGCCCATCATCCCGGCGCCGAGGACACCGACCTTGACCGCCTGGTACGGCGGGATGCCGTCGGGGCGCAGCGACCCGGAGTTGATCGCCTGCAGGTCGAAGAAGAACGCCTGGATCATGTTCTTGGACTGCTGGTTCACGACCAGCTTGGTCAGGTAGCGCGACTCGATCCGAGAGGCGGTGTCGAAGTCCGTCTGCGCGCCCTCGACGGCCGCCGACATGATCGCCCGCGGCGCCGGGTAGACGGCGCCCTTGGTCTGCTTGCGCAGCAGCGCCGGGAAGGCCGGGAGGAACGCCGCCAGCTTGGGGTTGCTGGGGGTGCCGCCGGGCATCCGGTAGCCGTCGCGGTCCCACGGGTTCCTGGCCGCGTCGGCGTCGTCACGGTGGGCGAGGATCCACGCCTTCGCGGCCGGCATCAGCTCCTCACGCGAGGAGACCAGCTCGTCGACCAGCCCCTTCTCCTGGGCCTGGGCGGGCTTGAAGCGGGTGCCGGGCAGCAGGACGTCCATCAGCGCGGGCTGGATGCCGAGCATCCGGGTGACCCGGGTGACCCCGCCGCCACCGGGCAGCAGGCCGAGGGACGACTCGGGCAGCCCGAGCAGCACCGAGGGGTCGTCCAGCGCGATGCGATGGTTGGCGGCCAGGCAGATCTCGAAGCCGCCGCCGAGCGCGGCACCGTTGATCGCGGCGACGACGGGGCGCGGGAACAGCTCGAGCCGGCGCAGCGAGGCCTTGATCGCCTCGGCCTGGGCGAACACGTCGGCCGCGTCGGCCGGGCCGGCCTGCATGATCAGCTTGAGGTTGCCGCCGGCGAAGAAGGTCTTCTTGGCGCTGGCGATGACGACGCCGGTGACGTCCTCCTGCTCGTCGTACAGCCGGGAGACCGCGGCCTCCATGCCGTCGCGGTAGAGGTCGTTCATGGTGTTCGCACTGGCGGTGGGGTCGTCCAACGTCAGCGTGACGATGCCGTCCGCGTCGCGCTCGTAGCGGACGGCGGTCTCGGTGGTGGTGCTCATGTAGGTCCTGTCTCCGATCAGACGAGTTCGACGATGGTGGCGATGCCCATGCCGCCGCCGACGCAGAGGGTGGCGAGGCC
>JBEVFC010000130.1:0-5743 GCA_040512455.1 Nocardioides sp.
TCGGGTGAGCGCGCGCAGCCCGGCCACCGTGAACGGCAGGTAGCGCGCGCACAGCATCATCGGCCCGAAGGCCACCAGCCCGGCCTCGAGGGCGTTGTCGAGGACCGGCATCTCGACGATCAGCCCGCGGACCCGGTCGGGGGCGTGCGCGACGGCCTCCAGCGCGACGTTCGCGCCCAGCGACGTGCCACCGATGACCGCCTGGGGGGCCTCCAGGTGGTCGAGGAGCGCGATCACCTGCTCGCCGAACGCGGTCATGGAGTAGACGAGCGGGTCGGCCGGTCGGTCGGAGCGTCCGTGGCCGAGCAGGTCGAGGGCGACCACGTGAAGCCCCTCGGCGGCCAGGGCCCGGGCCAGCGGCTGCTCCATGCGCCGCGGCATCAGCTGGCCGTGCAGCAGCACCACCCAGGCGTCGCCGGCGCCGTACTCGGTGTACTCGAGGCGGTCGTCGCCGACGAAGAACTGCCCGATGCGCTCGGAGACCAGCTGACGTGCCATGACCGAAATCTAGTGGCTCGCGCCGTCACCGTGCGGAAGGCTGGGCGACATGAGCGAGCCCCCGGACGAGCTGAGCGTGATCGAGCGCTACTACGACACGGTCCCGCGGGTCTCCGCGACGACCGAGGAGGTCGGCCCGTTCACACTCTTCCTGGCCACCCCCGACACCTCGTGGCAGTTCTACGCACGGCCCCGGCTGGGCCTCGCCGTCGACATCACCGCGGACGACGTACGGCGGGTGGTCGCCCGCCAGGACGAGCTCGGCGTCCCCCGGGCGATCGAGTGGGTGCACGAGACCACCCCGTCGCTGGTGGACGCCGTCCGCGAGGCGCTCCCGGAGGTGGGGGTCGAGGAGGTGCCGCTGATGGTGTCGCGGCGCGACGAGCCGGATCCTCGCGTCGTGCCCGGACGCCGGGAGGTGCTCGAGGCCTCGAGCGGCGACCTGGCCGCCGCCGTCGGAGCCATCGGGGCGGCGTTCGGGGGCAAGGACGAGTTCGAGCCGGGCACGGTCGGGGCCCGGCCCCGGTTGATCGACCAGGGCACCCTCGTCATGGTGGCGGCGTACGACGGCTCCGGCGCACTGGTGGGCGGCGGCAGCGCCTCACCCCGCGGCGCGGTCGCGGAGCTGATGGGCATCGCGATCCTGCCGTCGGCCCGCGGGCAGGGGCAGGGCACCGCGATCACCACGGCCCTCCGCTCCGAGCTCCGGGGCCGTGGGGTGGACCTGGTCTTCCTCACCGCCGCGTCGGACGACGCCACCTCGATCTACCGGGCCGTGGGCTTCGAGCGGCTGGCGACCGGCTGCATCGTGGAGCCCGCCGATGACTGAACCCTCCGGGATCGAGGTCCGGGTCCTGCGGCCCGAGGAGTGGCGGACCTGGCGGGAGATCCGGCTGCGCTCGCTGGCCGACTCTCCGGGGGCGTTCGGGTCCACGCTGGCCCGGGAGCAGGGCTACGTCGAGGCCGACTGGCGGCGGTGGCTCGACGGGGTCTCCGTCCTGGCGACCGTCGACGGGGTGCCGGCCGCGCTCGGGGGCGGCTTCCGGGTGCGGGACGGCTGGATGCAGGTGGTCGCGATGTGGACCGACCCGGCCTACCGGCGCCGCGGCCTGGCCGTACGGGTCCTGGACATCGTGGTCGCGGCCGCGCGGGCCGAGGGTCGTCGGCTGGTGCTCGACGTGGCCGAGGGCAACTCGGCGGCACGCAACGTCTACGAGCGGTACGGGTTCCAGGCGACGGGCGAGTCCGAGCCGATCCGGCCCGGCTCTCCCGATCGGGCCGACCTGATGGTGCTGCCGGAGAGGTGAACCGGGTGCGGACGAGTCCGGTGTTTCCGCACCCCCGGACGACGCCGTACTGACAGACTGCGCGCATGACTGTCGATCGGCGCGGACGCGCGCTGCTCTGGGCGGGCACGCTGCTTGCTCTGGTCTACATCGGTGGCATCTCGGCCGTCTACTTCGCGCCGCAGAGCAGCGCGGTGGCCACCTGGTGGCCCGCCGCGGGCGTCTCGGTCGCGCTGCTGCTGCTCAGCCCGCGGTCGTGGTGGCCGGCGCTCATCCTCGGCATCGCCCTGGCCAGCGGCCTGGCCAACCTCACCGCGGGGCGGTCCCTCGAGCTGTCTGCGCTTTTCGGCATCTCCAACACGGCCGAGGCCGTGGTGGCCAGCGCGTTCCTGCGCCGCGGTGGCCGGCGCCCGCGGATGGAGTCCCCGGACGACTTCTTCCGACTGGTCGCCGCCTGCATGCTCGGCGCCGTGACCGTCGGTCTCGGCATCGGCCTGTCGGTCGCGCTGACCGGGGGCGCGGGCCTCGACGCGGCCCGGACGGTGACGCCCTCACACCTCGCGTCCACGCTCGTCATCGTGCCCCTCGCGCTGGTCTGGCACGAGCACGCGTCCGTGCGGTCCCGGGCCGAGCTGGTGCTCCAGTCGCTGCTGCTCACCGCGTTCACCCTGGCCGTCTTCTGGCCGGAGCAGCAGCTCGCGCTGGCGTTCCTGCCGTTGCCGCTGCTGATCTGGGCCGGTCTGCGCTTCGGCACCTCCGTGGTGTCCGGACAGCTGCTGGCGCTGGGCATCCTCACCACGTTCCTCACGGCACGCGGCGGTGGACCGTTCGCGGTCGGCGCCCGCGGCGAGCTCATCGACGCGACGGTCGCCGGCGCGCTGGTCCAGACCTACCTGGTCTGCGCCGCCCTGATGTCGCTGCCGTTGTCGCTCGCGATCGCCCAGCGCGCCCAGCTGCTCGACCGCCTCACCCAGGAACGCGAGCTCACCAACATCACGCTGGACACCACCCACACGGTCATCATGGTGAGCAGGCTCGACGGCACCGTGGTCCGGGCGAACCCGGCCACCTTCCGGCTGACCGGGTTCCTCGAGGAGCAGATCGTCGGGCGGCCGCTCTGGGAGGGGTTCACCCTGCCCGAGCGGGTGGCGACCGTCCGCGAGATGTTCGAGGGCGGTGACGGGTCCAAGATCCCCGGCACCCGCGAGACCGACATCGCCACCGCCGACGGCGACCGGCTGCGCATGGTGTGGAACAACGACCTCGTCCGGGACTCCAACGGCATCCCCCGGTTCGCGGTGATGACCGGGGTGGACGTCACCGGCGAGCGGACCACCTCCGGCATGATCCGGCACCTGCTCGAGTCGGCGATCGCCACCGCGCTCGTGGGACTGGACGACCAGGGCCGGATCACCCTGTTCAACAAGGGCGCCCAGCAGATCCTGGGGCGCGAGACGGCCGACGTGATGGGCCGCAAGATCTCCGAGTTCATCGACCCCGACCAGCTCGAGAACTGGACCCGCCGCCAGGGCGCGGAGACGCCGTTCGACGCGCTGGTCATGGACGTCGACCGCGGCGGCGCTCCGCAGACGCGCGACTGGACGTGGGTACGCGCCAACGGCACCCCGGTCGCCGTCTCGACCACGATCAGTGTCGTCGAGAACGTGGTCGGCAAGAAGATCGGCTACCTGTGCGTGGGCCGCGACGTCACCGACCAGCGGCGCAGCCAGGAGATGCTCGTCGCGGCGCTCGAGAAGGAGCGTCAGGGCGTGGAGCGCCTGCGCCAGCTGGACGCCGCCAAGAACGAGTTCGTCTCGACCGTCAGCCACGAGCTCCGCACCCCGACGACCAGCATCGTGGGCTACACCGAGATGCTGCGCGACGGCTCGGCCGGCGACCCGCTGCCCGAGCAGCTGCCGCTGCTCGACGCCATCGCCCGCAACGGCGAGCGGCTGATCGGCATCGCCGGCGACCTCCTCACCCTGGCCGGGCTCGAGTCGGGCAACGCGATCTGGGAGCGCGGCGCCGTCGACCTCTCGCAGCTGGTCGCGCACGGCGAGCAGGAGATGCGGCCGATGCTGGTCTCGCGCCGCCTCGACGTCGAGTTCCACGTGCCCGACGAGTCGATCACCGTGGTCGGCGACGCCGGCCACCTCGACCGGGTGCTGATGAACCTGCTGAGCAACGCGGTCAAGTTCACCGAGGACGGCGGCAGCATCACCATCGCCCTGGCGACCGAGGACGGCGAGGCCCGCCTGACGGTCTCCGACACCGGGATCGGCATCCCGGAGGAGGAGCAGGGAGAGCTGTTCTCGAAGTTCTTCCGCTCCTCGACCGCCCAGGACCGCGCCATCCAGGGCACGGGCCTGGGCCTGTCGATCATCTCGTCGATCGTCGCCGCGCACGGCGGCCGGATCGACGTACGGTCGGCGCACCTGCAGGGCACCACCGTCACCGTGCGGCTGCCGCTGATGCGGCACCCGTCACGGCAGGAGTTCACGACCGGTTGACCGCCGAGATCACGGCCTTGAGCGAGGCCGTGACGATGTTGGCGTCCAGCCCGACGCCCCACAGCACCTGGTCGCCCACCGCGCACTCGACGTACGCCGCCGCGATGGCGTCGCCACCGGCCGACAGCGCGTGCTCGTGGTAGTCGAGCACCCGGACGTCGAAGTCCTGCGGGAGACCGTTGATCGCGTTGACGAACGCGGCGATCGGGCCGTTGCCCTCCCCGGTCAGCGACCTGAGCTCGCCCTCGACGTACACATTGGTGGAGAGCTGGTCCTTCTCGCCGGCCGCCGACGACGTGTGCACGGAGTCGAGGCTCAGCGGGGTGTCGCGGTCAAGGTACTCGGCGGAGAACACGGACCAGATCTCGTCGGCCGACATCTCGCCGCCCTCGGCGTCGGTGCGCTCCTGGACGACGCGGCTGAACTCGATCTGGGCGCGGCGGGGCAGGTCGAGCTTGTGCTCGGCCTTGAGGATGTAGGCGACGCCGCCCTTGCCGGACTGGCTGTTGACCCGGATGACCGCCTCGTAGGTGCGACCGACGTCCTTCGGGTCGATCGGGAGGTACGGCGCCTCCCACGGCAGCCGCTCGACCGGGACGCCCTGCTCGGCGGCCTGGCGGTCGAGGTCCTCGAGGCCCTTCTTGATGGCGTCCTGGTGGGAGCCGGAGAAGGCGGTGTAGACGAGGTCGCCGGCGTACGGGTGCCGCGGGTGCACGGGCAGCTGGGTGCAGTACTCCACGGTGCGGCGGATCTCGTCGATGTCCGAGAAGTCGATCATCGCGTCGATGCCCTGGCTGAACAGGTTCATGCCGAGGGTCACCAGGCAGACGTTGCCGGTGCGCTCCCCGTGGCCGAACAGGCACCCCTCGACGCGGTCGGCACCGGCCATCATCGCCAGCTCGGTCGCGGCGACCGCGGTGCCCCGGTCGTTGTGCGGGTGCAGGGAGATCGCGGTGTGCTCGCGCCGGGTCAGCTGCCGGGAGAACCACTCGATCTGGTCGGCGTAGACGTTCGGGGTCGCGGACTCGACGGTGGCCGGCAGGTTGAGGATGATCTCGCGGCCGTCCTCGGGCTGCCAGACGTCGGAGACCGCCTCGCACACCTCGGCGGAGAACGGCAGCTCGGTGGAGGTGAAGATCTCCGGGCTGTACTCGTAGCCGATCACGGTCTGGCCGAGGTAGGACTCGCTGTGCTTCGTGACGAGCTCGGTGCCGCGGACGGCGATGTCCTTGATCTCGTCCTTGCTGGCGTGGAAGACGACACGGCGGAACAGCGGCGCCAGGGCGTTGTAGAGGTGGATGTTTGCGCGGGGCACACCGACCAGGCTCTGCACGCTGCGCTCGATGAGGTCCTCGCGGGCCTGGGTCAGCACCGAGATGGTCACGTCGTCGGGGATCCGGTCACCCTCGATGAGCTGCCGGACGAAGGAGAAGTCGGTCTCCGAGGCGG
>JBEVFC010000154.1:0-3535 GCA_040512455.1 Nocardioides sp.
GGCCGGGTCGACGCGCCTTCATCCTGTGCGGGTGATCCAGCAGCGGTCGTCAACCTTTTCTTGACAGACCCGGACCGTCAAGGCAGCCTTGACGACATGCCGACCGCCTGCACCCAGCCCTGCGCCACCGCGCTCCTCCCGTTCTCCCGCGACGTCGACATCGGTCGTCTCTTCGCCGACCTCGCCGCCGACCTCGCCCGAGCCGCCGACCCGGATGCGGTCACGGCAGCTGTCGAGTCACTCACCACCGTCGCCCTCCGCATGGGGACCCGGGAGTCGTGGACGGCCTGGGACGGCTGGAGCAGCGGGACCGCAATCGCGTCACCTCGCGGCGACTCCGCCCGCTCGTTCACTCTGACCGGCATTCGCGAGGAGCGACCAGGTGCGCGCTGGCAGGCGCTCTTCGCCTCCACCTGGCCCGCCTACCGCGCCTGGTACCTCCAGGACGGCGACGACGCGCGGCCGGACCTCTCCGCTGCTCGCGCGCAGCTCGCCACGCACATGCCGGAGCTCGTCGCGGCCTGGGAGGCCATGGTGGCTCTGACCGGCGATGACGACGTCGCGGCGCGCATGCTGACGATGTGGGATGCGCCTGCCTTCGCCCCTGGCTGCTCACAGGCGGCCCACGTGGGTGACGACCCGATCATGGTGCGCAACTACGACTACAGCCCTGACCTGTTCGAGTGGGTCGTCTACTCCAGCAGGTTCGCCGGTCGCAAGGTCATCGGCACCAGCGACTGTCTGTGGGGGCTCTTGGACGGGATGAACGACGACGGGCTGGTCATCTCCCTCACCCATGGCGGGCGGCAGAGCTCCGCCCCGGGGTTCGCCATCCCCCTGGTGGTGCGCTACCTGCTGGAGGTCGCCGGCACGGTGGACCAGGCGCGAGCCGCACTCGACAGGCTCCCGGTCGCCGCGTCGTACAACCTCACCATGATGGATGCCACCGGTGCGGTGGTCACAGCCTTCGTGTCACCGGGCACCGTGCCGGAGTACGCCGACTCGGCCGTCGCCACCAACCATCGCGGACGCGTGCCGGAGCGGCCCGAGCACGCTCGGGCGCTGCGAAGCGTCGAGCGTCAGGACCATCTCCTGGAGCTGCTCGCCGAGCCGACCGGGCCGTCCCGGCTGGAGGCGGAGTTCCTGCGGCCCCCGCTCCACAGCCAGCGGTACGCCGAGGGCTTCGGGACGCTGTTCACGGCGGCGTACCGGCCACGAGTCCAGCAGCTCACCTACTCTTGGCCCGGGCTGAGCTTTCGCCGTACGTTCGACTCACCCGACGACAGCATCACGGTGTCGCTCCAGGAGGGCTGAGGGCACCGCACCGACCACCGCTCCGCAGGAGGCGACATGGCAATCCTCGGCGATGACCTCGACCAGCTCAGCTCGACCGATCTGGGGGTGCTCGCCCGCGACGCCATGTCGATCCTCGCACTGCGCGGTGACCAGGAGGCCTTCTCGCAGCTCCTCACCATGAGCGCCCATGCCGGTCAGTGCCTGGGCGAGGGGGCCCGCCGCCTGGCCTCCGCCGAGTCCTGGACCCAGGTCGCGGACCTGACCGGCGTGTCGAAGCAGGCGGTCTGGTCGCGCTGGCGCGGGTGAGGCACGCCGGTCGAACGACGTCCGAGGGTCGTGCGGTCGGGGCCGCCGACGCCCCATAGATTGGCAGGATGAGCGCCACCGCTACCGGACATCAGCTCCCTGACCGTGCCCGCGTCGTCATCATCGGCGGGGGAGTGATCGGCTGCTCCGTCGCCTACCACCTCGCCCACGCCGGATGGACCGACGTGGTCCTGCTCGAGCGCGACCGCCTCACCTCCGGCACCACGTGGCACGCCGCCGGCCTGATGACCTGCTTCGGGTCGACGTCAAAGACCTCGACCGCGATCCGGATGTACTCACGCGACCTCTACGCCCGGCTCGAGGAGGAGACCGGCCAGGCCACCGGGTTCAAGCCGGTCGGCCTGATCGAGGCGGCCGCCGACGAGGCCCGCCTGGAGGAGTACCGGCGGGTGGCTACGTTCCAGCGGCACCTCGGGCTCGAGGTCGAGGAGATCTCGCCGCGGGAGATGGCCGACCTGTTCCCCTGGGCGAGGACCGACGACCTGCTGGCCGGGTTCCACGTCCCCGGTGACGGCAGGGTCAACCCCGTCGACCTCACCACCGCGCTGGCCAAGGGCGCCCGCCGGCTCGGTGTCCGGATCGTCGAGGGCGTCACGGTCGAGGACGTGCTCACCGAGCGCGGAGGTGTGACCGGCGTCCGGGTGTCAACGGGTGCGCTCGACGAGACCACCGGGATCGAGGCCGAGTACGTCGTCAACTGCGCCGGCATGTGGGCCCGTGAGCTGGGGACGAGGAACGGCCTGGTGATCCCCAACCAGGCCGCCGAGCACTACTACCTGATCACCGACACCATCGACGGGCTCCATCCCGACGCGCCGGTGTTCGAGGACCCCGCGTCGTACGGCTACTACCGCGAGGAGGGGGGCGGGATGATGGTCGGCCTCTTCGAGCCGAAGGCGGCGCCGTGGAAGGTCGAGGGCATCCCGCGCGACTTCTCCTTCGGGAAGATCCCGCCCGACTGGGACCGGATGGGCCCGTTCCTGGAGAAGGCGATGGCCCGCGTCCCGGTCACCCTCGACGCCGGCGTCCGCACCTTCTTCTGCGGGCCGGAGTCGTTCACCCCCGACCTCGCCCCCGCCGTCGGCGAGGCTCCGGGGATCCGCAACTACTTCGTCGCCGCGGGCATGAACTCGGTCGGCATCCTCTCTGCCGGCGGCCTCGGCCGGGTGCTGGCCCACTGGATCACCACCGGCCGGCCGGACGTCGACGTCACGGGCTTCAACGTCGACCGGTTCCGCCCGTGGCAGGCCGACGACGACTACCGCGCCGCCCGCACCACGGAGATCCTCGGCACGGTGTACGCCGCCCACACGCCCGGCAAGCAGCTGCGCACCGCGCGCAACACGCTGCTCTCCCCGGTCCACGACCGGCTGGTGGAGCAGGGTGGCTACCTGCGGGAGGTGTCGGGCTGGGAGGGCGCTGACTGGTTCGCCGGGCCCGGCCGCACGCCGGCCGCCGAGCCCACCTGGGGCCGGGCGCCCTGGTTCGAGCACTGGGAGGCCGAGCACCGGGCCGTCCGCGAGGGTGTGGGCTTGATGGACATGAGCTTCATGGCGAAGTTCCGGGTGCGGGGTGCCGACGCGAGCGAGCTGCTCGACCGGGTCTCCGCGGGACCTGTGAACGAGAAGGCCGAGACCATCACCTACACCCAGTGGCTCGACGAGGACGGTCGGATCGAGGCCGACCTGACGGTCACCAAGCTGGGCGAAGGCGACTTCTTCGTGGTCGCGTCCGACACCGCGCACGGCCACACGTCGGCCTGGCTGGCGCGCCATGCCGGAGACGCCGACTGCACGTTCACCGACGTCACCGCCGACTACGGCCAGCTCAACGTCCAGGGACCTCGGTCGCGCGAGGTGCTCAGCGAGCTGACCGATGCCGACCTCTCGACGGAGGCTTTCAGCTTCCGCAC
>JBEVFC010000162.1:0-5214 GCA_040512455.1 Nocardioides sp.
CTGGTCCGGTTCGCCCCCAACCTGGGCTGGGTGGACGAGCCGTTCACCGAGCTCGTCAGCAAGCGCCTCGGCTCGAGGATCCCCGTGGTCACCGGCAACGACGCGAACCTGGGCGCCCTCGCGGAGCACGTCCGCGGCGCCGCCGTCGGCCGCTCCGAGGTCGCCTACCTCAGCGGGTCGGTCGGCATCGGTGGCGGCTTCCTGGTGAACTCCCAGCCGATGTCCGGAGCCAGCGGGTACGCCGGCGAGATCGGGCACATGCTCGTCGACAGCAACGGTCCGGCCTGCCGCTGCGGCAACATCGGCTGCTGGGAGATGAAGATCGGAGAGAACCAGATCCTCACCCAGTCCGGACGCCTCCCCGGAGGAGGCCCCGCCGCGGTCGCCGAGGTGATCGCGGCCGCCGCCGCGGGCGAGAAGCGGGCGACCGCCGTCCTGGACGCCGTCGCGGAGTGGATCGGCGTCGGGCTGCGCGGGCTGATCAACATCTTCAACCCCCAGGTGGTGGTCCTCGGCGGGTCGCTGGCCCAGGTCTGGGAGGCCGAGGCCGACCAGATCAACGCGGTCCTCGACCGCACCCGCCTGGTCTCGCCGCACGCCGAGGTGACCATCCGGGCGGCCGCCCTCGGGCAGGACTCGCCGCTCATCGGCGCCGCCGAGCTGGCCTTCGCGCCGCTGCTCGCGGACCCGCAGGCCGTGCTCGGCAGCGAGGTCGCCGCGCTGGGTTGACTCCTGGGGCCGATTCCCGGGTCGACCTCAGCCCGCCGGCAGCGCGTGCGGGTGTGCCTCCGCCCGTCCCTGGAACGCCAGGATCGCCGGGTTGACGATCCGACCGTCCCGGATCTCGATGGCCCGGCTCAGTGTCTCGTCCGCGTCCCACGAGGAGGATCCCTCGAGGACCGGACGCAGGAACGGGATCAGCGCCAGGCTGTTCTCCCAGGTGGCGGAGTTCCAGAGGTACGACGGGCTGTGGTCCACGGCGTAGTAGCCGATGTGGTTGCCGACCTCGAACATCGGCTCGTCGAACGTCGTCGGGCGGGCCCAGCTGAAGCCCATGCCCTCGTCGCAGGAGACGTCCACGATCAGGCTGCCCGGCCGGAACGCCGCGAGGTCCTCGGTGTCCAGGTAGGTCAACGGGGCCGCGGTGTCCTGCAGCGTGCAGTTCACGACGATGTCGTTCTCGGCGAGGTACGGCGCCAGCGGCACCCGCCCGCGCTCGGTGATGACGTGGCTGAGGTGCGGGGCCTCGGGGTCGTGGTCGAACTGCCGGATCCGCACCGAGTGGATCGGGGAGCCCACCGCCGCCACACCTCGCGTGGTCAGCACCGCCACCTCGTGGACGCCGTGCGCGTTGAGGGCGGTGACCGCGCCGCGGGCGGTCGCGCCGAAGCCGATCACCACGGCGGAGAGCCGACGGCCATAGTCGCCGGTGATCCCGGCCAGCTCCATCGCGTGCAGCACCGAGCAGTAGCCGGCCAGCTCGTTGTTCTTGTGGAAGACGTGCAGCCCCACGGAGCCGTCACGGGTCCAGTGGTTCATCACCTCGAAGGCGATGAGCGTGAGCTCCCGGTCGATGGCCAGCTGGGTGATCTCGGGGTCCTGGACGCAGTGCGGCCAGCCCCACAGGACCTGGCCGCGGCCCATCGCGGCGACATCCTCGTGCTGCGGTTTCGGCAGCAGCACCACGTCCGAGTCCGCCAGCAGCTCGGCCCGGGTGGCGAAGCCGGCCACCGAGCCGAGGAGGTCGGCGTCGCTGACGCCGTACCGCTCCCCGTACCCGTGCTCCAGGGTGATCCGGGCGCGCAGGTCCGCGTCGAGACCGGGCAGGTGCTCCGGGTGCAGCGGGAGTCGGTGCTCGTTCTCCTTGGCCGAGGTGCCGACGACCCCGAGCCGAAGCAGTGTCACTTCTTCTTGTTGTCGAGCTTGTCGGAGAAGGACTCGTCCTGACCCTTGGCGCGCTTGTCGGCGCGTTTCTCCTTGATGGACTTGCCGGTCTTCTTCGTCATTCCCTGGCGTGGTGACTTGTCGCTCATGGCGAGTCCCTAGGTCGGAAGCCTGGATGGCTCCGTGCCCGCCACGGTACGCCTGCCCGGATCACCTGGTCTGACAGGTAGCCTGCTCCCGCCATGATGGAACGTTTCCGCGCCTTCTGGACGAAGGTCGTCTCCCCGGTCGCCCACCTGCTCATCCGCCTCGGCGTCAGCGCCGATGCCGTGACGGTGGTCGGCACCCTCGGCGTGTGCGCCGGCGCCCTCGTGTTCTTCCCGCAGGGCAAGCTGCTCACCGGCGTGCTGGTCATCACCGCGTTCGTGTTCAGCGACCTCATCGACGGCCACATGGCCCGGCTGACCGGGAAGACCAACAAGTTCGGGGCTTTCCTCGACTCGACGCTCGACCGGGTCGGCGACGGCGCGATCTTCGCCGGCCTCGCGCTGTACTACGCCGGGCCGGGGGACAGCGACCTCTACCTCGTGCTGGCGCTGGTGTGCCTGGTGATGGGCGGGGTCACGTCCTACGCCCGGGCCCGGGCCGAGGGGCTCGGCTTCCAGGCCAAGGTCGGCATCGCCGAGCGCGCCGACCGTCTCGTCGCGATCCTGGTGATGACCGGTTTCACCGGCATCTTCGACCTGCCGATCCTGATGGAGGTCACGCTCTGGGCGCTGGCCGCGGCCAGCACGGTGACCGTGGCCCAGCGGATCTGGGTGGTGCGCCGCCAGGCGTACGCCGAGGTCGCACCCCCGGCCTAGACCTGACGCGTCGTCCCGATGCGGCACCGGCCAGCGCCGCGCCGTACGCTTGGAGGCATGGCAGAGCTGACTTCCGAGACCCCCACCGACCGCCCCTCGACGGGCACCGCCGCGGTCAAGCGCGGCATGGCCGAGATGCTCAAGGGCGGCGTGATCATGGACGTGGTCAACGCCGAGCAGGCGAAGATCGCCGAGGACGCCGGCGCGGTCGCCGTGATGGCGCTCGAGCGTGTCCCGGCCGACATCCGCGCCCAGGGTGGCGTGTCCCGGATGTCCGACCCGGACATGATCGACGGCATCATCGACGCCGTCTCGATCCCGGTGATGGCCAAGGCCCGGATCGGCCACTTCGCCGAGGCGCAGGTGCTGCAGTCGCTCGGGGTGGACTACATCGACGAGTCCGAGGTGCTGACCCCGGCCGACTACGCCAACCACATCGACAAGTGGGCCTTCACGGTTCCCTTCGTGTGCGGGGCGACCAACCTCGGCGAGGCGCTGCGCCGGATCACCGAGGGCGCGGCGATGATCCGCTCCAAGGGCGAGGCCGGCACCGGTGACGTCTCCAACGCGGTGACCCACATGCGCACCATCCGGGCCGAGCTGCGTCGCCTCCACGGGCTGGAGGCCGACGAGCTGTACGTCGCGGCCAAGGAGCTCCAGGCCCCCTACCAGCTGGTCAAGGAGGTCGCGGAGGCCGGCAAGCTGCCCGTGGTGCTGTTCACCGCCGGTGGCATCGCCACCCCGGCCGACGCCGCGATGATGATGCAGCTCGGTGCCGAGGGCGTGTTCGTCGGCTCCGGCATCTTCAAGTCGGGCAACCCCGCCGAGCGGGCCGAGGCGATCGTCAAGGCCACCACGTTCTACGACGACCCCGACGTCGTCGCCAAGGTCTCCCGCGGCCTCGGCGAGGCCATGGTCGGCATCAACGTCGACGAGATCCCGCAGCCCCATCGACTCGCCGAGCGCGGTTGGTGACCCGGCTCCACCGTTCCTGAGAACACCCCGTCGGACGTCGTCCGGCGGGGTGTCTCATTTCCGTCCCCACACCGACACGTGCCGGCGGCTCGCCGCGGTGAACGCCTCGCCGGTCCACCCGCCGTACCTGCTGACCAGCCGGAGGCCGGCGAGCCGGGCCATCAGGTCCAGCTCGGCGGGCCAGGCGTAGCGGCACACGATCGGGCTGACCCGCACCCCGCCGCCGGAGAACGTCACGTGGGACTCGTCGAGGACCTGCGCGACCGGGTCGTGCCGGCCGACGTCCAGGGTGACCCGGTCCGCGTCGATCCCCTCCGCGTCGACGTACTGGTCGTCGCGCAGGCGGTGCAGCCAGGACGGGACGAACGCCTCCACGAGGAAGACACCGTCGTCGGTCAGGTGGTCGGCGACGTTCGCGAAGCAGCGGACCTGGTCGTCCTGGGTGAGCAGGTTGAAGAGCGTGTTGAACACCAGGTACACGAGGCGGTAGCGACTCTCGACCGGGACGTCGGCGAAGTCCCCGATGGTGACGTCGAGGGCGTCCCCGCCGGGCTTCGCGCGGAGCCGGTCCACCATCGCCTGCGAGACCTCGATCCCGTCCACGCGTACGCCGGTCGCGGCGAGCGGCAGGGCCACCCGGCCGGTGCCGATCGCGAGCTCGAGGGCCGGTCCCGCGCCGGCCAGCCGAGCCAGGCACGCGACCGTCTCCTCCTCGTCGCCGCGCGGCTCGTCGTCGTACCGCGCGGCCACCTCGGGGCCGAACGCTGCCAGTGGGTCGAATCCCTTCATGCCCCCAGCCAGCCAGAGCGGCACCGGTCGTGCAACGGGATTTCGGCCTCCCTAGGATCGAGTCATGTCCACCCCCACCATCGGCGTGTTCGCCCTCCAGGGCGACGTGCGGGAGCACCGGCGCATGCTGGAGGCCTGCGGCGTCACGACCGCCGCCGTACGCCGACCGTCGGAGCTCGCGGGCCTCGACGGCATCGTGCTGCCCGGCGGGGAGTCGACCACGATGTACAAGCTGGCCCGCACCTTCGAGCTGTTCGAGCCGCTGCGCGACGCGATCCGGGGCGGCCTGCCGGCGTTCGGCACCTGCGCCGGGATGATCATGCTGGCCGACCACATCGAGGGCGGGATCGTCGGGCAGGAGACCATCGGCGGCCTCGACGTCGTCGTACGCCGGAACGCCTTCGGGCGCCAGGTCGACTCGTTCGAGGAGGTCGTGCCGTTCGCCCCGTCGTGGGCGGCGCCGTTCGACTTCCCGGCGACGTTCATCCGGGCCCCGTGGGTCGAGAAGGTGGGGGACGGCGTCGAGATCGTCGCCCGGGCCCTGCTCGCCGACGGCGGGGTTAGGATCGTCGCGGTTCGGCGCGGCAGCCTGCTCGCCACGTCGTTCCATCCGGAGATCACGGGCGACCGCCGGATTCACGAGCTGTTCGTGGACCTGGTCCGCCAGGGCTGATCCCGCACACGCACCCGCAACACGGAAGAG
>JBEVFC010000166.1:0-5436 GCA_040512455.1 Nocardioides sp.
CGTGGTGTTCCGCTTCGCCGACCCGGCGATCGTGGAGTCCAGCGGGCTGACCGCCGCGGACGGCCTGGTCACGACCGTCAACGACTCCGGGGACGGCGCCCGGGTGTTCACCGTCGACGCCACCTCGGGCCGGACCGTCGGCGTGACGACCTGGGCGGACGAGCCGACCGACGTCGAGGCGCTGGCACCGGCCGGCGACGGCCATGTCTGGGTGGGCGACCTCGGCGACAACACGGCCAGCCGGGACGCGGTGACCGTGACCCGGGTGCCGGTCGGCCGCGGCGACCGGTCGGTGACGGGGGAGACCTTCCGACTCGTCTACCCGGATGGCCCGGTCGACGCCGAGGCGCTGCTCGCGCACCCCCGCACGGGACGGCTGTTCGTGGTCACCAAGGGCGTGTTCGGCGGCGAGGTGTACGCCGC
The DNA here is from genome assembly GCA_040512455.1 of Nocardioides sp. Lineage (GTDB taxonomy): Bacteria > Actinomycetota > Actinomycetes > Propionibacteriales > Nocardioidaceae > Nocardioides. The sequence goes on from JBEVFC010000166.1 coordinate 424, forward strand.
GCCGTCCGCGCTGCGGGGCGATGCCCCCAACCGGCTCCGGCTGCTGGGAGACGCGCCGGGCATCGTCACCGACGGGGCGTTCTTCCCCGACGGCCGGCACCTGGTGCTGCGCAACTACGGCCGGGCGTTCGTGCTGGCGTTCCCGTCGATGGAGCCGGTCGGCGCGTTCGCGCTGCCTGCGCAGAAGCAGGGCGAGGGCATCGCGGTCGCGCCGGACGGCACCGTCTACGCCGGCTCGGAGGGGGCGCACTCGGAGGTGCTGCGGATCGCGCTGCCCGCCGATATCCGGGAGGCGATGGTGTCGCCTGCCACCGAGTCGTCGAACCCGTCCGAGGGTCCCGGCTCGAACGGCTCGGGGTCGCCCGGTGCCAACGGCGCGGACGGCTCCAGCGCGGACGCGCCAGGTGTGGGCCTGCCGGACGCCAGTGAGCCCCAACGCAGTCCCTGGCCCTGGCTGGCCGGCTTCCTCGCCCTCGGCATCGGGGTCGTCGTCCTGGTCCGCGCCCTCCGCCCCCGCTGAGATGTTTCCCGGGATAGTCCCCAACGTTCCTGCAGTCCTGGCTCCCCGAAATGTGTCGAAACGTTGGGGAGTAGCCCGCGTGACCCGGCGGGATAGTCCGTGACGAAACAGCCCTGGTTCGGCCGTTTTCGGGGCGGGATCGTCACGGAGTATCCGGTGGCGGGGGCGGTGGGAGGAGACTGGGGGGCATGCAGATCACGGTGGTCGAAGGGGACATCACGCGGCAGGACGTGGAGGCGGTGGTGAATGCGGCCAACCGCCGGATGCGGGGCGGCGGCGGCGTCGACGGGGCGATCCACCGGGCGGGCGGCCCGGCGGTGCTCGAGGACTGTGTACGCCGCTTCCCGGACGGTCTGGCCACCGGCGCGGCCGGCTGGACGACCGCCGGCGCGATGGCCGCGCGCTGGGTGATCCACGTCGTGGGCCCGAACTTCACCGCGGGGGAGCGGGACCGCGGGCTGCTGACCTCCTGCTACGCCAACGCCCTGGCCGTCGCCGACGAGCTCGGCGCCCGGAGCATCGCGTTCCCGCTGGTCAGCGCGGGCATCTACGGCTGGCCGCGCCAGGACGCGATCGCCGCAGCCCTCGAGACCCTGCGGGCCACCCCGACCCAGGTCGAGGAGGCCCGCATGGTGGCGTTCGGCCGGGCGGCGTACGACGAGATCGCCGCGGCCCTCTGACCACGCGAAACTTGCGCTTACCGCGCGATACTTCGCGAGGTAAGCGCCGGATTCACTAGGTACCTAGTGAATCCGGCAGTACCTCAGAGCCGCTCCACCACGAAGTCGATGCACCGGGTGAGGGCCTCGACGTCGGCCGGGTCGATCGCGGGGTACATCGCGATCCGCAGCTGGTTGCGGCCGAGCTTGCGGTACGGCTCGGTGTCCACGATCCCGTTCGAACGCAGCACCCGGGCGATCGCGGCGGCGTCGATGGCGTCGTCGAAGTCGATGGTGCCGATCACCAGGGAGCGGTGGGCGGGGTCGGTGACGTACGGCGTGGTGTACGACGTCTTGTCGGCCCAGCCGTAGAGCGCGTCGGACGACTCGGTGGTCCGGGCGACCATGCCCGCGAGCCCGCCCTCGGCGTTCATCCAGTCCAGCTGCTCGGCCATCAGGAACAGCGTGGCCACCGACGGGGTGTTGTAGGTCTGGTTCTTGCGTGAGTTGTCGATCGCGGTCGGCAGGTCGAAGAACGCCGGGATGTGCCGGTCCGAGGCGGCGATCTCCTCGGCCCGGGCCAGCGCGTTCGGCGACATGATCGCGATCCACAGTCCGCCGTCGGAGGCGAAGCACTTCTGCGGCGCGAAGTAGTAGGTGTCCACCTCGGCCAGGTCGACCGGCAGTCCACCGGCACCCGAGGTCGCGTCCACCAGCACCAGGGCGTCGTCGGCGGCACCCTCGGGCCGAACCACCGGCGCCATCACCGCGGTCGAGGTCTCGTTGTGCGCCCACGCGTAGGCGTCCACGCCGGCCTCCGCCACCGGGGACGGGCGCGAGCCCGGCTCGCTGGCGATCACCGACGGCTCGGCGAGCCACGGGGCCAGCGAGGCGGCCTTCGCGAACTTCGAGGAGAACTCACCGAACGACAGGTGCTGGCTCTTCTCGCGGATCAACCCGTGCGTCGCGACGTCCCAGAAAGCCGTCGCGCCACCGTTGCCGAGCACGACCTCGTGGCCCTCGGGCATCGAGAACAGCGCGGCCAGACCCTCGCGCACCCGCCCGACGGTGTCGCGCACCGGAGCCTGCCGGTGCGACGTACCCATCAGGGAGGAGCCGGTCGCGGCCAGCGCGTCGAGGTGCGAGGTCTGGATCTTGGAGGGGCCGGCGCCGAAGCGTCCGTCTCGGGGCAACAGGTCGGCCGGGATCTGTACGTCGGTCACGAACGACAACCTTTCGGGTTGATCGGTGTTGGTCCTGACGACGTTGTCAGCGAGTGCCTATTCTGTCACCCGACTCGACACCATCTGAAAGGGAGTCCACCAGTGAGCTCGGAGCCCGGGTACTCCCGCCAGTCGTCCATCCGCTTCATGTTCCGTGTCAGCGCCGTCGTCGTGCTCGGCCTCGCGGCCTACCTGATGGTGGTCGGCCTGGCGGACTTCTTCACCGCCGACAGCGAGCCCGAGAAGTTCTGGATGCTGTTCGTGGCCATCCCGATGCTGGCGGTCGGCGGCTGGCTGTCGATGGCCGGCTTCGGCGGCGCGGCCGCGCGGTACGCCGTCGGCGAGGGCGCCCCCGTCGCGCGCGAGTCGCTCGACTACCTGACCCGCGGCGAGGGCCTCGACAGCCTCGGTCGCCGCCACCCGGATGCGGAGCCCACCGGTGGCCCGTACTGCCGCGCCTGCGGCACCCGCAACGACGCGGCGGCGGCGTTCTGCGACTCCTGCGGTAAGTCGCTTGCCTGAGCCGTCCGAGGTCCGCATCGACCGGGTCCCGTTCACCCACCCCGACGCCCAGCGCCTGGTCGCCGAGGTCCAGCAGGAGTACGTCCGCCGCTACGGCGGCCCCGACGAGACCCCCCTCGAGCCGACCATGTTCGACCCGCCCCGCGGCGCGTTCTTCGTCCTGTACGTCGACGACGCGCCGCTGGCCACCGGCGCCTGGCGGCTGCGCGGTGACGTCGAGGTGTTCGGGACCACCGCCACCGCCGAGGTGAAGCGGATGTACGTCGCGCCGGCCGGTCGCGGCCGCGGCCTGGCTCGGCGGATGCTCGCCCACCTCGAGGCGACCGCCTTCGAGGCCGGGGCGCAGGCGGCGGTGCTCGAGACCGGCGTCGCCCAGCCGGAGGCGATCGCGCTCTACGAGTCCTCGGGCTACCTGCCGGTGCCCGGGTTCGGGCACTACCGGGACTCGCCCCTGTCCCGCTGCCTGGCGATCCCGCTGCCCACGGTTCGGGAGCGCTGACGCCGGGTTCGGGTGACACATCCCGAAACGGCACCTAGTCTCAACGGGACGAAAACGCCGACTCTCCCGGGATGCCTTGCCATGACTCGCCGCTTCATCCGTCTCCTCGCCCTCGCCTTCTGCACCGCCGCGCTGGTCCTCACCGCTCTGCCCGCACAGGCGATGCCGTTGGAGGACTATGCGTCCTACCAGCCGCAGACCCGTTGCTCGCCGAAGGCGAAGCCCGGGACCAAGCAGCTGTCCCGGTGGATCGTCAACCACTTCGGCGGCGGGCACGGCCCGATCGGCCGACCCTGCAAGTCCGGGGGCACGTCGGAGCACAAGGAGGGGCGGGCCTTCGACTGGACCCTGGACGCGACGAAGAAGGCCGACCGGCAGCGCGCCGCCGCCCTCCTGGAGCGGCTTTTCCGCGCCCGCTCGGACGGCGAGGAGCACGTGCTCGCACGCCGGATGGGCATCATGTACATCATCTGGAACGACCACATGTACAGCGCCGGCGACCGGTTCGAGAAGCGCGACTACCTCAGCTCGAGCTGCAAGACGAAGGCCCGCTGCTCCAAGACCCTGCGGCACCGCAACCACGTCCACATCTCCCTGATCCGCAAGGCCGCTCGGGCCAACACCAGCTGGTACGTCGCCCGCCGGGCCTCCTGACGCCGGCGACGGTGCGAGGCATGGACAGCCGCGACCTCTGGGACCGCGAGGCAGCCACGTTCGACGACGAACCCGACCACGGCCTCGGTGACGAGCTCACCCGGGCCGCCTGGCGGGCGATGCTGCTCGGCGTGCTGCCGCCCGCGCCGGCCCGGATAGCCGACCTCGGCTGCGGCACCGGGACGCTCGCGGTGCTGCTCGCGGAGGACGGGTACTCCGTGGACGGGCTGGACGTCTCACCCGAGATGGTCGCCCGCGCCCGGGCCAAGGCAGAGGTGGCCGCGGTCGCGGTCGACGTCCGGCTCGGCGACGCCAACGCGCCGGACCTCGATCCCGCGACGTACGACGTGGTGCTGAGCCGGCACGTGCTCTGGGCGATGGACGACCCGGCCGCCGCGCTCGACCGGTGGCTCGCGCTGCTCGCCCCGGGCGGGGTGCTGGTGCTCGTCGAGGGCAGCTGGTCGACCGGCGCCGGGATCGCCGCCGAGGAGGCGGTCGCGCTCGTGCGGGCCGCCGGGCGTGACGCCGACCTGCGGCGGTTGCCCGAGGCGGTCTACTGGGGCAAGGAGATCACCGACGACCGTTACCTGCTGGTCAGCAGGTGATGGTCGTCGACGAGACGGCTCAGTCGGCGTCGGCCGCCCAGGCGGCGTCCCAGCCGTCGATCTCGGACGCCTTCCGGGCGGACGGCCCGGTGTAGACGGCGGACGGCCGGATCAGCCGTCCGGTGCGCTTCTGCTCCAGGATGTGCGCCGACCAGCCTCCCGTGCGCGCACAGGTGAACATCGACGTGAACATGTGGGACGGCACCTCGGCGAAGTCGAGGACGATCGCCGCCCAGAACTCCACGTTGGTCTCGAGCACCCGGTCCGGGCGCCGCTCCTTGAGCTCGGCGAGCGCGGCCTTCTCGAGGGCCTCGGCCACCTCGTAGCGCGG
>JBEVFC010000310.1:0-3065 GCA_040512455.1 Nocardioides sp.
GTGGGCTACCAGCCGAACCTCGCCGACGAGATGGGTCAGCTCCAGGAGCGGATCACCTCGACGCGTGGTCACTCGATCACCTCGCTGCAGGCGATCTACGTGCCCGCGGACGACTACACCGACCCGGCGCCGGCCACCACGTTCGCGCACCTCGACGCGACGACGGAGCTGTCGCGCGAGATCGCGTCACTCGGCATCTACCCTGCGGTGGACCCGCTGACGTCGACGTCGCGGATCCTGGACCCGCAGTACATCGGTGAGGACCACTACCGCACCGCGGTGCGCGTCAAGCAGATCCTCCAGCGCAACAAGGAGCTGCAGGACATCATCGCGATCCTCGGTGTGGACGAGCTCTCCGAGGAGGACAAGGTCATCGTGTCCCGCGCGCGCCGCATCCAGCGGTTCCTGTCGCAGAACACCTACGTGGCCAAGCAGTTCACCGGCATCGAGGGTTCGACCGTCCCGATCGGCGACACCGTCGAGGCCTTCACGAAGATCGCCGACGGCGACTACGACCACGTCGCCGAGCAGGCGTTCTTCATGTGCGGTGGCCTCGACGACGTCGAGGCGAAGTGGGCCTCGATCCAGAAGAGCCTCTGATGTCTGACCAGCTGCTGCAGGTCGAGCTCGTCGCCGCGGACCGCCTGGTGTGGTCCGGGGAGGCGAAGATGGTGATCGCGCGCACCACGGAGGGCGACGTCGGCATCCTCCCGGGGCACGCCCCGATCCTGTCGCTGCTCGTGGACGGGGTGCTGGACGTCCAGACCGCCGAGGGTGAGACCTGGGTGGCTGCCGTCGACGCGGGCTTCCTCTCGGTGGCGCACAACCGCATCTCCGTGCTCTCCGAGCACGCCGAGATGTCGCACGAGATCGACCTGGAGAAGGCCCGTCACGACCTCGAGCGGGCACAGAGCTCGGGCGAGAACAACGACGCGGCGCTGGACGCCGTACGCCGCGCCGAAGCACGCATCCGGGCGGTCGAGAAGGCCAGTTGATCTGGTGCTCCTCGCTCCGGCTAGGGTGTGCCACACGCACGACCTGGATGGAGCGAGGAGGGCTGGATGCCCCTGTGGCAGTGGATCGCCGATGCCGCCGGCGCTGTTCTCCTTCTCGTCCTGTTCTACGCGCTCGCGCTGGTGATCCGGCGCCGTTACATCCAGCGCAACGGCGGCACCTTCGAGCTTTCCCACCGCGCCCGGTCGGCCCCGACCGGGCGCGGCTGGATTCTCGGTGTCGGCCGTTACTCCGGGGAGAACCTGGAGTGGTTCCGCATCTTCTCCCTCTCGCCGCGCCCCCGCCACGTGTGGCGCCGTACGTCGCTGGCGTTCGTGGGGCGTCGTGAACCCGAGGGGCACGAGCAGATGTCGTTGTACGCCGACCACGTGATCGTGATCTGCTCCAGCGAGCAGGGCGACATCGACCTGGCGATGAGCCCGTCGTCGCTGATGGGCTTCCAGTCCTGGCTGGAGGCAGCCCCTCCCGGATCGTCCGGCTCGGCGCGGTGACCGCGCCCGTCACGGACACCGGCAGCGCGGTGCGGGCGGCCCGCAACGCGGTGATGATCTCGTTCGCGCTGAACGGTTTCGCGTTCGCCTCCTGGGTCTCCCGGATCCCGGAGACCCGGCACTCCCTGGACCTCTCGAACGGGGCGCTCGGGCTCTTGCTGCTCGCCGCGGCGATGGGGTCGGTGCTGACGCTGCCCACCACCGGTGCGCTGATCAACCGCTGGGGTGCCGCCGCGGTGGTCCGGACGGCGTCGACGATCGGGCTGCTCGGGCTCGGGGGAGCGGCGATCGGCGCGAGCGTGCTGTCCTCGGTGGCCTTCACGGCCCTCGGGCTGTTCTTCTACGGCGTCGGCATCGGCTCGTGGGACGTCGCGATGAACGTCGAGGGAGCGGCGGTCGAACGGCGCCTGGGCCGCACGATCATGCCCCGGTTCCATGCCGGCTTCAGCCTCGGCACGGTCTTCGGCGCGGGCGTCGGTGCGGCCACCGTCGCGCTGGGCATGAACATGACGCTGCACCTGCTGCTGGTGGTGGTCGTGGTGCTCAGCGTGGTGCAGCTGACCACGGGCCGGTTCCTCCCGCGCGGCGCCGAGCAGGAGCCGGAGCACGGCACCCGCAAGCAGGCCGCCTGGCGGGCCTGGCTGGAGCCACGGACGCTGATGATCGGCGGCATGGTCTTCGCGCTCGCGGTCACCGAGGGCACCGCCAACGACTGGCTGGCGGTGGCGCTCATCGACGGGTACGGCGTGGAGCGCTGGATCGGCGTGGTGGGCTTCGGGCTGTTCGTCGCCTCGATGACCGCCGGCCGGATCTGGGGCACCTCGCTGCTCGACCGTTTCGGCCGGGTCGCGGTGCTGTGGTCGACGATGGTGGCCGCCGGAGTCGGCGTACTCCTCATCGTGTTCGGCCAGTCGCCTGCGCTGGTGATCATCGGCATCGTGCTGTGGGGCATCGGGGCGTCTCTGGGCTTCCCGGTCGGGATGAGCGCGGCCGCCGATGAGGAGGAGCACGCCCCGGCCCGGGTCAGCGTGGTCTCGACCATCGCCTACACCGCGTTCCTCGCCGGCCCGCCGCTGCTCGGCTTCCTCGGCGACCAGGTCGGGACGCTCAACGCCCTGCTCGCGGTCGCCGTACTCCTCATCCCCTCCGCCCTCCTGGTCCCCTCCGCCCGTCCCCCCACATCCGTCAAACCCTCCAGCACCGCCCCCACCGACACCTGACCCCTGCGTCTCTTCCCCGCCGAGGTGTGAGTTCTTGTCCGCCGAAGCGTGAGTTCTTGCGAGCCCAGGTGTCACTTCTTGCGCCGACCCGCGCGTGGTTGTCCGCCGACCCGTGCGTTGTTGCGCCTCGACCCGTCTGTTCTTGCGTTCTCGGCGCGCAAGAACTCACTCCTCGGCACACCAGAGCCGACACTTCGGCGCGCAAGAAGTGACACTTCGGCGGGGAAATGCGGGAGCGGGGGGGGCCCCCCCAAGGGAACCGGGAGGCCCCCCAAAAGGGGCGGGGGGGGGGGGGGGGGGGGTGGGGTCGGGGCGCGAAAAATGGGGGGGGGGGGGGGGG
>JBEVFC010000192.1:0-5019 GCA_040512455.1 Nocardioides sp.
TCCCCTGACCCTCGCCTAACCCTCTCCCTCCCTCCCCGCTCCCCCCGCCGAGCCGTGCGTTCTTGCGCGCCCAGCCGTGCGTTCTTGCGCGCCCAGCCGTGCCGTCTTGCGCGCCCAGCCGTGCCTTCTCGCGCGCCCAGCCGTGCCTTCTCGCGCGCCGAGAGTGCCCTTGTTGCGATCTGGAGAAACTCGGGCGACGACGGGTCCGCCCGGCTGGTTGAATCGGCGGGTGCCGCTGATCCCCGACCGCTTCCTGCCTCCGACCCCGCTGGCCCGGCGGCTCTCGGCGCAGTCGATCCTGTTCGCGATCGGTGAAGGGGCGTTCCTCACCGGCAGCGCGGTCTTCTTCACCCAGATCGTCGGCCTGACCGCCTTCCAGGTCGGTCTGGGGCTGTCCATCAGCGGCGTCGTGGCCTTCGCCCTCTCGGTGCCGATGGGCAAGTTGGCCGACCGGATCGGTCCGAAGCGGATGTGGGCGACGTCGGCCGCCGTCACCGCCCTGCTGTTCCTCGGCTACCCGCTGATCAACGGGTTCGGCGAGTTCGCGGCGATGGTGGCCACGCTGGCGGTCGTCGAGAGCGCGGGCAGCGCCGGGCGGGGGGCGTACACGATCGATGTCTTCGCGCCCGCAGAGCGAGTCCGCTCGATGGCGTTCATGCGCAGCGCCCTCAACATCGGCTTCACCCTCGGGGCTCTGCTCGGCGGCATCGCGCTGGCCACCGGCAGCGAGTCGGTGATCCGCGGGGTGCCCCTGCTCACCGCCGGCATCCTCGCGCTCAACGCCGTCCTCATCACCCGTCTCCCCGATGCCGGCCACCACCTCGAGGGCCAGGCGCCACCGGAGCGGAAGGTCACCCCGGCGGCGTTGCGCAACCGCGGCTTCGTGGTCCTCGGCGTCTGCAACGGGGTCCTGCAGAGCAACCAGATCCTGCTCAACGTCGTCGTCCCGCTCTGGCTGGTGCAGGAGACCGACGCACCGCACACCCTGCTGGCCTGGCTGTTCGGGACGAACACGGTGATGGCGGTGCTGCTGCAAGTGCCCGCCGCCCGGGGCTCGGACACCGTCACCGGCGCGCTGCGAGCAACCCGACTGTGCGCCGCGTCGTTCGTGCTGTCGTGCCTGCTGATCATGGTCACCCACGACACCATCGGCTGGGTCTCGATCGTGCTCATCTGGCTGGGCCACGTCACCATCACGGGTGCGGAGCTGTTCCAGTCCGCGGCCTCGTGGGGGCTGGTGTCCGAGCTCTCCGACCCGCACCGCCGCGGCGAGTACCAAGGCGTCTGGCGGCTCGGCATGCAGTTCGAGTCCATCGTCGGCCCGGCGGCCTTCACCTTCTTCGCGCTGAACCTCGGGATGGTCGGCTGGCTGTTGATCGCGGCCATCGCGGTCGCGGCCGCCGCGGTCGCGCACCCTGCGGCGCGCTCCGCCGAGCGGTACCTCGCCGCCGAGCTCGAGCCCGCGACTGCTTGAATCGTCCCTCGTGACGACCCTCCGCCCCACGCCCGCGCAGTGGCTCGCCGGCTCGCGCCCCCGCACCCTGCCCGCCGCGGTCGCGCCGGTCCTCGCCGGCACCGGCGTGGCGGCGTACGCCGACTCCGCGGTGTGGTGGAAGGCGACGCTGGCGCTGGTGGTCTCGCTCGCGCTCCAGGTCGGCGTGAACTACGCCAACGACTACTCCGACGGCATCCGCGGGACCGACGCCGACCGCGTCGGGCCGATGCGGCTGGTCGGCTCCGGCGCGGCCAGCCCGCGCGCGGTGAAGACCGCTGCCTTCGTCGCCTTCGGCGTGGCCGGGCTGGCCGGGCTGGCGCTCGCGGCGACCACCGCGTGGTGGCTGCTGGCGGTCGGCGTGGCCTGCGTCGTGGCGGCCTGGTTCTACACCGGCGGCTCGAGGCCGTACGGGTACATGGCGCTCGGCGAGGTGATGGTCTTCGTGTTCTTCGGGCTGGTCGCGGTGGTGGGCACGACGTACGTCCAGACCGAGGCGTGGGAGCCCGGCGCCCTGTACGCCGGCATCGGTGTCGGCGCGCTGGCCTGCGCGATCCTGGTGGTCAACAACCTCCGCGACATCCCCACGGACCGGGTCGCCGGCAAGCGGACCCTGGCGGTCCTGCTCGGCGACGAGCGGACGCGCTACCTGTACGTCCTCCTGGTGGCGGCCGCGGCCGTCGCGGTCGTCGGCGTCGCGTCGGTCACGACGTGGTGGGCGCTGGTCGGGCTGGTGTTCCTGGCGCGCTGCCTGGCGCCGGTGCGCACGGTCCTCGGCGGGGCCAACGGCCCGGCCCTGATCCCGGTGCTCTCCGCCACCGGCGCGGCCGAGCTGATCTGGTCGGTGGGGGTCGCCGTACCCCTGCTGGTCCTCTGATCGCCGGGACTCAGCCTTCGGCGGGCGCGTACGCTCTTGGTATGGGTTTCCTCATCTTCTTGATCGTGGTCGGTGCCCTGGTCGGGGCGTACGTCTTCCGGGTCCAGCTGCTGTCGAAGATCCTCGGCCAGGACGAGGCGCGGATCCGTCGGCAGCTCGAGCGCAAGAAGCGCTGACCAATAGGCCATCGATTGGTCACAAACTGCAGGGGAATGTCACGAATCCCTGCGGTTGGGGACCAAACGGCATCGATTCAGGCCGTGGGCTCGTGCCAGGCACCGGTGTCCGCGAACTTCTCCAGCGTGCGCAGGTACGGCGCGATGTCGATGCCCTGCGCGTCCAGCCACGCGTCGTCGTAGTAGGTGGCGGCGTACCGCTCTCCCCCGTCGCAGAGCAGGGTGACCACCGACCCGGACTGGCCGGCCTCCCGCATCGCGGCGATCGTGTGCAGCGCGCCCCACAGGGCGGTGCCGGTCGAGCCGCCGACCGTCCGGCCGGTCACCTCCGTGCACCAGCGGGCGGCCGCGATGGAGGCGGCGTCGGGCACCGAGATCATGCAGTCGACCACCGACGGCAGGAACGACGGCTCCACCCGTGGGCGGCCGATGCCCTCGATCCGGGAGCCGGTGCCGGTGGCGGTGGGGTCGTCGTTCAGCCAGCCGGGGAAGAACGCCGAGTTCTCGGGGTCGACCACGCACAGCCGGGTCTCCATCCGCCGGTAGCGGATGTAGCGGCCGATGGTCGCGGACGTGCCGCCGGTGCCCGCACCCACGACCACCCAGCTCGGCACCGGGAAGCGCTCCTCGGCGAGCTGGGCGAAGATCGACTCGGCGATGTTGTTGTTGCCGCGCCAGTCGGTGGCCCGCTCGGCGTACGTGAACTGGTCGAGGTAGTGACCGCCGTACTCCTCGGCCAGCCTCCGCGACTCGTCGTAGATCGTGCCCGGGTCCTCGACCAGGTGGCAGCGGCCGCCCTGGAACTCGATCAGCGCGATCTTCTCCGGTGACGTCGACCGCGGCATCACCGCGACGAACGGCAGCCCGAGCAGCCGGGCGAAGTACGCCTCGGACACCGCGGTGGAGCCCGACGAGGCCTCGATGATCGTGGTGTCCCGCCCGATCCAGCCGTTGCACAGGGCGTACAGGAACAGCGAGCGCGCCAGCCGGTGCTTCAGCGAGCCGGTCGGGTGGACCGACTCGTCCTTGAGGTAGAGATCGACCTCCCAGTCCGCGGGCAGCGGGAAGACGTGCAGGTGGGTGTCGGCGGACCGGTTCGCGTCGGCCTCGACCTTGCGGATCGCCTCGTGCAGCCAGGCACGCTCGGCGTCGATGCCGTCGGAGGCGGGACCGCCGACGGTGCAGCAGCCGTCGAGCCGGGACTCCCGCGGGCCGCTCAAGGGCGCCGGTCCTCCGGCGGCAGCGCCGCGTCGTCGGCGTCGGCCGGCGCGGGGTCGGCGTCGTCCGACGCGGAGTCGGCCGCGTCCTCGGCCGCCCGGCGCTGGTCGAAGGCCGCGGTCGCCCGCTCGGCCCGCTCGGAGACCCGCCGGGCGAAGCGCTCGCGGTGCGAGTTCAGCAGGAAGTACGACGCGACCCCGGACACCAGGAACGCCAGCACCGTGGCCCAGAGAAGCGGGACGCTCCCGTCCGCGGACACCACCGACCAGATTCCGACGATGATCGCGAGCGATCCCGCGAGCAGGGCGAAGCGCAGACCGGTGTAGACGAGGAACTCCTTCACGAGACCACCTTAGATCGCGACCATCCGGGGCCTACCATGAAGGGGTGGGCAAGTTCTTCCTCGTGATCGCCATCATCGCCGTGGTGATCTACGTCGTCACCCGAATCATCGAGACCCGCGGCCACCCGTTCCGGCGTACGACGTCACGCAAGCCGCTGCTGCCACCGCGTCCGGGCCCGTCCCGGCCGCTCGGCCCAGACGACGACCCCGAGTTCCTGCGCGACCTGAACCGTCGCCGGCGGGAGAAGAAGGAAGACGACAGCTAGGGCGTGTCCTGGGCCTGTGGCCCCGGCGTGACCGGGCCGATCGCCGCTGGGCCGGCCGGCGCGGCGTACGAGTGCTGCGAGCTGCCGCCGAAGAAGAAGTTGATCCCGATGAAGTTGAACCACAGGGTGGCCAGGCCGACCAGCGCGATGATCGCGGCGTTGCGGCCCTTCCAGCCGGCGGTCGCGCGGGCGTGCAGGTACGCCGCGTAGACGACCCAGGTGATGAACGCCCAGACCTCCTTGGCGTCCCAGCCCCAGTAGCGCGACCAGGCGTAGTGCGCCCAGATCGGTCCGGCGATCAGCACCGCGAAGGTCCACACCGGGAACGCGAAGGCGTGCAGCCGGTAGGACAGCCGGTCCAGCGACTGCGTGGACGGCATCCGGGCGATGAAGCCGCCCGGAGTGCCGGCGCCCCAGCGCTCCTTGACCAGGAACATCACCGAGGCCATCCCGCCGAGGGTGAACGCGCCGGTGGCGATGATCGCGGCCACCACGTGGATCACCAGCCACGGCGACGACAGGGCCTCGGTGAGCGGCGCGACCTGCTCGTAGAGCGACAGCTGGGCCAGCATCAGGACGCTGATCGCGAAGCCGGTGACCACCGGGCCCAGCCAGGCCAGGGAGTACTTCCGCAGCAGCACCAGGTA
>JBEVFC010000194.1:0-3457 GCA_040512455.1 Nocardioides sp.
CGGGACACCACCCTCGGAACCGCGCACTCCCAGACCATCAACGGCCTGGCGCCGAACACGACGTACCACTTCCGGGTCAGGAGCACCGATGCCGCCGGCAACCCGGCGGTCTCCGGTGACCGGACCTTCACCACCGTGGCCGCCGACACCGAGGACCCGACGGTCGCGATCACCGCGCCGTCCTCCGGTGCCACCGTCAGCGGCACCACCACCGTCTCCGCGTCCGCCACCGACAACGTGGGCGTCCTCGGGGTGCAGTTCCGCCTCGATGGCGCACCGCTGGGCACCGAGGACACCACCACGCCGTACGCCGTCGACTGGACCACTGCCACCGCACCCAACGGCAGCCACACGTTGACCGCGGTGGCGCGGGACGCGGCCGGGCGCACCGCCACCGCGGCCGCCGTGCCGGTGACGGTGGCCAACACCGGTTCACCCGGCCTGGTGGCCGGGTTCGGGTTCAACGAGGGCGCGGGGACCGGGTTCACCGACTCGTCGGGCGCGGGCAACAACGGCACCCTGTTCCAGACGGTGTGGTCGACGAGCGGCAAGTACGGCAAGGCGCTGTCCTTCGACGGCACCAACGACTACGCCTCCGTGCCCGATGCGCCCTCGCTCGACATCGCCGACAAGATGACGCTCGAGGCCTGGGTCAGGCCGACCGTCTCGTCCGGGTGGCGCACCGTGATGCTCAAGGAGCTCGGCAACACCGAGCTGGCGTTCGCGATGTACAGCGCCTCCGGGACCAACCGGCCCTCCGGGTGGATCCGGCCCAACCCCAGCAGCGGCGGCTCCAGCTCGGCGATCGGCACCGCCGCGGTGCCCCTGAACGCCTGGACCCACCTCGCGGTCACCTACGACGGCGCGGCACTGAAGGTCTTCGTCAACGGCACCCAGGCGGTCAGCAAGCCCTACTCCGGCGCCCTCTACTCGACCACCGACCCGTTGCGGCTGGGGGGCAACCTGGTCTGGGGCGAGTACTTCAAGGGACTGATCGACGAGGTGCGGATCTACAACAGACCGCTGACCGCTGCCCAGATCCAGGCCGACATGCAGGCCCCGCTGTGAGCGCCTGGGCGCGGGTCGCCGCGGCCGTGGGCGCGCTGGCACTGGTGCTGGCGCCGCAGCCGGCGCAGGCACACAGCGGCACCTACGACCTGAAGTACGTCGACGGGTCCAACGTCGAGCTGGTCACCTTCAACACGCACAGCCCGGTCGCCGAGATGGACATCGTCCACAACATCCGGCTCTACGACCTGCTCGGTGCGCCGGTTCCCTACGAGCAGGTCAGGGTGGAGTTCCACTCCCGCGACCGCGACCTCACTGCCGGACGGAAGTCACTGCTGCATGCCGAGACCCTGCCGATGCTGGCGACCAACGAGTCGATGCTGACCTGGCGCTATCCCGTGCAGGGCGACTACACGCTGAAGCTGCGCTTCATGGCGGACGGACACACCGTGTCGAAGGGGCAGATGGCGGTGGCCGTCGGACGCCCGACCGGCAGCGGCGGGTTCTCGCTGACCTCGTTGCTGGGTCTGGCCGGCAGCTTCGTGCTGGGGGTGCTGGCCCACCACCTGGTGCTGGTGCTGCGTCGCCGTCGTGCCCCGGCAGCCTCGGCCGAACCCGATCCGGTGGTGCCACCGGCCGCCAGGAAGCAGCGGGCGAAGGTCCCCGCCGGTTGATCAGCCGCGCGCCCGGGGGTGCGCGGTCGCGAACACCTCGCGCAGGTTGTCGACGGTGACCAGTGTGTAGATCTGCGTGGTGGTCACCGAGGCGTGCCCGAGGAGCTCCTGGACGACGCGTACGTCGGCGCCGCCGTCGAGCAGGTGGGTGGCGAACGAGTGCCGCATGGTGTGCGGTGAGACGTCGCGGGTCACCCCGGCCCGGTCGGCGGCCTTGACCAGCACCGTCCACGCGCTCTGGCGGGAGAGCCGCCCGCCGCGGGCGTTGAGGAAGAGGGCCGGCGTCCCGGATCCGGTGGCGACCAGCTCCGGCCGGCCGCGTACCAGGTAGGCGTCGACCGCGGCCCGGGCGTAGGACCCGACCGGGACGATCCGCTCCTTGCTGCCCTTGCCACGCAGTCGCACGGTGCCGTCGGTCAGGTCGAGGTCGTCGACGTCGAGGCCGACCGCCTCGGAGATCCGAGCGCCGGTGCCGTAGAGCACCTCGAGCAGCGCGCGGTCGCGCAGGGACAGCGTGGTGCCGGCCGCGCCGGCGGCCTCGAGGATCGCCTCGACGTCGGACAGCGGCAGCGCCTTCGGGAGTCGCTTGGCCGGCGTCGGCGGCTTCACCGCGGCGGCCGGGTCGGTGGCCACGATCCCGTCGCGGACCGCGAACCTGTGGAAGCCCCGGACCGCGACCACCGTGCGCGCCGCGGACGTGGCACCCAGGGGCGGATGGTCGGCGTCGCCCTCGCGCAGCCGGACCAGGAAGGACGCGACCAGCTGCTCGGTGACCTCGCCCAGCTCGGTCACGCCGGACTGGTCCAGGAACTCCGTGTAGCGGCGCAGGTCGCGGCGGTACGACGAGAGGGTGTTGGCGGCCAGCCCGCGCTCCACGCTGAGGTGGTCGAGGTAGGTCCGCACCGCGCGGCCCACCATCATGACGGGCGCAGCTCGTCGCGGCGCGCCGCGTAGGCGAGCACCGCCTGCACGACCGGCCCGTCGGCGACCCGTCCGTCGAGCACGGCGGCCAGCAGGTCGTCGTACGGCACCCAGCTGGTGGTCAGCGACGCCTCCTCGTGCTCGAGCAGGAAGTCGCCGCGGTCCCCGGCGCTGAGGCCGCGGGCCAGGTAGATGAACATCCGCTCGTTGGTCAGGCCCGGCGAGGACCAGGTCGACAGCAGGTGCGTCCAGTCGGTCGCCTCGAGGGCGGCCTCCTCCAGCAGCTCGCGGCGGGCGACCTCGAGCGGGTCCTCCCCCGGTACGTCGCACAGGCCGGCGGGGAACTCGACCAGCCGCTGCTGCACGGGGTGGCGGTACTGCGTCTGGACGTGCACCCGCTCGTCCTCGTCGACCGCCATCACCATGGCGGCGCCCGGGTGCTCGATGGTCAGCCGGCGGAAGCCGTCGCCACCGTCAGGGGTGGTGACGATGTCCGCGCGGAGCGCGACCACCCAGTGGTCGCGGTGCAGGTCCTCGGAGGAGGTGACCGGCCACGACTCCGCGGTGTCAGTCAGCTCGAAGGACGCCATGGCCCCGACCCTACCGGCGCGATGTCAGTCCTCGTCCTTGCGGACGAGCTCCTCGTCGATCGGGAACCGCAGCTCCTTCTGGCGCTCGATGGCGGCGCCGACCAGGCCCTTGAACAGCGGGTGCGGCCGGGTGGGCCGCGAGCGCAGCTCGGGGTGTGCCTGGGTGGCGACGTAGTAGGGGTGCACCTCGCGCGGCAGCTCCACGAACTCGACGAGGTCGAGATCGGGGTTGACGCCGGAGAAGACAAGTCCTGCGCCGGCGAG
>JBEVFC010000202.1:0-3205 GCA_040512455.1 Nocardioides sp.
CCTTGTCGCCACCGAGCGCGGTGATCCACGACGTGACGTCGGTGGACAGCATGAGCGCCTGGCGAACCTTGAGGTTCTTCATCTTGTTGAAGTTCGGCAGCACGTAGCTGACGAACGGGGAGTCGACCAGCGACGAGCGCTCGGCGACCTGGCCGGTGATCTGCGTGTAGTACGCCGGCGGGACACGACGGTCCGTGATGGCGTACTGGTCGTCACCGGAGTCGGCGATCAGTCGGTCGTAGATGACCTCGTTCTCGAGACCCTGGGTGTAGACGATCTTGTCCGGGTTGGCCTGACGGGTCTCGGACTCGTCCGAGGCTGCGTCGTACTCCGGGTTGCGCACGAAGGTGCCGCCCTGGGTGGCGTCCCACTTGCCCTCGAGCTTGTAGGGGCCGTTGGAGAAGATCTGGTAGTTCGACTTCTCGCCCTGGTCCTTGTCCTCGCGGTAGGGGTCGAACGCACGCAGCGACGCGGCCGCGTAGTTGAAGTCCGGCCACGGCTTGCTGAAGCGCAGCGTCAGCTTGTTGCCGTCGCAGGTCACCGCCTTGTCGTAGGCGTCCTGGTTGTCACCCTTGTACGGGCCGTTGTAGATCGGCAGCCCGCTCTTGTCCTTCTCGATGTCGATGTAGGACAGGATGTAGTTCGGACCACCGGTGATGACGTCGGTGGCGAAGGTGCGCGAGATGCCGTACTTGAAGTCCTCGCAGGTGACGGGCTTGCCGTCCTCCCACTTGACGCCGTCGCGGACGGTGAACTCCCACGTCTTCGCGTCCTCCGACATGGTGCCGGTGTCGGTGGCGATATCCGGGGTGACGGTGTCGGCCTCGTCGGCGTCGTCGGTGATCGGGAAGGTCACCAGGCCGCGGTAGACGATGCGGTTCAGGTTCGAGATGTCACGACCCACGTAGATGCGGTGCGGGTCCATGTGCTCAGCAGAAGTACGGGTCAGGTAGTAGAGAGTCCCACCCTTCTCCGCCTTCGAGTCGTCGCTGCCTCCGCCGCTCGTGGAGCCTCCACCACAAGCAGCCAAGGACACCGACACGACGGCCGCTGCCGCTACCGCGACGATCGGCTTTCGATTGATGGCCATTTGTTCTCCTTCTTCGTGTCACGCGCCGTGGGCGGCGGCGACCATCGGCAGCTCTGTGCTGCCGAAATCTTTGGGGGGGTGGGTCAGCGGTGCGTCTTGGGGTCCAGCGCGTCGCGCAGACCGTCACCGAGGAGGTTGAAGCTCACGACGATGATCATGATCAGGAACGCCGGGGTGAAGAAGAACACGAAGTCGGCGGTCGAGTAGTTGATCGAGTCGGTGAGGATGTTGCCCAGCGTCGGGGTCGGGGGCTTCACGCCCACCTGGAGGTAGCTCAGGGCCGCCTCCGCCGAGATGAACGCCGGCATCATCAGGGTGAAGTAGACGAGCAGCGGCGCCCACAGGTTGGGCAGGATCTCCTTGAAGTAGATCCGGAAACGGGAGGCGCCGAGCAGCCTGGCGGCGTCGACGAACTCGCGCTCGCGGATCGAGAGGACCTGACCGCGGACGATGCGGGCGATGCCTGGCCAGCCGAACAGGCCGAGAACCAGGATCACGTAGACCGCGTTGGCCACGTCTCCCGCGGGGACGTGGAGCGTGCCGGTCAGGAACGCGACGGCGACGCCGGACATCGCCAGCAGCATCAGCGTGCTGGGGAAGGAGAGCGTCAGGTCGATCGCCCGACCGATCACCGAGTCGGTGAACCCGCCGGAGAAGCCACCGATGATGCCGAGCACGGTGCCGATCGCCATGGCCACGAAGGTGGCGGAGAGGGCGATGAAGAGGGACCAGGTGATGCCGTAGACGATCCGGGCGAACACGTCGCGGCCGGTGCCGGGCTCCACGCCCAGCCAGTGGTCGGCGCTGATGCCGCCCCACTTGCCGGTGGGGATGCCGCCCAGTTCCGGGTCGAGCAGGGAGCCGTTGAACGACAGCGGGTCGAGTACGCCGAACTTGACCAGGATCGGAGCGATGAGCGCGATGCCCACGTAGATGGCGACGATCACGAAGGCCGTCATCGACAGCTTGTCCTTGCGGAACCGCGCCAACGCCAGCTGCATCGGCGATCGTCCGGCGACCTTGGCGGTCAGGGAGTCGTCGTGGTCGTCTCCGGCCGGAGTCATGTCATGACTCTGGAGTTCGGATACCGGGACTGTCATCGTCACCTCGTTGCCGCTGTGGATCTTCTGTCTGTGGCACAGGGGTCCTGCGCCGTCGGTGACTCTATGTGACGCAGAGCGCACCGACGGCCTCCCGCGCGTAACGATCTGGACACGACAGGTTACCGAGCCGGGCGTTCCCCGGGTCTCCTCACCTCACGCTCACGTCACGCTCAGGGCACCCTCAGCCTACGCCCGGGGGGCGCCCGGGCGTAGGGGTGATTTCAGTCGGAGGGAGCGTCCTTCTTCACGGGCCGTGCGTCCACACCGGCCTCCTTGCGCTGCTCGGCGCTGATGGGCGCGGGGGCCCCGGTCAGCGGGTCGAAGCCTCCCCCGCTCTTGGGGAACGCGATGACGTCGCGGATCGAGTCGCTGCGGGTCAGCAGCGCGCAGATCCGGTCCCAGCCGAAGGCGATGCCGCCGTGCGGCGGGGCGCCGAACTTGAAGGCCTGCAGCAGGAAGCCGAACTTCTCCTCGGCCTCCTCTGCGCTGAGCCCCATGATCGCGAAGACGCGCTTCTGGACGTCCTCGCGGTGGATACGGATCGACCCACCACCGATCTCGTTGCCGTTGCAGACGATGTCGTAGGCGTAGGCCAGCGCGTTGCCGGGGTCGGTGTCGAAGGTGTCGACCGACTCGGGCTTGGGCGAGGTGAACGCGTGGTGGACGGCCGTCCAGGCGCCGCTGCCGACGGCG
Organism: Nocardioides sp.; assembly: GCA_040512455.1. Classification (GTDB taxonomy): domain Bacteria; phylum Actinomycetota; class Actinomycetes; order Propionibacteriales; family Nocardioidaceae; genus Nocardioides. The sequence continues at coordinate 2,887 of JBEVFC010000202.1, forward strand.
ACGTCACCGGCCGCGGTGGCCTCGTCCGCGGGCTCGAACAGGGGCGCGTCGACGACCCAGAGGAACTCCCAGGCCGACTCGTCGATGGTGCCGGCGCGCCGACCGATCTCGAGCCGCGCGGCCCCGAGCAGCGCCCGGGAGGACTTCGGAGCGCCGGCGCCGAAGAAGATGCAGTCGCCCGGCTCCGCCCCGACGTGGGCGGCGATGCCGGCTCGCTCCTCGTCGCTGATGTTCTTGGCCACCGGGCCGGCCAGCTCGCCGTCCTCCTTGACCAGCAGGTAGGCGAGGCCGCGGGCGCCGCGCTGCTTGGCCCACTCCT
>JBEVFC010000230.1:0-3914 GCA_040512455.1 Nocardioides sp.
GGGGAAGGTCGCCGGTCCGGGCGGTGCGACGGCGTTCCTCGGTGCCTCGGGTCGGCTGCACCTCGCCTACGCGGCCTGGGACTACGGCAACACCGGCTATCCCACAACCACCGCGTGCCTGCGCACGACCAAGGGCTGTGCCCAGCGCCGGCTGCACGTGGCCACCCTGCGGGCGACTCCCGGCACCGGCGCGCTGGTGGTGACCTCGCGTGGCTAGCAGGAGAGCGTTCGCCGTGGTCGCCGCGCTGCTCGCCCTCGCGCTCCTGGCCACCACCCAGACACTGGCGAGCGCCCGCCCCGAGCGGCCGGCACCGGTGGGGAGCGACCCCTTTCGGGCCGGACAGCCCTACCGGGGTGACTTCCCCGATCCGACTGTGTGGCGCGTGGGTGCGCGCTTCTACGCGGCCTCGACCACCGTCTCCGCACTGAGCCTGCCCGCGATGACCTCGACGGACCTGCGCACGTGGACCGCGAGACCTGCGAGCAACCCGGACAGGCCGGCGCTGAACGACGCGATGCCCGAACCGCCGACCTGGGCGCAGAAGCAGGCGGCTGCCGGCGGACGCTACTGGACCGCCAGCTGGGCGCCGTCGGTGACGCGGATCGGCACCCGCACGTTCGTCCTGGCCTACTCCGTGCCCCGGGCGAGCGACGGACGTCGCTGCATCTCGCTGGCCCGGAGTGCCTCACCCCTGGGCCCGTACGTCGACTCCAGTCGCGGCCCGCTCTCCTGCGGGACCTACGGCGTCATCGACCCGCAGCTGTTCATCGACCGCGGTGCCATCTGGATGTACTACAAGATGGAGGGCGCTCCCGACCGGATCCTGGCCCGCCGGATGAACAAGTACGCCACCGGGTTCTCGGTGGGCAGCCGGAACTACACCGTGCTGACGCCGCGGAGGGCCTGGGAGGGCTCGGTCGTCGAGAACCCGGCCATGTTCCGCTACCGCAACCGGCTCTACCTCTTCTACTCGGGCAACGGCTACGGCTCGTCGGCCTACGCGACCGGCTACGCCGTGTGCAGGACGCTGATCGGACCGTGCAAGCGGAAGACCCGGCTGCTGTTCACCGGGCGCTACCTGGCAGGGCCCGGTGGCGCCACGCCGTTCCTCGACACCGCTGGCCAGCTGCGACTGGCCTACCACGCCTGGAAGGTGGGCAACGTGGGCTACCCGCGCAACGCCTCCTGCACCGGAACCGCCAAGGGGTGCGCCCAACGGCGGCTGTACGTCGCCACGCTGGGCCCTGCCAAGCGCGGCCGGCTCGTCGTACGCCGCTGGTTCTGAGCACCCCCGCAGGCAGTTAGCCTTGGTCGGGTGACCTCCCGGACCCCCTTCGAAGCGTTGGTGCGCGCGCGCACGGTGCTCGGTGAGCACCTGGTGCGGCTCGTGCTCGACGTGCCCGCGGGGCTCGGCTCGACCGGAGTCCCCGACGAGTGGGTGGCCCTGACCGTGCCGGGACAGTTCCAGACGCGCTACTACACGGTGCGCTCCCTGGTCGACGGGTTGCTGACCATCGACGTCGTGGTCCATGACCACGGGCTGGTGACCGAGTGGGCCCAGACCGACTGCATCGGCGACGTGGTGGGGCTCTCCGCCCCGAAGGGCTCGTTCGTGCTGCCCGACGACGCCGGCTGGGTGGTGCTCGCTGGTGACCTCACCGGCCTGCCGGCGATGGCGCGCATCGCGGAGAGCCTGGGTCCGGTGCCCGTGCAGATCCATGCCGAGGTCCCGGACGGGCCGATGCCGGACTACGTCGCGGCGCCGGTCACCTGGCACGACGCAGCATCGGGGACCAGCGACCTCGCGGCCACGGTCCGCGCCATCGACTGGCCCGAGGGCCCTGGCTACTTCTGGATGGCGGGCGAGTCCGCGCAGATGCGCGAGATCCGCCGCCATGCGCGGCACGACCTGGGTTGGGACACCCGCCACTACGACGTGATGGGCTACTGGAGCGGCAGCCGCGGCCGACAGGTCCGTCAGGTCGACCCCGGTCCCATCTATGCGCGGGGCAAGGCCCTCGGACGCTCCGACGACCAGATCTGGGCCGACTACGACGCTGAGAGAGAGCGCGCATGAGCACCACCCCCGCTCACCGGTCCGGGTTCGCCTGCTTCGTCGGGCGTCCCAACGCCGGCAAGTCGACGCTGACCAATGCGCTCGTGGGCAGCAAGGTCGTGATCACCAGCTCCAAGCCACAGACCACCCGGACCGTCGTACGCGGCATCGTGCACCGGCCCGACGCGCAGCTGATCCTGGTGGACACCCCCGGCCTGCACCGCCCGCGGACCCTGCTCGGCGAGCGCCTCAACGACCTCGTCACCAGCACGTGGTCCGAGGTGGACGTCGTCGGGGTCTGCTTCCCGGCCAACGAGAAGATCGGGCCGGGCGACCGGTTCATCGTCAGCGAGCTCGCCAAGGTGCGCCGCACCATCAAGGTGGCCATCGCCACCAAGACCGACCTCGCCACCCCGGACCAGATCGGCCAGCACCTGCTGGACATCGCGGCCCTCGGCCAGGAGACCGGCACCGAGTGGGCGGAGATCGTCCCGGTGTCGGCAGTGGCCGGTGACCAGGTGGAGCTCCTCGAGCGCCTGCTGATCGGGTTGCTGCCCGACGGGCCGCCTCTCTACCCCGACGGCGAGCTCAGCGACTCCCCGGAGGAGGTGATCGTCGCGGAGCTGATCCGCGAGGCCGCGCTGGAAGGCGTCCACGACGAGCTGCCGCACTCGATTGCCGTCCTCGTGGAGGAGATGGCCCTCAAGGAGGACCGTCCGGCCGACAAGCCGTTGCTGCTCATCCACGCGAGCCTGTTCGTCGAGCGCGACTCGCAGAAGGGCATCGTGATCGGGCACAAGGGGTCTCGCCTCCGCGCTGTCGGCACCGAGGCGCGCAAGCAGATCGAGGCCATGCTCGGCACCCCGGTCTACCTCGACCTGCACGTGAAGATCGCCAAGGAGTGGCAGCGCGACCCGCGCCAGCTGCGCAAGCTCGGCTTCTGACCCTGCTCGGGCACCACCCCTGACAAACGTCACCCCCCGATCGTGACCGGCGTACGCCGTGCCGCGCGGGTGTCGCGACGAGGCTGGGGCCATGACCCAGACAACTGTCCACACCGGACCCGCTCCCCGGACCGCGGTCGTCCCTGCCGTCCGCCTCTCCGGCGTGACCAGGTCCTTCGGCAAGGTGGAGGCCGTTCGCGGCATCGACCTCGACATCCACCCCGGTGAGGTCGTGGCCTTCCTGGGCCCCAACGGCGCCGGCAAGACCACGACGATCGACATGGTCCTGGGACTGTCCAGGCCCACGATCGGCACCGTGGAGGTGCTGGGCCTGCCGCCGCGCCAGGCCGTCGCCCGTGGCCTGGTCAGCGCGGTGATGCAGACGGGCGGACTGCTCAAGGACCTGACCGTCCGCGAGACCGTCGCCTACACCGCCAGCCTCTTCGCCGGCACCCGCCCCGTCGACGACGTCCTGGCGGACGCAGGCATCACCGGCATCGCGGACCGCAGGGTGGCGAAGTGCTCCGGCGGCGAGCAGCAGCGGCTCAGGTTCGCGATGGCGCTGCTGCCCGACCCGGCACTCCTGCTGCTCGACGAGCCCACGACCGGCATGGACGTGGAGGGTCGCCGGGCGTTCTGGCACGCCATCCGCCAGGACTCCCGCCGCGGACGCACCGTGCTGTTCGCGACGCACTACCTCGAGGAGGCCGACCAGTACGCCGACCGGATCGTGCTCGTCAGCCAGGGACGCATCGTCGCCGACGGCAGCGGAGCCGAGATCAAGGCGCTCGCATCGGGCCGCACGGTCCGCGCGACGCTTGCCGACGCCGACCCGGTCGCCCTGGGCGCCCTCCCGGGCGTCGACCGGGTCGAGGTGCGCGGCGAGTCTGTCGTCCTGCACGCCAACGACAGC
>JBEVFC010000289.1:0-14981 GCA_040512455.1 Nocardioides sp.
ACCCGAGGCGGCGTACGCCGGCGGGCCCGCCGGGCACCACCTCGCCGGTCCAGCCATCGGTCCCGTCAGGGGCATCAGGGGTCATCGCCATGCCCCCAACTCTGGCAGGTGGGGGTCGCCCGCGAGTCCCTCGCCGGTGCCGCGCCCGAGCAGCCACCAGGTGAGGTCGACCCTGCTGCCGCTCACCACGGGCCCGTCGCCGACGCCCAGGCGGGTCTCGCCCTCCGGGGTGCGGATCAGCGCGCCCGGACCGTCGGAGCGGTCGTGGACCGCCCGGTCGAACATCTCGCCCAGGAACTCCGCGGGCCAGTCCCCGGGTCCGTAGCCCGCCCCCAGGTCGGCGTGGTGGATCTCGACCTCGCGGTGGCGCATGCCCCGGATGCCGATGCGGGCGAGACGCTGCCCACCGGAGGCGAGTCGGTGGAAGTCACCCAGCCAGGCGCCCTCGGGCACCGCGACGACAGCGTCCTGGAAGCGCGTGGTCGACGCCAGGAACCGCTCCCGCAGCTCGGTGGACTCGACGGCGGCCAGCTCGTCGATATCGGCGTCACGGGCCTCCTGCGACGGGTACATCGCGACATCATCGCCCTCCTTGATACCCGTCAGGACGCCGGTGAGGGCCTCGGCGTTCAGGGTCAGGTGCGCGACGACGTGGGCGCGTGTCCAGCCGGGCAGGACCGAGGGATCGTCCAAGGCATCGTCGGACAGCGAGTCGACCGTCCGCACCAGGCGCTGGGTCGCCTCGGCGAGGCCGTCCAGGCCTTCGACATGCGTCATGAGGGTCATCCTCACCCATCCGGGCGAACCGCTGTCCACCCGTCCGGGGGAGACCTGAGCGCCCGTGCCGGCCACGGAGCAATCGCGATGGGGCGGCTGTCGGTGGTGCCACATAGGCTGGCGCCCGTGGCTGACCAGCTCATCATCCGGGGTGCCCGGGAGCACAATCTCAAGGACGTCTCGCTCGACCTTCCCCGCGACGCGCTGATCGTGTTCACCGGGCTGTCCGGCTCGGGCAAGTCCAGCCTCGCCTTCGACACCATCTTCGCCGAGGGCCAGCGCCGGTACGTCGAGTCGCTCTCGGCGTACGCGCGCCAGTTCCTCGGTCAGATGGACAAGCCCGACGTCGACTTCATCGAGGGGCTCTCCCCGGCGGTGTCGATCGACCAGAAGTCCACCTCCAAGAACCCCCGCTCGACCGTCGGCACCATCACCGAGGTCTACGACTACCTGCGCCTGCTCTACGCCCGCGCCGGTCGCCCGCACTGCCCGGTCTGCGGCGCCCCGATCGAGCGGCAGACGCCGCAGCAGATCGTCGACCGGCTGATGACCAACGAGGAGGGCACCCGGTTCCAGGTGCTCGCGCCGGTCATCCGCGGCCGCAAGGGCGAGTACGTCGAGCTGTTCCGCTCGCTGCAGTCCCAGGGCTTCTCGCGGGCCCGGGTGAACGGCGAGATCCACCAGCTCGACGACCCTCCGACGCTCAACAAGCAGAAGAAGCACACCATCGAGGTGGTGGTCGACCGGCTGGCGGTCAAGCAGAGCGCCAAGCGGCGGCTGACCGACTCGGTCGAGACCGCGCTGCGGCTGGCCGGGGGGCTGATGCTCGTCGACTTCGTCGACCGCGACGCCAACGCGCCCGACCGGGAGCAGAAGTTCTCCGAGAAGATGTCGTGCCCCAACGACCACCCGATCGACACCGACGACCTCGAGCCGCGCTCGTTCTCGTTCAACTCGCCGTTCGGCGCCTGCCCGGAGTGCCACGGCCTCGGCACCCGCATGGAGGTCGACCCGGAGCTGGTGATCGCCGACCCGCAGGCGACGCTGGGGGAGGGCGTGATCCAGCCGTGGAGCGGCGCCCACGTGGCCGACTACTTCATCCGGCTGCTCGGGGCGCTCGGCGACGAGCTGGGCTTCGACCTGAACACCCCCTGGGAGGACCTCTCCCCGCGGCTCCGCACGATCATCCTCGACGGCCACCCGACCAAGGTCCACGTCCGCAGCAAGAACCGCTACGGCCGTGAGCGGTCCTACTACGCCGCCTACGAAGGCGTCCGCCCCTACATCGAGCGCCGGCACCGGGAGGCGGAGTCCGACACCAGTCGCGACCGCTTCGAGGGCTTCATGCGCGAGGTGCCGTGTCCGGCATGCAAGGGCAGCCGGCTCAAGCCGGTCTCGATGGCCGTGACGCTCGGCAGCCGTGAGAACGGCGGTATGAACATCGCCGACGTCTGCGCGCTGCCGATCAACGAGACCGCCGAGCACCTGCGCAACCTCGACCTGTCGGTCCGGGAGCGCCAGATCGGTGAGCGGGTGCTCAAGGAGATCCAGGAGCGGCTCAACTTCCTGCTGGACGTCGGCCTCGACTACCTCAGCCTCGACCGGCCCTCGGGCTCGCTCTCGGGCGGTGAGGCGCAGCGGATCCGGCTGGCCACGCAGATCGGTGCCGGCCTCGTGGGCGTGCTCTACGTCCTCGACGAGCCGTCGATCGGGCTGCACCAGCGCGACAACCAGCGGCTCATCGAGACGCTGGTCCGGCTCCGCGACCTCGGCAACACGCTGATCGTCGTCGAGCACGACGAGGACACCATCCGGGCCGCCGACTGGGTCGTCGACATCGGCCCCGGGGCCGGTGAGCACGGCGGCCAGGTCGTCGTGTCCGGCACCGTCCAGGACCTGCTGGACCACCCGGACTCCTCGACCGGCGCCTACCTCTCGGGTCGCCGCGAGATCCCGGTGCCCGCCGTACGCCGCCCGCGCACCACCGGCCGCGAGCTCACCGTCCACGGGGCCCGCGAGCACAACCTGCAGGACGTCGACGTGTCGTTCCCGCTGGGCCTGTTCGTCGCCGTCACCGGCGTCTCGGGCTCGGGCAAGTCCACCTTGGTCAACGACATCCTCTACACGTCGCTGGCCAAGCAGATCTACAACGCCCGCACCGTCCCGGGCCGGCACCGCAAGATCACCGGCACCGAGCACGTCGACAAGGTCATCCACGTCGACCAGTCGCCGATCGGTCGCACCCCGCGGAGCAACCCGGCGACGTACACCGGCGTCTTCGACCACATCCGCAAGCTCTTCGCCTCCACCCAGGAGGCCAAGATGCGCGGCTATCTCCAGGGGCGCTTCTCGTTCAACGTCAAGGGCGGTCGCTGCGAGGCGTGCGCCGGTGACGGCACCATCAAGATCGAGATGAACTTCCTGCCGGACGTCTACGTCCCCTGCGAGGTCTGTCACGGGGCGCGCTACAACCGCGAGACGCTCGAGGTGCACTACAAGGGCAAGACCATCGCCGAGGTGCTGGACATGCCGATCGAGGAGGCTGCGGACTTCTTCGCCGCGGTGCCCGCGATCTCGCGTCACATGAAGACGCTCTGCGAGGTCGGCCTGGGCTACGTCCGGCTCGGGCAGCCGGCGACGACCCTGTCCGGTGGCGAGGCGCAGCGCGTCAAGCTGTCCTCCGAGCTGCAGAAGCGCTCCACCGGGCGCACCGTCTACGTCCTCGACGAGCCGACCACCGGCCTGCACTTCGAGGACATCCGCAAGCTGCTGATGGTGCTCGGCCGGCTGGTCGACGCGGGCAACACCGTGCTGGTCATCGAGCACAACCTCGACGTCATCAAGACCGCCGACTGGCTGGTCGACATGGGGCCCGAGGGCGGCTCCCGGGGTGGCCTGGTGGTCGCCACCGGCACGCCCGAGGACGTCGCCGCGAACCCGGACAGCCACACCGGCCGGTTCCTGGCGCCGATGCTGGAGGGCAAGGCGGCCAAGCAGCCGACCCGCAGGAAGCCCGAGCCCAAGCCGGTCGACAAGAAGCCCACGACGAAGGCGCGGCCGCGCAAGAAGGCGGCGCTCAAGGCGTGACCGCGCGGTACTAGTACCACCGACCAATGGTGGCTTCTCGGGGGCTTGGCTAGCGTCGACCCCGACAGCCGGTCCCGTCCCCGAGGAGCCCATCGTGGAACCCGTCTCGCGTCGCCGCGCGCTCGTCGGTGCCGGCCTGGCCGGCGTGGCCGTGCCCGTGCTCACGGCCTGCGGTGACGATGCCGGTGACGCCGGGGGAGCCTCCTCGGCGCCGACCACGCCCGAGACCGAGAGCGCGTCCGCCTCGGCTGCCCCGAGCGAGGAGAGCAGCGCGACGGCGGAGCCCGACGTCCAGGGACTGGTGGCCGCGGCCGACGTCCCGGTCGGCGGCGGCGTCATCCTGGACGACCCCGAGCTGGTGGTGACCCAGCCGGCGAAGGGCGAGTTCCGGGCCTTCAGCAGCACCTGCACCCACCGGGGCTGCACGGTGACCCAGGTCGAGGGCGGGGCGATCGGCTGCCGGTGCCACGGGAGCCGATTCTCCATCGAGGACGGCTCCGTCCAGGGCGGACCCGCCCCCTCGCCCCTGCCGGAGACGGCGGTGCGGGCAGAGGGCGGCCAGGTGGTCCGCGCGTGAACCCCCTCTTGGGCTCCGCTGGCTACCCTGACCGCACCCCCGACCGAGGAGACACCGTGCCCCAGCCGAGCGTGACCCCCGACGCCGCCGGCGTCCGCCGCCGTACCGTCCTGGGAGGCACGGCCGCCCTGGGCGTGGGAGCCCCCCTGCTGGCCGCCTGCGGCTCCGGCGACGAGGGGAGCAGCGACGTGGAGGTGCCCGAGGCCGGCACCGTGCTGACGACGACCGCCGACGTCCCCGTCGGTGGTGGCGTGATCCTGGCAAAGAACGGCCTGGTGGTGACCCAGCCGGAGCAGGGGACGTTCAAGGCGTTCAGCTCCAAGTGCACCCACCAGGGCTGCCAGGTGACGAAGGTGTCGAGCACCATCGACTGCCCGTGCCACCGGAGCAAGTTCTCCATCGCCGACGGCTCGCCCGAGTCCGGTCCGGCGAGGTCCCCGCTCCCCGAGACGGCCATCAAGGTCGACGGCGACAACATCACCACCGCCTGACCCCAGGATCGATCCCGTCAGGCCGGCGTGCAGTCCGCCAGCCAGGCCTCGTCGCGACGACAGTGCCGGCGGTCGAGACGCCGGTCCAGCACCTCGCGGGCCTCGTCGTACCTCGCGGCGCGCAGCAGGGCCGCGATCCGGGTCTCCTCGACGACCTCGCGCTGGGCGTCGGAGCCGCCGAGGCGCCACACCTGCGGGCCCAGGGCGGCCAGCCGGTCGGCGGCGGCCGAGCAGCTGCCCTCGGCCATCAGCTTCATCGCCCGGGCCAGCGGGGCCACCACCTCGGCGTGGGTCCGGTCGGGGTGGCTCTCGGTCCAGGTGGCCAGCCGCTCCAGCCCGGCGGCGTCGTCGAGCGCCAGCAGGGCGACCGCGGCGTGCATGCCCAGGAACGGGGTCGCCGGGCGGGAGAGGCTGCCGTCGTTGACGGCCCGGGTGACCTCCTCCATCGCCGGTACGTCGTCCGCCCCCGGGGTCAGCGCCCAGCGCCAGAGCAGCGACCCGGTGTCCACGAGGGCCCGACAGCCCAGGCCGTACTCCGGCCGCAGCTGGCCCTGGTAGCGGGCCCGGACCGCGTCGAGGTCGCCCAGCGACAGCTCGTGCAGGGCGGCGTGCCACGAGAAGTGGCTGAGGCTCTCGGTGGCGGCGCCGTCGCCCTCGACCCACTCGTCCATCCAGGACAGGCCGCGGACGTGGTCGCCGGTCTCGTAGTGCGCGTGGGCTCGCGCGTGCGCCGAGTGCCCGGCGTCGGGCTGCTCGGCCAGCGACGAGCACGCCAGGTCCATCGCCTCGTCGAACCGGCCCTGCTCCTGGCGCATGAAGGCGAGCAGCCCGGCGTACCACCAGTCGTTGCCGTACGCCGGCTCCGCGCGCTCCACGATCTGCCACGCCTCCTCGGGGATCGAGGTGACGCCGGCGAACGCGATGGTCGGCACCGCGGTGGAGAGCAGCAGCGCGTCGCGGGGGTGGCGCTCGAGGTGGGAGACCAGGGGAGCGGAGTTGCCGCGGATGTGCTCGACGATCGCGTGCACGTGGCTGCGCTCGCGCTCGGTGCTGCGACGCGCGTGCAGCTGGGCGTCGCGCAGCCGCGCGTCCACGTCCACCTGGGCGCAGAGCTCGTGGCCGAACAGCGCCAGCGCCGCGTGGCCGAGCGCGAACGTGGGGTCGAGGGTGATCGCCATCGCGACGGAGTCGACGGCGCCGGACCGCATCCGCAGCACCCGGTCGATGCCACGGGTGTACGCCGCCGCGGCGTCCTCGCCGGCGGTCAGCGTGAGCCCGTAGCCGTCCGTGATCTGCATGTAAGTAAAGTAACTCACTAGACTAAATGGAAGCCAGTCGACGCGCTGATGGGGCGGCGTCACCACGACACGGGACTGTCCCCGCCGGCACGTAGGGTTGGAGCGTGGCCGACCCGATGTCCTACCGTCCGAACCCCGGGTCGATCCCTACCCAGCCGGGTGTCTACCGGTTCCGCGACAGCCAGCGCCGCGTCGTCTACGTCGGCAAGGCGAAGAACCTGCGGTCCCGGCTGTCGTCGTACTTCCAGGACATCGGTGGCCTGCACCCGCGCACCGCCACGATGGTGACCACAGCGGCGAGCGTCGAGTGGACCGTGGTGAACACCGAGGTCGAGGCGCTCCAGCTGGAGTACTCCTGGATCAAGGAGTTCGACCCGCGCTTCAACGTGAAGTACCGCGACGACAAGTCCTACCCGTGGCTCGCGGTCACCGTCGGCGACGAGTTCCCACGGGTGATGGTCGGCCGCGGCGCCAAGCGCAAGGGCACCCGCTACTTCGGCCCCTACAGCCACGCCTGGGCGATCCGCGAGACCGTCGACCTGCTGCTCCGCGTGTTCCCGATGCGGTCCTGCTCCAACGGCGTCTTCAAGCGGGCCGGGCAGATCGGCCGCCCGTGCCTGCTCGGCTACATCGACAAGTGCTCCGCGCCGTGCGTGGGCACCGTGACGGCCGAGGAGCACCGGGCGATCGTCGACGACTTCTGCGACTTCATGGCCGGCCAGACCACTGCCTTCGTCCGCCGCATCGAGAAGCAGATGTACGCCGCCTCGGAGGCGCTCGACTTCGAGAAGGCCGCCCGGCTCCGTGACGACCTCGGTGCCCTCAACAAGGCGCTGGAGAAGCAGGCGGTGGTGCTCGGCGACGGCACCGACGCCGACGTCATCGCGCTCGCGGAGGACCCGCTCGAGGTGGCGGTGCAGATCTTCTACGTCCGCGGCGGCCGGATCCGCGGCCAGCGCGGCTGGGTGGCCGACCGGGTGGAGGAGGGCGGCACCGACGTCCTCATCGAGAACTTTCTGCTCCAGCTCTACGCCGGCGAGTCCGGGGCAGACGTGATCCCGCGCGAGATCCTGGTCCCCGCGCTGCCGCCGGAGCCCGAGACCATGGAGGAGCTGCTGGGGGAGCTGCGCGGCGGCAAGGTCTCGCTGAAGGTGCCCCAGCGCGGCGACAAGAAGACCCTCCAGGAGACCGTGGCCCGCAACGCGGGGCAGTCGCTGATGCTGCACAAGACCAAGCGGGCCAGCGACCTGACCACCCGCAACCGGGCACTCGAGGAGATCCAGGAGGCGCTGGAGCTCTCCGAGGTGCCGCTGCGCATCGAGTGCTACGACATCTCCAACCTCCAGGGCACCGAGGTGGTGGCCTCGATGGTGGTGTTTGAGGACGGCCTGGCCCGCAAGGGCGAGTACCGCCGCTTCGTGATCAAGGGCGTCGACGGCCAGAACGACGTCGCCTCGATGCACGAGGTGATCACCCGCCGGTTCCGGAGGCTGCTGGACGAGCAGGCCAAGAACGGCGCCGCCCTCGACGCGACCGGCGACGGCGACCAGGGGCCGATGTTGGTCGACCCGGAGACCGGACGCCCCCGCAAGTTCGCCTACGCACCCGGGCTGGTGGTCGTCGACGGCGGACCCCCGCAGGTCGCCGCCGCGCAGCAGGCGCTTGACGAGCTCGGTATCGACGACATCCCGGTGGTCGGCCTCGCGAAGCGGCTCGAGGAGGTCTGGAGGCCCCGCGAGGAGGATCCGGTGATCCTGCCGCGCTCCAGCGAGGGTCTCTACCTGCTGCAGCGCGTCCGTGACGAAGCGCACCGCTTCGCGATCACCCACCACCGCTCCCGGCGCTCCAAGACGATGGTGGAGAGCCTGCTCGACGACGTGCCCGGCCTGGGCGAGGTGCGCCGCAAGACGCTGATCAAGCACTTCGGCTCGCTGCGCAAGCTCCGCGCCGCCACCGCCGAGGAGATCGCCCAGGTCCCCGGCATCGGTCCGGCCACGGCTTCGGCGATCAAGGGTGCGGTGGCCGAGCGGAGCGGCAAGACTGTCTCCGTCAACACCGCCACCGGCGAGATCGAGGAGCACTGATGCACGCGGCAGAGCAGGACGGTGCCGAGGCCGGCGCCCTGGTCGTGGTCACAGGCATGACCGGCGCCGGGCGCAGCACGGCCGCGAAGGAGCTGGAGGACCTCGGCTACTACGTGGTCGACAACCTGCCGCCGACGCTGCTGCGCGAGGTGGTCCGGCTGGTCGACGAGAGCAAGGGCGTCCAGCAGCCGATCGCGGTCGTGGTCGACGTCCGCTCCGGCGCGTTCTTCGAGTCGCTGCAGGCCAACCTGGAGCAGGGCGCCACCGGTCGCCGTACCTCCCTGCTGTTCCTCGAGGCGGACGACGGCACACTGGTCCGCCGCCAGGAGGCGGCCCGCCGCCCGCACCCGCTCCAGGGTGGCGGCCGGCTGCTCGACGGGCTCGAGCGCGAGCGGGTGGTCCTCGGCGAGCTCCGGGGCACCGCCGACCTGGTCATCGACACCAGCAACCTCAACATCCACCAGCTCACCGACAAGGTCGCGGAGGCCTACGGCTCCGAGGAGTCCACCAGCCTGCGGATCACCGTGGTCAGCTTCGGCTTCAAGTACGGCATCCCCGTCGACGCCGACTTCGTCGCCGACATGCGGTTCCTGCCCAACCCCTACTGGGTCCCCGAGCTGCGGGCACTCAACGGCCGCGACGCCGACGTCGCGCGCTACGTCAAGGACCGACCGGACGCCCAGGACTTCCTGGACCGCTACGTTCCGGTCGTGGAGACCGTGGCGGACGGCTACCTCCGTGAGGGCAAGCGCTTCATGACCGTCGCGATCGGCTGCACCGGTGGCAAGCACCGCAGCGTCGCGATGACCGAGGAGATCGCGGAGCGGCTGCGCGCGCTCGGGTACGCCTCCCGCGCCGCCCACCGCGACCTGGGTCGAGAGTGACCTCCCTCGAGCACGCCGAGGACCAGCCCGACGAGCGTCTCCACCGCTCGGTGGTCGCTCTGGGCGGCGGGCACGGGCTCGCGGCGACGCTGATGGCGCTGCGCCGGGTCGTCGACGACGTGACCGCGGTGGTCACCGTCGCCGACAACGGGGGCAGCTCCGGCCGGCTGCGCGAGGAGTTCGGCGTCCTCCCTCCCGGCGACCTGCGGATGGCCCTGGCGGCCCTCTGCGGTGACGACGACTGGGGCCAGACGTGGGCACGGGTGCTGCAGCACCGCTTCGCCGGCCACGGGGACATGCAGGGCCACGCGGTCGGCAACCTGCTGATCGTGGCGCTCTGGGAGCTGCTCGGCGAGCACGTGGAGGGCCTGGAGCTCGTCGGCCGGCTGCTCGGCGCCAGCGGCCGGGTGCTGCCGATGGCGATCACCCCGATGGACATCACCGCCCGGGTCCGCGGCGCCGACCCGAGTCACCCCGACCGGGTCGACCTCGTCCGGGGCCAGGTGCAGGTGGCCACCACCGAGGGACAGCTGGTCGGCATCCACCTCGATCCCGAGGACCCGGTCGCCTGCCCGGAGGCGGTGGAGGCCGTCCGGACCGCCGACTGGGTCGTGCTGGGACCGGGCAGCTGGTACACCTCGGTGATTCCCCACCTGATGGTGCCCGAGCTGCGCCGGGCCCTGGTCGAGACCGATGCCCGGGTGCTGGTCGTGCTGAACCTGGCCGAGCAGGCGGGGGAGACCAGCGGGTACGACGCGCTGGACCACCTCGCAGCGCTCTTCGAGCACGCCCCCGATCTCCGCGTGGACACGGTGCTGGCGGACCCCTCCACGGTGCCCGACTCCGCCGAGCTGAAGGGGGCGGTGGCGAGCAGTGGCGCCGAGCTGGTGGTGGCTCGCGTGGCAGCGTCCGACGACGCTCATCGCCACGATCCCGTCAGGCTTGCCAGAGCCTGTGCCGAGATCATGCGGGGTGTGACAGGATCGGCGCCATGGCGATGACGGCACAGGTGAAGTCCGAGCTGGCCAGCACCCAGACCACCAAGACGTGCTGCCGGAAGGCCGAGGTCTCGACCACCCTGCGCTTCGCGGGCGGACTGCACATCGTCAGCGGCAAGATCGTGGTGGAGGCGGAGCTGGACACCGGTGCGGCGGCGCGTCGGCTGCGCAAGGACATCGCCGAGATCTACGGCCACACCGCTGAGGTGGCGGTCGTCCAGGGCAACGGCATCCGCAAGGGCAGCCGCTACGTCCTGCGCGTGGTCAAGGACGGCGAGGCGCTGGCCCGCCAGACCGGGCTGCTGGACCAGCGCGGCCGGCCCGTTCGCGGGCTGCCGCCGCAGGTGGTCTCCGGCGGTGGCTGTGACGCCGTCGCCGCCTGGCGGGGCGCGTTCCTCGCCCACGGCTCCCTGACCGAGCCGGGCCGGTCCTCCTCGCTCGAGGTGACCTGCCCCGGCCCCGAGGCCGCCCTGGCCCTGGTCGGTGTCGCGCGTCGGCTCGGCATCCAGGCGAAGGCCCGCGAGGTGCGCGGCGTGGACCGGGTCGTCATCCGCGACGGCGACGCGATCGGCGCCCTGCTGACCCGCCTCGGTGCCCACGAGACGCTGATGGCCTGGGAGGAGCGCCGCATGCGGCGCGAGGTCCGGGCCACCGCCAACCGGCTGGCCAACTTCGACGACGCCAACCTGCGCCGCTCCGCCCGCGCCGCGGTCGCCGCCGGTGCCCGCGTCGAGCGGGCGCTGGAGATCCTCGCCGAGGAGGTCCCCGACCACCTCAAGCTGGCCGGACACCTCCGCCTCGAGCACAAGCAGGCGTCCCTGGAGGAGCTCGGCCAGCTGCACGACCCGGTGCTCACCAAGGACGCGATCGCCGGCCGGATCCGTCGGCTGCTGGCGATGGCCGACAAGCGTGCCGAGGAGCTGGGCATTCCCGACACCGAGGCGTCGCTGACGCCGGACATGCTCGCCGACGAGGCCTGACCGCGGTCGCTGTCCCGGTCCTGACGGAGTTACCGGTACGTACGGCGAACACCCGTTCCCGCGGGTACGCGCGTGGCGATAGGGTCGTCGGGAGATGGTCCGCGTCACACCGCGGACCGACCCCACCGTCTTTCGAGGAGCACTTCCGTGACTGTTCGCGTAGGCATCAACGGCTTCGGCCGCATCGGCCGCAACTTCTTCCGCGCCGTGCGCGCCTCCGGTGCCGACATCGAGATCGTCGGCGTCAATGACCTCACCGACAACGCCGTCCTCGCCCACCTGCTGAAGTACGACACGATCCTGGGTCGCCTCGACGCGGACGTCTCCGCCACCGAGACCTCCATCAAGGTCGGCGACCAGGAGATCCACGCCTTCGCCGAGCGCGACCCGTCCGCGCTCAAGTGGGGCGACATCGGTGCCGACGTCGTGGTCGAGTCCACCGGCTTCTTCACCGACGCCACCAAGGCGCACGCGCACATCGACGGCGGCGCCAAGAAGGTCATCATCTCCGCGCCCGCCTCCAACGAGGACTTCACCACGGTCATGGGGGTCAACCACCTCGACTACGACCCGGCCAACCACCACGTGATCTCCAACGCGTCGTGCACCACCAACTGCCTGGCGCCGATGGCGAAGGCGCTCAACGACGACCTCGGCATCGTCAAGGGCCTGATGACGACCATTCACGCGTACACCGCCGACCAGAACCTCCAGGACAACATCCACAAGGACCTGCGTCGCGCCCGCGCCGCGGCCCTCAACGTGGTGCCCACCTCCACCGGTGCGGCCAAGGCGATCGGCCTGGTGCTGCCGGAGCTCAAGGGCAAGCTCGACGGCTTCGCGCTCCGTGTGCCGGTGCCGACCGGCTCCGCCACCGACCTCACCTTCGAGGCCGGCCGCGAGACCACCGTCGAGGAGGTCAACAGCATCATGAAGGCCGCGGCCGACGGGCGCTTCCTGAAGTACTCCACCGACCCGATCGTGTCCTCGGACATCGTCACCGACCCGGCGTCCTGCATCTTCGACGCGCCGCTGACCAAGGTGATCGGCAACCAGGTCAAGGTCATCGGCTGGTACGACAACGAGTGGGGCTACTCCAACCGCCTCGCGGACCTCATCCTCCACGTCGGCAAGAGCCTCTGAGCCCGATGCCCGGCCTCGACTCCCTCGCGGAGGCCCTCGGGGGCAGCCTGCGGGGCAAGCGGATCCTGGTCCGCTCCGACCTCAACGTGCCGCTCGACGGCGGCACCATCACCGACGACGGCCGCATCCGGGCCAGCGTGCCGACCATCAAGGCCCTGGTGGACGCCGGCGCCCGGGTGGTCGTCACGGCGCACCTGGGACGTCCCCAGGGCGCGCCGGACCCGGCGTACTCCCTGAAACCCGTGGCGGCCCGCCTCGGCGAGCTCCTCGGTGCACCCGTCGCCTTCGCCTCCGACACGGTGGGGGAGAGCGCCCGGTCCACGGTGGACGGTCTCGGCGACGGCGAGGTGGCGGTCCTGGAGAACGTGCGCTTCAACGCCGGTGAGACCAGCAAGGACGACGCCGAGCGCGGCGCCTTCGCCGACCAGCTGGCGGCCCTGGCCGACGGCTTCGTCAGCGACGGCTTCGGAGTCGTGCACCGCAAGCAGGCATCGGTGTACGACGTCGCGCTGCGCCTCCCGCACGCGATGGGCGGCCTGGTCGCGACCGAGCTCGCCGTGATGAAGCGGCTGACCGAGAGCCCCGAGCGCCCCTACGTGGTGGTGCTCGGGGGCTCCAAGGTCTCCGACAAGCTCGGCGTCATCGACAACCTGCTCGGCAAGGCCGACAAGCTGCTGATCGGCGGCGGCATGGTGTTCACCTTCCTCAAGGCCCAGGGCCACGAGGTCGGCACCAGCCTGCTCGAGGAGGACCAGCTGGACACCTGCCGGTCCTACCTCCAGCGCGCCGAGGAGTCCGGCGTGGAGATCGTGCTGCCGACAGACATCGTCGTCGACACCGCCTTCCCGTCGGGCGACCGCACGCCCGAGCCCCGCGTCGTACCCGCCTCGGAGATCCCGGCGGACTCCCTGGGTCTGGACATCGGACCGGACTCGGGGGCCGCATTCGCGGACGAGCTGACCGACGCGAAGACCGTGTTCTGGAACGGCCCGATGGGGGTCTTCGAGACGCCCGAGTTCGCCGAGGGGACCCGCGCGGTCGCCGAGGCGCTCACCAAGGTCGACGGACTCTCCGTGGTCGGCGGAGGCGACTCCGCCGCCGCGGTGCGCCAGCTCGGCTTCGACGAGGCGGCGTTCGGCCACATCTCGACCGGCGGCGGCGCCAGCCTGGAGTACCTCGAGGGCAAGGAGCTCCCGGGCATCACCGTCCTCGAGTCCTGATCCCGCCCACTGCTCTCACGAAGGAACCTCATGGCTGACAAACGCGTCCCGCTGATGGCGGGCAACTGGAAATCGAACTTGAACCACCAGGAAGCGGTGGTGCTGGTCCAGAAGCTCGCCTGGACGCTCGCCGACAAGCGTCACGACTACGCGAAGTGCGAGGTCGTGGTGCTGCCGCCGTTCACCAGCCTCCGGTCCGTGCAGACGCTCGTCGACGGTGACCGGCTCTCGATCAGGTACGGCGCGCAGGACGTGTCGGAGCACGCCGGCGGCGCCTACACCGGTGAGATCTCCGCGGCGATGCTGACCCGGCTGGGCTGCTCGTACGTCGTGGTGGGTCACTCCGAGCGGCGCGAGTACCACGCCGAGAGCGACGCCGTCGTGAACGCCAAGGCAGTCGCGACGCTGGCCGCCGAGATGACCCCGATCGTGTGTGTGGGCGAGGGTCTGGACATCCGCAAGGCGGGGGAGCACGTGCCCTACACGCTGGCCCAGCTCGACGGTTCGCTCGCCGGTCTGACCGCCGAGCAGGTCGGTGGTCTGGTCGTGGCCTACGAGCCGGTCTGGGCGATCGGCACCGGTGAGGTGGCCACCCCGGACGACGCACAGGAGGTGTGTGCGGCGATCCGGGCCCGGATCCGTGAGGTGCACGGCGACACCGCCGCGGACGCCGTACGCGTGCTGTACGGCGGCTCGGTGAAGGCTGCCAACATCGCCGGCATCATGCAGAAGGCCGACATCGACGGGGCCCTGGTCGGCGGCGCCAGCCTGCAGGCGGACGAGTTCGGCGGGATCTGCCGGTTCACCGAGATGCCGGTGCTGTGATCGCTCGCACGTTCGGTTAGGGTTTCGGTCGTGACTCTGATCCTCACTGCACTGCTGGTGATCACCAGCTGCCTGCTGATCCTGCTCGTCCTGCTCCACAAGGGCCGCGGAGGCGGACTGTCCGACATGTTCGGTGGTGGCGTCTCGAGCAGCCTCGGCGGGTCGTCCGTTGCCGAGCGCAACCTGGACCGTTTGACCGTCGGTATCGGCGTTATTTGGTTCGCATGTGTCATCGCCCTGGGCCTTTTGCTGGCCTACGGTGGGGTCTGAGCAGGAGGGTAGGCACCGATGGCTGGTGGTGGAGGAAACGCGATCCGGGGTAGCCGGGTCGGAGCAGGCCCGATGGGCGAGGCAGAGCGCGGCGAGGCCGCGCCCCGGCAGAGCGTCACGTACTTCTGCTCGCACGAGCACCGTTCGGTGGTGACGTTCTCGGTCGAGGCGACCGTCCCGGAGTCGTGGGACTGTCCGCGCTGCGGGCTTCCCGCCAGCCGGGACTCGGAGAACCCGCCCCCGGCGCCGAAGATCGAGCCCTACAAGACGCACCTGGCCTACGTGAAGGAGCGACGCTCCGACGCCGAGGCCAAGGACATCCTGGACGAGGCGCTCCAGCTGCTGCG
>JBEVFC010000105.1:0-7682 GCA_040512455.1 Nocardioides sp.
GGCACCGTGCCTCCACGGCGTCGAGGTCGGCCTCGGTCTGGTCGATGTCCGCGCGCATCCGTGCCAGCTCCTCGCGGCGGACCCTGATCTGGTCGAGGAGGTACTCCAGCTGGCCCGCCTCGCCCGGCTGGTCGTCGTACATGTTCACGATCCGGGCGATCTCGTCGAGGGAGAAGCCGAGCCGGCGACCGCGGAGCACCAGCTCCAGGCGGATCCGGTCGCGCTGGTGGAAGACCCGGGTGGTGCCGCGCCGCTCGGGGGTGAGCAGGCCGAGCGCCTCGTAGTGCCGGATCGTGCGCAGCGTGACGTCGTACGCCGCCGCGAGGTCGCGGATGGTCCAGCTCTGCTCGGCCATGGCTGCTCCCGGGCTTGCGGTGACGTTACGTAAGCGGCGTACCGTCCTTGACGTTGACGTCAGCGTAACCCTGAGGAGTGTCATGTTCGAGCTGTCCCGCGAGCACGAGGAGTTCCGTCGCAGTGTGCGCGACTTCGCCGAGAAGGAGATCGCCCCGCACGCCGCGCAGTGGGACCGGGACCACCACTTCCCGGTCGACGTGGTGCAGAAGATGGGCCGGCTCGGCCTCATGGGCCTCACCGCGCCCGAGGAGTTCGGCGGCGCCGGCGAGGACGGCGACTTCACCAGCCTCTGCGTCGCGATCGAGGAGATCGGTCGCGTCGACCAGTCGATGGGCATCACGCTGGAGGCAGCGGTCGGCCTCGGCATCAACCCGATCCTCACCTACGGCACCGACGAGCAGAAGCAGCAGTGGCTGCCCGACCTGGTCGCCGGCACCGCGCTGGCCGGCTTCGGCCTGACCGAGCCGGGCGCCGGCTCCGACGCCGGGGCGACGCGCACCAGGGCCGAGCTGTCCGACGGCGAGTGGGTCGTCAACGGCAGCAAGCAGTTCATCACCAACTCCGGCTCCGAGATCACCTCCCTGGTGACCGTCACGGCCCGCACCGGCACCCGTGAGGGCGGCAAGCCCGAGCTCTCGACGGTGATCATCCCGTCCGGCACGCCCGGTTTCACCGCCGAGAAGCCGTACGACAAGCTCGGCTGGCACGCCTCCGACACGCACCCGCTGTCCTTCGAGGACTGCCACGTGCCCGCGGCCAACCTGCTCGGCGAGCGGGGCCGCGGCTACGCCCAGTTCCTGGCCACCCTCGACGACGGCCGGGTCGCCATCGCGGCGCTCGCGGTCGGCTGCATCCAGGCCTGCCTGGACATGTCGCTGGAGTACGCCGGCGAGCGCCAGACGTTCGGCGGGCCGATCGGCCGCAAGCAGGGCGTCGCGTTCCAGATCGCCGACCTCGAGGTGATGCTGCACGCCAGCCGGCTGCTCACCTACAAGGCCGCCGCGATGAAGGACGCCATGGAGCGGGGCACCGGCGGCTCGATGAAGGAGTTCAAGCAGGCCGCCGCGATCGCCAAGCTCTACGCGACCGAGTCGGCGGTCACCGCGACCCGGATCGCCACCCAGGTCTTCGGCGGCTACGGCTTCATGGAGGAGTACCCCGTGGCCCGGTTCTACCGCGACGCCAAGGTGCTCGAGATCGGCGAGGGCACCTCCGAGGTCCAGCGGATGCTGATCGCGCGCGGTCTCGGCCTCCCCGTCGAGTGACCCTGAACCGATAGTCCGTGACGAAACCGCCCTCGAATCAGCCGATCGGGGGCGGTTTCGTCACGGACTATCGCAATCGGGGGTGGCCGGCCGTCCCGTCGACCCGGGGCGTGAGGAGGGGTGCCCTACGCTTCCCAGGTGGGTCGAACCAGGCGGGTGCTCTCGGAGGGTGGGAAGTTCCTCGCCGTCGGCGCGGTGGCGACCTTCGTGGCGCTGGTGCTGTTCAACGTCCTGGTGCACGGGATCGGCTTCGGCCTGACGCCCGGCCCGATGAACCAGCAGCCGCTGGTGGCCTTCGCGGTGGCCAACCTGATCGGCATGTTCGTGAGCTACCGCGGCTCCCGTCACTGGGCCTTCAGCAAGCGGCAGCCGGTCGGTCCCGGCAACGGCCGGCTCGGCTTCTACGCCGTCAATCTGGTGTCGCTGGTGATCCCGCTGGGCTGCCTGGCGGTCAGCCGCTACGTGCTCGATCTGGACGGCGCGATGGCCGACAACCTGGCGGCCAACGTGATCGGACTGGCCCTGGGCTTCGCGTTCCGGTTCTGGGCGTCGCGGCGGTACGTGTTCCGTACGCCGAATGCCGAGCCGGACGTGCTCGTGCCGCGCTGAAGTTGTTGCCGTTTGGTCCCCAACGGCACGAAATCCGGGCAGGGACCTGCAGTTTGTGACCAATCGGTGCACCTGAGACAACCTCAGGACCAGAGGTCGACCCAGCTGTGGTCGAGCTCGGCGAGCAGCTCGCGGAGCAGGGGCAGGCTGATCCCGACCACGTTGTGGTGGTCGCCCTCGATCCCGCGGACGAACGCGCCGCCGCGGCCGTCGATGGTGAACGCCCCCGCGACGTACAACGGCTCGCCGGTGGCGACGTACGCCGCGATCTCGGCGTCGGTGACGTCGGCGAAGTGGACGGTGGTGGAGGCGGTGGCGGCGGCGACCCGGCCGGAGCCGAGGTCGTGCAGGGCGTGGCCGGTGTGCAGCACGCCGCTGCGGCCGCGCATCGCCCGCCAGCGGGCGGTCGCGTCGGCGGCGTCCTCGGGCTTGCCCAGGGCCTCGCCGTCGAGCTCGAGCACCGAGTCGCAGCCGAGCACCAGGCGCTGGTCGCCGTGCGCGCGCAGCCGGTCGGCGACGGCGGCCGCCTTGAGCTCGGCCAGCTGGAGGGCGAGCTCGGCCGGCGGGACGCCATCGACCTGGGACTCGTCGACGCCGGAGACGATCACCTCGGGCTCGACGCCTGCGGAGCGCAGCGTGGCGAGGCGGGCGGGGGAGGCGGACGCGAGGACCAGGGACGGCATCGGGCCAGCCTAGGAGGCGCGGGTCAGGGCGTGACGATCGGCAGGGTCTCGCCGAAGGCGCACTGGGTGAGCCGGGCGAGCGCGTCGTTCTCCTGCACGTGCTCGGGCGCGCGCATCGCGATCATCACGTTGAGCAGCATCCCCTGGGCGATGAAGTCGCGGATCTCCTCGTCGCTGCCGCCACCGCCCTGCAGGATCTCGAAGATGCGGCCCATCCCGTCGCGGGCGGCGGCCCCGATCTCCGGGATGCCGGACGCGGTGAAGCCGTGCATCATCACCAGCAGGAAGTCGCGGTCGGCCAGGAGCTCGGTGTACGCCAGGCCGAGGCGGTCGCGGTCCTCCTCGTTCGTGGGGTCGAAGTCGCCCGCGGCCAGCACGTCTGAGAAGGCCTCCCCGATCCGACCGGTGGCCCGGGTGAAGACCTCGAGGAACAGCTCGAGCTTGGAGCCGAAGATCCGGACCACGTACGGCTGCGAGACGCCGGCCTCCTTGGCGACCGCGTCGGTGCTGGTGCCGGCGTACCCGGTGCGCGCGAACGCGCGGGTGGCCGCGGCGAGCACCAGGTCGCGGCGCTGGTCGGCGCCCATCCGGGTCTGGGGAGCGGGATTCATGCTTGACAGATTATCACTTGATTACTTACCGTTGAAGTCGAAGTAATCATTCAAGGCCTTCGTGCACTGGAGCCCACGATGACCACAGTTCTGCCGGCCCACCCGGCCGCGCCCGTCGCACCGGTGCCCGTCCCCGCACCGAGCCGGCGGGTCCCGATCTGGGTGGCGATCGCCGCCACCTCCCTGCCGATGTTCATGGCCACCCTCGACAACCTCGTCCTCACGAGCGCGCTGCCGGTGATCCAGGGCGACCTCGGTTCGTCGACCGGTCAGCTGGCGTGGTTCCTCAACGCCTACACGCTCGTCTTCGCCACCTTCATGCTGCCGGCCGCCACGCTGGGCGACCGGATCGGCCGGCGGAAGGTGATGCTCGCCGGCATCACGCTGTTCACCGCCGCCTCGATCGCCGCCGCCCTGAGCACGTCCTCGGAGGCGCTGATCGTGGCCCGGGCGATCCAGGGTCTCGGCGCCGCCGCGGTGATGCCGCTGTCGCTGACGCTGCTCGCCGCGGCCGTCCCGCCCGCGATGCGCTCGGCGGCCATCGGCATCTGGGGCGGCGTCTCCGGGCTCGGGGTCGCGCTCGGTCCGGTGATCGGCGGTGCGGTCGTCGAGGGCGTCAGCTGGCAGGCGATCTTCTGGCTGAACGTGCCGGTCGCGCTGGTGGCGCTGCCGCTCCTCGTCACCGCGGTCGACGAGTCGAGGGGCGCCTGGCAGAAGCTCGACCTGCGCGGAACCCTGCTGCTCGGCGGCGCGGTGTTCCTCGGCATCTGGGGCATCGTCCATGGCAACGACGACGGCTGGACCTCGCCGGTGGTCCTCGGCTCGCTGGTGGCCGCGGTGCTGCTGGTGCCGGCGTACGTCGTCCACGCCCGCGGCCTCGCGCACGCGGTGCTGCCGCTGCGACTGTTCGCCAGCCGGGGGTTCTCGGTGGCCAACGTGATCGGGCTGTTCTTCACGCTGGGGATGTTCGGTGCGGTGTTCCTGCTCAGCCAGTACCTCCAGATCGTGCAGGGCTACACCCCGCTCGAGGCCGGCATCCGCACCCTGCCGTGGACCGCGGCGCCGATGATCGTCGCACCGATCGCCGGGCTGCTGGTGCCCCGGACCGGGCTGCGGCCGCTGCTGGTCACCGGGTTGGTGCTGCAGGCCGCGTCCCTGGTGTGGCTGGCCTCGCTGGCCGAGGACATCGCGCCGTACTCCTCGTTCGTCCCGGCGCTGGCGATGGCCGGCATCGGCATGGGGCTGACGTTCGCGCCGAGCGCGACCGCCGTCCTCGACGGGCTGCCGGAGTCGGAGTTCGCGGTGGCCAGCTCGGCGAACTCCACCATCCGTGAGTTCGGCGTGGCCCTGGGCATCGCGCTCCTGGTCGCGGTCTTCGAGAGCAACGGTGGAGAGCTGACCCCGGTCGGTTACGACGGCGCCGTCGGCCCCGCCCTGCTCACCGGTGCCGCCGCAGTCGGCGTCGCCGTGGTGGCCGCCCTGTTCGCCCCCCGCCGTAGTCCCCGCCCCTGAACCGATAGTCCGTGACGAAACCGCCCTCGAATCGCCTGACCGGGGGCGGTTTCGTCACGGAGTACCCCGAATCTGCCGGGAGTGAAGGGACGCTGGGGGAATGGTCCCTCACGTTTCTGCAGTTCTGGAGCCCGGAAGCCTGTCAGAACGTTGGGGAGTATCGGTCAGAAGGCGCTGGGGAAGGCGTCGCGGTAGGAGCGGACGGGGCCGGGGGGCTGGGGTACGACGGGCGGCGAAACGGCGGGCGGCGAAGCGGGGGTGGGCTGGCCGGGGGTGGGCTGGCCGGGGGTGAGGTCGGCGGGGGGTGGGGGGAGGGTCATGTACGTCGTCTCGGCGGCGAGGACGGCCCGCGCCACGGCCCGGGTGACGCAGGTGGCGGCGGCCTCGAGGAGGGCGTGCAGCTCGACCGGGTCGGGCGCCGGCGCGGAGCCGGTGGCCAGCGTGAAGATCGTGTCGCCGTCGAACATCGTGTGCACCGGGTTGATCGCCCGGGCCAGGCCGTCGTGACCGATGCCGCTGACCTTGGCGCACTGCGCCTTGGTGAGGGTCGCGTCGGTGGCGATGACCCCGAGGGAGGTCGCGAGCGCCGGGCGGAACGGCGTCTGCTGGGCGGCCGCCGCCTCGCGGGCGGCCGTCACCTCGGCGGGGTCCGGCAGCCGCAGCGGCGGCAGGTCGCCGGGCAGGCAGTACCGGGCGGCGTACAGCTCACCGGTCGCCGGGTCCACCGCGGAGCCGAACGCGTTCACGGCGACCAGCGCCCCGACGGTCACCCCGGACGGCAGCCGGACGGACGCGGTGCCGACGCCACCCTTCAGGCCGCCGGCCCGCGCACCCGTGCCGGCGCCGACCACCCCCTCGTCCACGGACGTGCCCGCCGCGTCGTACGCCGCCGCCCCGAGCTCGGCGTCCGGGTGCCGGCCGAAGACCCCGCCCCGGCCGAGGTCGAACAGCACGGCCGCCGGCACGATCGGGACCACCTCGCCGGGTCCGCCCATGGGGAAGCCCACGCCGGCCGCGAACAGCCGCTGCACCACGCCGTCGACGGCCGCCAGCCCCAGCGCCGAGCCGCCGGTGAGGACGACCGCGTGCACCCGGTCGACGATGTTCTTCGGGTCGAGCAGGTCGGTCTCCCGCGTCCCGGGGCCCCCGCCGCGCACGTCCACGCCGGCGACCGCGCCCTCGGGTGGGGGCAGCACCACGGTGGTGCCGGTCAGCCAGCCGTCACCGGTCCGCTGGGCCTGGCCGACCCGGATCCCGGGGACGTCGGTGATCGCGTTCATCGAAGCCGCCACCACGTCAGCCACGGGCCGGCGAGGCGGGCCGGGAGTCGATGTCCACCGAGGCCACCTCGACCAGCCGCGGCCGGTCGTGCTGGTCGCCCTCGACCTCGCCGCGGGCCCACCACATGTGCAGGCCGCGCTCGGTGACCTCCAGGGTGGCCAGGTTGTTGTCGAACCACGGGCCCTTGACCAGCTTCCACCTGAGCGGCGCGTTCGGGACCTTGGCGGAGCGGGCGACCACGTGGCCGATGGGGCCGGCCACGCCGTACGACAGGAACGCCGTCGCGAAGCGCCACCTGCGGGCGAGCGGATTGCGGATGGGGGAGCAGACCGCCTGCACGATCCGGCTCTGCAGCTGCCGCTTGCCGCGCATCGCCCGCCGGGTCGGGAAGGCCTCGGACACGAAGCTGTGGTGCACGTCGCCGGACAGGAACGTCACCGTCTGCGGTGCCCGCCCGCGCTCGCCGCGCCCCACGGACATCGCCATCGCGGCCACCTTCTGGAAGCCGTCCTGGAACGCCGCCCAGTGCTCGAGGTCGGTCGCCATCCGGATCCTCTCGCCGGCCTTCGCGGCGCGCCGACCCCAGGCCCCGCCGGCCAGCGACTCGCTGAACGCCTCGACGTAGTGCAGACCCGGCGCCAGCAGGAACGGCAGCGAGGTGCCGATCAGCAGGTGGTCGACGTCGCCCCGCATCTGCTCGTCGAGCCAGGCCATCTCGCCGTCGTCGAGGATCGAGCGGTTCTCGGGGTCGAGCACCCGCGCGGCGCGCGAGTCCACGACCACCAGCCGCGCCTGGTCGCCGTACTCCCGCACGTAGCTCCAGCGGTAGCTGTCCGGCTTCTGGTCGGCCCGGTCGGCGAACGCGTCGAGGACCTCGGAGAGGTCGATCTCGTCGTCGCCCTCGTGCTCGTCGATGCGTTGCCAGATCTCGTCCTCCGTGCGCTCGGCCGGGGTCAGGTTGCCGAGGTGCTGGTAGACCCAGTACGACGCGAGCCCGGCGACGATCCGGCCGTGCCACCACGAGGTGGCCTCCATCTCGTCCTTCCACACCTGCGAGGTGTTCCAGTCGTCGCGGATGTCGTGGTCGTCGAAGATCATCACCGTCGGCACCGTCGAGAGCAGCCAGCGGTTGGCGGGGTCCGTCCACGCGAGTCGGTAGAGGTGGGCGTACTCCTCGTAGTCCTTGAGCTCCTCGCCGGGCGGTTCCTCGATGTCGCGCCTCGACGCGATGAACGCCTGGATCTCGTCGCTGGTCTCGTCGGCGTACACCTGGTCGCCGAGGAAGAGCGCGAGGTCCGGCCACCGCTCCTCCGGGTCCTCCGACGCGCTCTCGGTGATCCCCGCCATGAACAGCGCGTAGGCCC
>JBEVFC010000295.1:0-15892 GCA_040512455.1 Nocardioides sp.
GGTGGTCAGGTAGCCGGGGTCCAGGTCGGCCACCGAGTCCAGCAGCTGCTCCAGCCCGTCCACGCAGGCCACCACCGGGTGACGCAGGGGGCTGGTCAACTGGGACATACCAGACACGCTAACCGCCACCACCGACAACCAACCGGCCCCGAAACAGGCCCTGTGGAGAACCCCAGCGATGCCTCCAGGAGGTCGCAAGAACCCGCCCCTCGGCACGCAAGAACTGCCACTTCGGCGCGCAAGAACGCACGGCTCGGCCGGCAGAAACGCACGGTTCGGCCCGCAAGAACGCACGGCTCGGCCCGCAAGAACGCACGGCTCGGCGCGCAGGAACGCACGGCTCGGCGCGCAAGAACGGACGGGTCGGCGGGCTAGAGCACCCGCGCGGTCGCGGCGGCGGCCAGGTCGCGCAGGGCGGCGCGCGCCTCGTCTCGTACCTCGGCCTTGCCGAGCGCGTCGAGCGCCAGCC
The DNA here is from genome assembly GCA_040512455.1 of Nocardioides sp. Taxonomy (GTDB): domain Bacteria; phylum Actinomycetota; class Actinomycetes; order Propionibacteriales; family Nocardioidaceae; genus Nocardioides. The sequence goes on from JBEVFC010000295.1 coordinate 470, forward strand.
GAGCGAGCTCGTCGATGACGGCCTCGACCTGACGCTCCGCGCCGGAGCCGCGGATGATGCCGCGCAGCTCCTCGACCCGCTCGGGGGTGAGCACGGTGCCCAGCGCCGACTGCAGCTCGGAGGCCTCGGCGGGGGAGACCGCGTCCAGGGTCAGCGCCACCAGCACGGTCCGCTTGCCCTCGATCAGGTCGTCGCCGGCGGGCTTGCCGGTGACCTCGGGGTCACCGAACACCCCCAGCTGGTCGTCGCGCAGCTGGAACGCCTCGCCGAGCGGCAGCCCGAAGGCTGTCAGCTCCTCGAGCACCTCCTCGGGTGCGCCGGCCAGGGCCGCCCCGACGTGCAGCGGCCGTTCGATGGAGTACTTCGCGGACTTGTAGCGCAGCACCGTCATCGCGGTCTCGACGTCGGCCCGGCCGCGTGCCTGCACGGACACGTCGAGGAACTGCCCGGCCACCACCTCGGAGCGGCAGAGGTCGAACACGTCCATGGCGGGACCGATCCGGTCCCAGCCGAAACCGGAGCGTCGGAGCAGCTCGTCGGCCCAGGTGAGCAGCAGGTCGCCGAGCAGGATCGCGGCCGCGGCGCCGTACTGCGTCGGGCTGCCGGACCAGCCGGCCCGCCGGTGCGCGGCCTCGAAGGCCCGGTGCGTCGCCGGCCGCCCGCGCCGGGTGTCGGAGGCGTCCATGTAGTCGTCGTGGACCAGCGCGCTCGCGTGCAGCAGCTCGAGCGCCGCACAGGCGCGCAGCAATGCGGTCTCCTCCTCGGGACCGGGGGCGGCCACGGCGCGGAAGCCCCAGTAGCAGAACGCCGCACGGAACCTCTTGCCGCCGGTGACGGAGCGGTGCGCCTCGGCGACCAGCGCCGCCGCATCCGGCCCGAGCGGGGTCAGCCGCACGGACTGTTCGTCGACGAAGTCGTCGAGAACGGACTGGATCCGCTCCCGGAACAGGGGGGTGTCGAAGGGCTCCGAAGTCACGGGGCGAGCGTAGTCACCCGTCGACTCGGCATGGACATCGCGGTTGCTCCGGAGCACCCCACCTAGGATGGCCGGCATGGACCAGCGCCCCTCGCCGCACATCGGACGTCTCATCCGCGAGGGTGAGCGGTCTTTCTCGTTCGAGTTCTTCCCGCCCAAGGACGAGGCCGGTGAGGCCCAGCTGTGGCAGGCGATCCGCGACCTCGAGCCGTACCGGCCGACGTTCGTCTCGGTGACGTACGGCGCCGGGGGGAGCACCCGCGACACCACCGTCGACATCATCGGACGCATCGCGCGCGAGACGTCGATGGTCCCGATGGGCCACCTGACCTGCGTCGGCCACACCCGTGAGGACCTGCAGCACATCCTGGACTCCTTCGACGAGGCCGGTGTCTCCAACGTGCTCGCCCTGCGCGGTGACCCCCAGGAGGGCCCGCGGGCGGAGTGGACGCCCACCGAGGGCGGGTTCACCTACGCCAGCGAGCTGGTCGAGCTGGCCGCCGGCCGGTTCTCCGTCGGCGTCGCGGCCCACCCCGGCGGCCACCCGGCTTCGAGCTCGCTCGACCTCGAGGTCGAGTCGCTGCGGATCAAGCAGGAGGCCGGTGCGGAGTTCGCGATCACCGACATGGTGTTCCGGGTGGCGGACTACGTCGAGCTGGTCGAGCGGGCCGCGGCCGTCGGCGTCACGATCCCGATCCTGCCGGGCATCATGCCGATCCTGAACCTCGGCCAGGTGACCCGCATGGGCGAGCTCTCGGGCCACCCGGTTCCCGAGGAGGTCGTCGCGCGGGTGAAGGTCCACGAGGACGACGCCGCGGCGGTCCGCGCAGAAGGCATCGCGATGGCCGCGGAGCTCTGCGAGGAGCTGCTGTCCGCCGGCGCCCCGGGCCTGCACTTCTACACGCTGAACCGCTCCAAGGCGACGCGCGAGATCTTCGCCGCCCTCCGGATCACCGTCTGATGGACCGCACCGTCCGGGTCACCGGCACTGGCTCGGTGCAGGTCGCGCCGGACCTCGCCGTGCTCCGGGTCACGGCGGTGCACACCGCGCCGGCCGCGGTCGACGCCCTCGCCGGCGCCGCGAGCGCCAGTGCGCTGGCGGCCGAGCGGGCCAGCGAGTACGTCGAGGCGCGCCACGTGGGCACCAGTGGCGTGGACCTCTGGCCGGCGCACGACCACGATGGCCGCCCACGCGGCTTCGAGGCCCGGCATGCGCTCACGCTCACCTGCACCGACCTCGACCGGGTCGGGCCGCTGCTCGACGCCCTCGCGGCTGCTCTCGGGGAACGACTGCGGGTCGACGGCATCTCGCTCAGGGTCGCGGACGCCGCGGCGGTGCGCGAGCGCGCGGTGCGCGCGGCGTACGACGACGCCCGCGCCCGGGCGGAGCGGTTGGCGACGCTGGCCGGCGCCGGGCTGGGACCGGTCGTCTCGCTGGTCGAGGACGACGGGCACGGCGGCGGGATGTTCCTGGCCGCCGGGGCGGTCGGCAAGGCCGACCTGGCGATCGAGCCGGGGGAGGCCACCGTCAGCGCCTCGGTGACCGCCACCTGGCAGCTCGAGGTCTGAGCCTCTAGGCCGGGCCGATCTCCTGCGCGACCAGCGCCGCGGACAGCCCGACGTACGGCAGCCCCGAGCCCGGTGACGCGTGCGCCCCGGCGGCGTAGACCCCGGCGATCGGCGTCGACGGGCCCAGCCGCCGCTGCAGGGTGCTGCGGCCCTGCCACAGCACGCCCAGCGGCGAGCCGTTCCAGAGCTCGACCTGCTCGCGTGGCGAGCGATCGACCCGGCTGACCACGTTGCCGCGGACGTCGACGCCCGTGCGGGCGAGAGCGACCACGATGTCCTCGGCGAGCATCCCCCGGCCCAGCAGCGTCCAGGCGTGCCCTCCCGCCGGGGCGCGGCCACCGGTGCGGACGACCAGGGTCGGGTCGCCGTGCCAGACGGTCTCCGGTGCCAGGTCGGGCACGTCGCCCTCGAGGCCCAGGTGGCAGACCGTCGGCGGGATCGCCGGCATGGTCCGCTCGACGTACGGCGCGAGGGCCGGCAGCCTGCGCGGGTCCACCGCGCACACCACCAGGTCCGCGTCGAGCTCGACCCGGTCGGTGGACACGGCGACCGCCCGTCCACCGCGGACGACGATGTCGAGGACCTCGGTGTCCGGCAGCACCGTCACCTTGCGGGTCTCCATCCGGGCGGCGAGGGCCTGCGAGATCGCCGCCATCCCGCCGGGCACGGTCCAGGCGCCGAAGTTCTGCTCGAGGTACGCCGAGGTGCCCATCCACGCGGGCACGTTGCGCGGGTCGTGGCCGTCGATCTCGAACGTGTGCGTGGCCATCTGGCGCAGCCGTCCGTCGCGGAGTCGCTGCTTGACCCGCTTGGCCAGCATCTCGCGGGAGAACAGCAGGCTGTTGGTGTCCTTGTCGGCGACATCCCGGCGCCAGGGCCGCTCGAGGTAGCCGCGGCGCACGGTGTCCCACTCGTCGGCGAACGAGGAGATGTAGGCGCACCACTGCTCGCCGAGCCCGGCGCCGAGCTCGTCGACCGCCCGCAGCTGGGCGCCCCGCGAGCCGCCGGGCAGGGTGACCGAGGTGGCGTCCTCGAAGTGGTGGACCCGGACGACCTCCTGCGGCACCAGGTCGACCTCGTTCTCCAGCGGCCTGCCGGACTTGCGGAAGAGGTCCCGGAGCACCGCCGGCAGCAGGGTCGTGGCGGGGCCGGCGTCCCAGGCGAAGCCGTCGCGCTCCAGGGTGCTCAGGGCGCCACCGAGGTGCGGGGACCGTTCGACCAGCACCACGTCGTGGCCCAGCTTGGACAGCCGCGCGGCGGACGCCAGGCCGCCGAAGCCACCACCGATCACCACCACGCGCGCCATGCGCGGAACCCTACGGGTCGACCGGTCCTCGGAGGGACGGCGCCGGCGTCAGCGGTCCGAACCCGGCGTCGTACTCCCGGTCGAGGTAGGCCGTCAATGCCACGTTGAGCGGGGCCAGCCGGTCGCCGGGCCGCAGCACCCGGCAGGGCTCGAGGCGGGCGAAGAACCCGGTCGGGGTGTCGCCCACCTCCAGGACAGTCCCGGTGTCCTCGGTGGCGCGGCTGAGCCGGGTGCCGTCCCAGGCGACGGGATAGGAGAACGTTCCGCCGAGGGTCTTGGTCTCGCCGACCGCGACCGGCTTGCCGATCCGCACCCGGTCCATGAGGGGCAGCCCGCTCTCGAGCTCGCGGACGGAGACCCCCGGCTCGCGGCCGGCGACGAGGTTGGCCTGGAGCAGCAGGAAGAGCTGCCGGTCCACCGAGGCGACCACCGCCGCGGCGCCGGCGGACATCCGTGGGTTGAGCTCGGTCGGCCGGAAGCCGTCGGCGGTCAGGACGCCGTCGATCCCGAACATCCCGGCGTACCCCCGGGTGGTGCGCAGGTGCTCGCCCACCCGGCGGGCGACGTCCCGCATCTCCTCGCGGTCGGCCGCCGGCGGGTCCCAGAACGTCGAGAGCCCGCCGTAGGTGAAGGACCGGTCCGGCCCCCGGAGGATGGCGATCTCGACCGGCCGGAACACCGCGGTCCCCTCGGGCAGCACCGCACCGTGGATGGAGCAGGGGACACCGTCGAGGAACGGCAGCACCCGCACCCGGTCGCAGTGCTCGGCGAAGAACGGCAGTGCCGCGGCGCGTTCCTCGGGGGTGGCCACCCAGCGGACGTAGTTGCCGCCGCCGTTGAAGCCCTCGCGGGTGTCCCCGGACCAGACGACCTCGCCTCCCAGGGCCTCGCTGGCCTCGTCGAGCGCCTCGCGGGTGGGGGGTACGACGTGGCTCGTCGCCCGCGGGATGCCCACGGTCGCCCAGAGCTCCTCCACCCAGATCTTGTCCTCCAGCGCCGCGAACGCCGCCGGCCGCCCACCGGTGACGGGTCGGCCGAGGATCGGCTCGTCGGTGCTCACGAACGGCAGGGTGCACCAGATCGCCAGGCGGTCCGGGTCGAAGGCCTCGATCCGGTCGACCACGTCGGGGGGCAGGTCGCGCACCAGCCCGTCGAGGGCGCGCATCTCGGCGGTGACCGACGTCGTCACCGGCGGGGTCACCTCGACCACCTCGACGTCGGGCACCTCACCGGCACCCCGGCCGGTCGACAGGATCAGGATCGGCCCGGCCCCGACCTCCCGCAGCATCCTGACGGTGCTGACGAACCCCGCGAGCACGCCGGGGCCGACCAGCACCGGGCGACCGGCGTACAGGCCACCGAGGTGCGCGCGCAGCACCTCGCGGTCGGCCTCACGCGTCAGATCCATGGACTGACGCTACGGGCGACGATGTGGGGCCCGCATCCCCATAACGCCGAGGTGACACCTCGTCGCTGGTCGTCCGCGGGCCTACAGTGTGGCCATGACCGTCCGAGTCGTCTTCGCCGATGACAACTTCCTCGTCCGCGAAGGGCTGGCGGGTCTGCTGACGGAGACGCCGGGCATCGACCTCGTGGAGACGGTGGCCGACCCCGACGCCCTGCTCGCGGCCGTGGCGACGCACCGCCCCGACGCCGTGCTGACCGACATCCGGATGCCCCCCACGTTCACCACCGAGGGCATCGACGCCGCGAAGCGGATCCGCGTCGAGTACCCGGACACCGGGGTGGTGGTGCTGTCGCAGTACGTCGAGGAGGACTACGCGTTCGACCTCCTCTCGGACGGGGTGGCCGGGCTCGGCTACCTCCTCAAGGAGCGGGTCTCCCAGGTCGACGAGCTGGTCCGCGCGCTTCAGGACGTGGCCCGCGGCGGGTCCGCCCTCGACCCGAAGGTCGTCGAGGGACTGATGAACCGCAAGAACCAGGAGACCAGCTCCGCCCTGCAGGGACTGACCGAACGCGAGCTGGAGGTCCTCCAGGAGCTGGCCACCGGCCGGAGCAACGCCGCCGTCGCCAAGACGCTGTACATGAGCGAGCGAGCGGTGGAGAAGCACGTCGGCTCGGTCTTCATGAAGCTGGGTCTGGTCCACGAGTCCGACGTGAACAGGCGGGTGATGGCGGTGCTGGCCTTCCTGGAGGCCACCGGCGGCGGTCCCTCCGCCCGATGAACGGGAGCAGGGGCGGGGAACCACACCCCACGGTGCGGCCAGCACCCTGTCGCCGGGTCCTCGCGGTGGACCAGCATGGACGTCGAGGAGGTGCACCGTGCCCGAGATCCGTGTCCTGATCGTCGATGACCAGGAGCCCTTCCGCCGCGCGATGGCGGCGGTGGTCGACGCGACCGACGGGTTCGTGGTGAGCGGCTTCGCCACCACGGCCGAGGAGTCGCTGGCGGCCATTCCCGAGCTGGGTCCGGACCTGGTGCTGATGGACATCCACCTGCCCGGCATCGACGGGATCGAGGCGGCCCGACGCATCACCGCCGCGCCCGACGGACCCAAGGTCGTGCTGCTCTCGACGTACGACGAGGACCAGTTCGACCTCGACGGCTGCGGATGCATGGCCTACATCGCCAAGGCCGACTTCGGGCCCGACCGGCTCTCAGAGACCTGGACCCTGGCCGGCGCCTGACGTCGCCGGAGCTCCCTCGGCCACGCCCGGGATGGTCACGGTCAGCCGCCCGGACTCCGCGGTCAGCTGTCCTCCGGCCGCCTCGATCCGGTCGCTGATCCCCTGCAGGTCGATCCCCGCGCCCGGGACGCCGTCTACGAGCAGCAGCAGGTCGTCGCCGACCAGCGTGAGCTCGATGGTCTGCGGGTCGTCGGCCGCCCGCGACACCTCGGCGCAGCAGAAGTAGACGGCCGTCTCCACCCGCGCCGGGAACCGGCGCCCCGCGGCCGAGGGGTCGACGCGTACGGTGACCGCCGCGCGCTCGCGGCCCAGGAGCGACTTCAGGGCCGGCTCGATCCCGGACCGCGAGAGCTGCGTGGGGAACACCCCACGGGTGAGGTCGCGCAGCGCCTCCAGTGCCGTGTTGACGCTCGTGACCAGGGTCCCGATGTCGTCCGCGGAGACCGCGGTCTCGTGACTGACCCGGTCCAGCTCGCCGGCCACCCGGACGAGGTGGGGCGCCACGTCCCGCGAGATCGACTCCTCGAGGGTCCGGCGTACGGCGTCGTCGGCCGCCACGATCCGTGCGCGCGAGTCGGCGATCTGCCGGGTGGTGCGGTCGAGCTCGGCCACGTGGCCGGCCAGCTGGGTCTCCAGGGCGGCGTTGCGGAAGGCGACCGCGGCCTGGTCGGCGAGGGCCTCCAGCAGGCGTACGTCGGAGGGACGGAGCTCGCGACCGCGGGGCAGGGACACCGCGATGCTGCCGAGCGTGGCACCGCCCTGGTTGATCGGCACCACCTCCGCCTCGGTCGCGTCCGCCTCCTCCTGTCCCCACTGCGCCGTGAGGGGCTCGATCCCGGACACGGCCATCGTGACCGTCGCTCCCCGGGCCGAGACGGCCTGGGCCGCCGCCTGGGCCACCGCGGGCAGCAGGGTCGCTGGGGTGGGTGTCTCGACGAGCCGCCGGTTGAACTGCGAGAGCTCCTCGTAGGGCTGGGCGCGCGGTCCGTACGCCAGTCGGTTCGCCGCCCGGACCACGCTGCGACGCAGCGGCTGGAAGGCGATCGCGACCGCCGCGGTGCCCAGCAGTGACAACCAGAACCCGCCGGTGCGGGTGTCCAGCTGGCTGCCGACCACCACCACGAGAAGGATGTAGCCGACGGCCGCGAACGCCGTACCGATCGCGAGCACGACGGCACGGTTGAGGATCACCTCGACGTCGTACAGCCGGTAGCGCAGCACCGCGGTCCCGATGAGGATCGGCAGCAGGAAGTAGCCGACGTACAGCGGGAGGGAGGCCGCCCAGGTCTGCTCTCCGCCGTTGAACATCTGGACCAGGAGCAGGGCCGCGATCCCCACGGCGATCAGCACCGCCCCGGCGGCGATCAGCCGCAGCTGCTGGCGCTGCACGCCGTGGCTGCGGCGCAGCCGGAGCACGATCGAGACGCCGGAGGCGATGACTCCTGCGGTGATCAGCAGGAACCCGACGGAGTAGACGACTTGACGCAGGATTCCGATGTCGTTCGACGTGAAGTCGTAGGTGGTGGGATTGAGCGTCAGCAGGGTCCCGGTGCAGGCAAGCGCGCCCACCAGGAGTGCCCCGACGGCGAACCGCCACCGGCGGCTGAGCAGGTGCCCGTCGGGTGCCAGCAGGAACATCAATGCCAGCCCGGCGATGGCCAGCTGTCCTCCGATCAGGCTGGCGATCCAGCCAGAGATGCTTCCCAGGGTTGTCGGCCCGGGCCCGTCCGCGTCCAGGACCCAGAGGCTGTAGGCCTCGGCCATGAGCGACAGCGCGCCGGTGGAGCCGACGAGGAGCAACAACCAGCCGATGGGATGCCGGCCCGCCCGGGACACGATGGCCGCGCCCAGCACCGCGCTCCCGACCGTCGCGCCGGAGACGAACGGGAACCCGTGCTGCGCGACCGCCTCTTCAGAGAACAGGTCGCGGTACTGCGCGGTGATGAGCACGTCGAGTATGGCCAGGACGACGGTGAGACCGGCTACCGACCAGACGATGCGCGTCCGCATGTCAGCCCGTCCTGCCTGAGACGGCGGCGCCGGTCACGATGGTGGGGAGCCGGACGTCGATCCGGGCGCCCCCGGACGGTGACCGGCCAACCGCGAACGTCCCGTCGACGCTCTCGACGCGGTCGCGCATGTTGGCCAGACCGCTGCCGGTGGGCACGGTGGAGGGGTCGAAGCCGGTGCCGTCGTCCTCGACGAGCACGCTGAGAGCTCCGTCCGCACCTGACACCGAGACCCGGATGCCGCTCGCCCCTGAGTGCTTGACCGCGTTCTGGACCGCCTCGGAGGTGCAGAAGTACGCCGCCGCCTCGACGTCGGCGGGATAGCGGTCGACGTCCGTGGCGGTGACCTCGACCGGAGTCAGGCTGGTGGCCACGGCCGAGCGCAGCGCGGCCACGAGCCCTTCCTCCGCGAGCCGGGGCGGGTAGATCCCGCGGGCCAGCCGGTCGAGCGTGGCGATGGCTTCGGTGGTGGCCAGCCGCTGGTCGCTCAGGATCTGCACCGAGCGGTCCGGCGAGCGCTCGGCCAGGGTCTGCGCCAGCCGCAGGTTCACCGCCAGGGCCACCAGGTGCTGCTGGGCGCCGTCGTGGATGTCGCGCTCGAGGAGCCGGCGCTGCTCGTCCTGGACGTCGACCAGGCGTTCACGGGAGCCGCGCAGCTCCTCGGCGCGGGTGGACAGCTCCTCGAGCCGCTGGCCGAGCTCGGCCCGCAGCCGCGTCCCGCGCAGGACCGGGCCGGCCTGGGCGGCAAGACCTTCGAAGAGCCGCTCCTCGACAGGGCTCAGACGGACCTGGTCGCGCTCCTGGACGACGAGCACACCGAGGAGCTCTCCGCGGTGACGAACCGGAAGGGACCGCCGGTCCGGGGTACCGCGGTCCGCCTGCTCCTGGTCCGGCCGCTCCCGGTCCGGCCCGGCAGCCTCACGGGTCGCGTCCGGGGGCCAGGTGGCGGCCAGCCGTGGCCGTTCGCCCACGACCACCCACACCTGCGACCACTCCGCACCGGTGCCCTCCGCGAGCACCCGCGCCATCCGGGCCGGCAGCTCCTCGGCCGGGTAGCTGCCGGTCACGGTCCCGGAGAACCGCCGCAACGCGTCGTACGGCGAGGGCTGGCCGCCGTGCACCGTCCGCGACGCCATCTCCTCCAGCCGGGTCTGGACGGGGTCGAAGCCCAGGGCCACGATCGCGGTGGCGAGGACCGAGAGGGCCACGTGCGGCGACGAGGTGTCCCCGGTCAGGGCGCCGCCGCCGAGCACGACGACGACGAAGACCAGGAGCACGAACACGGCGAGGCCGCCCAGCACGAGAAGCCCGGCCAGCAGCTCGCGGCGTGATCGTCGGCGGATCCGTCTCGACGCGCTCATGCAAGCAGTGTGCGCGCCGGCGCCACCCAGGGGCAGGGCGTTTCCCGAACCCCGGGGGGTGGGGTGGCCACACGATCACCCTCCGACAGAACGCGGCCAGCGCCCCGGCGGCCTGCGCCCAGCCCCATCGGAACCGGCGCCCGAATCCGGTCTTCTGGGACACATGCCGCTCACCGGGAGCTGCGACCGACCAGGAGACACACATGACCACCATCACCACCCCCCCGACCTACTCCACCCGCACCGCCACCGCGGCCCGCGCGGAGAACGTCAGCAAGTTCTACGGCAGCGGCGACGCCACGGTCACCGCACTCGACAACGTGAGCGTCGGCCTCGCCGCGGGGCAGTTCACCGCCATCATGGGTCCCTCCGGCTCCGGCAAGTCGACGCTGCTGCACATGCTCGCGGGTCTCGACCGGCCCACCTCCGGCAAGGTGTTCCTGGGTGACACTGACATCAGCTCGCTCAAGGACAAGGCCCTCACACTGCTGCGTCGCGACCGGATCGGGTTCATCTTCCAGTCGTTCAACCTGCTGCCGACCATGACCGCCGCGGAGAACATCATCCTCCCCATGCGGATCGCGGGACGCAGACCCGACGACCACTGGGTGGCCTCGATCGTCGAGACCGTCGGTCTCTCCGGCCGGCTCGGCCACCGCCCGTCGCAGCTGTCCGGCGGCCAGCAGCAGCGCGTCGCCGCAGCAAGGGCGCTGGCCTCACGTCCCGAGATCGTCTTCGCGGACGAGCCGACCGGCGCCCTGGACTCCCGCTCCGGCGCCGAGCTTCTCGGGTTCCTCCGCAAGGCGGTCACCGAGCTCGGCCAGACCGTCGTCATGGTCACCCACGACGCCACCGCGGCCAGCTACGCCGACCGCGTCATCTTCCTGGCCGACGGCCACATCGTCGACGAGATGCACCAGCCCTCGGCCGACGCCGTCCTCGACTACATGAAGCACCTAGGAGCCTGACCACCATGTTGACCACAACACTCCGTGGCATGGTCGCGCACAAGCTGCGACTCGTGCTCACCACGGCCTCGATCGCACTCGGGGTCGCGTTCCTCGCCGGAACACTCGTCCTGACCGACACCATGGGCACCGCCTTCCAGCAGCTCTTCGGCAAGGTCTCCGCCGGCACGGATGCGGTCGTCCGCACCGAGGCCTCCTACACCGCGTCCGAGGGCGTCGGCACCAGTCGCTCGCCGATCGACGCCAAGGTCCTCGACGAGGTCCGCAAGGTCGACGGCGTCCGCGTCGCCGAGGGATCGGTCAGCGGCTACGCGCTGCTCACCGACAACGACGGCAAGGCCATCCTCACCAAGGGTGGCGCGCCGACCATGGGCTACAGCATGACGGCCGACGAGAAGCTCCGCGGCGACGTCGAGCTGCTCTCCGGCGAGCGGCCGGACAGCCCGAACGAGGTCGCCATCGACGCCACCAGCGCCGAGGACAACGACATCGCGCTGGGCTCGACCATCAAGGTCCTGTTCCAGGGGCCGACCCAGGAGTTCACCGTCGTCGGCACCGTCGGCTACGGCGACGAGAAGGACCTCGGCGGCACCACGTCGGCGTACTTCGACACCGCCACCGCCCAGAAGCTCGTGGGCCAGCCCGGCACGTTCGACACCATCGACGTGAGCGCCGAGGAGGGCGTCGGCCAGTCCGAGCTCGCCGAGCGCCTGGACGCCGTGGTCCCCGAGGGCACCGAGGCGGTCACCGGGAAGACGGTCGCCGAGGAGAACTCCGACGCCGTCGAGAAGGACCTGAAGATGGTGGGGATCCTGTTCATGATCTTCGCCGGCATCGCCCTGTTCGTCGGTGCCTTCATCATCTGGAACACCTTCACGATGATCGTCACCCAGCGCTCGCGGGAGATCGCGTTGATGCGGGCCATCGGCGCCACCCGGCGCCAGGTGCTCCGCAGCCTCCTGCTGGAGGCGGTCCTGCTCGGTGCCGGAGCCTCCGCGGTCGGCGTCGGTCTCGGACTGGCCGTGGCCAAGGGTCTCAAGATGCTCATGGACGTGGTGGGCTTCAGCCTGCCGAGCACGTCCCTGCAGGTCGAGCCCCGCACGATCATCGTGTCGATGCTCGTCGGCACCCTGGTCACCGTCGTCGCCGCCCTCGTGCCGGCACGACGCGCCACCAAGGTGCTGCCGGTCGAGGCGCTGCGTGAGTCCACCCCCGGTGGGGAGAAGACCTCGAAGCGTCGGGCGTTCATCGGCCTGACCGTTCTCGCGGCCGGTGTGGCCGGGATGCTGTCCAGCCTCTACGGCGGCGTGACCATGAAGGCCTTCGGCCTGGGTCTGGTCGCGGCGCTCCTCGGAGTGATCGTGTCCCTGCCCCTGATCGTCCGTCCCCTGTCGGCCCTGATCGCGGCGCCGATGAAGCTGCGGGGCATGCCGGGCGAGCTGGCGAAGCAGAACGCGATGCGCAACCCGCGTCGTACGTCGTCCACCGCGGCGGCACTCATGATCGGCCTCACCCTGGTCGTCAGCATGAGCGTCTTCGCGTCCTCGCTGAAGGCCTCCTTCGGTGAGGTGATCGGGGACAAGACGAACGCCGACCTGTACGTCACCAGCTCGAGCGCACAGGGCCCCGGGTTCAGCCCGTCGGTCATCGACGCGGTCGAGGACGTACCGGGGGTCGAGACCGTCTCGACCAGCGGTTGGGGTATGGCTCGCTTCGGCGGCGAGGACACCACCTACTCGTCGGTCGACCCGGCCACCGCCGCCGACCTGATGAAGATGGACCTGTCGCAGGGCTCCCTGTCCGACCTGGGCAAGGACACGGTCGTGGTCTCCAAGGCCACCGCCACCAGCGAGCGCCTGGAGCTCGGTGACACCGTCGAGTCGGAGTTCGCCGCGACCGGCAAGCACCAGCTCGAGGTCGTCGGGATCTACGACTCCAAGGGCTGGATCACGGACAACTACGTGATCAGCATCGAGCAGCAGAACACCTACGCGGGTGCTCAGCTGATCGCCTCGGGCCTGGTCAAGATCGCCGAGGGTGCCGACCTGGACGAGGTCAAGGACGCCGTCTCGGCGGCCCTGGCCGACCACCCGGACGCCAAGGTCCTGGACCAGGACGGCTTCGAGGCCGAGGCCAGTGGCTTCATCGACGGCCTCCTGCTGTTCGTCACCGTGATGCTGCTCCTGGCGGTCATGATCGCCCTGCTCGGCATCGTCAACACCCTGGCGCTCTCGGTCTTCGAGCGCACCCGGGAGCTGGGCCTGCTCCGTGCGGTCGGCATGACCCGCGGCCAGGTCCGGGCCATGGTCCGCTGGGAGTCCGTGGTGATCTCGCTGATCGGTGCCATGAGCGGCGCCGGGCTCGGGATCGGCATCGGGCTGGCGCTGTCGAAGGCGCTGGAGGACGAGGGGATCACCGGTATCTCGATCCCCGGCCCGCAGATCGCGCTGTACGTGGCGCTCGCCGCGGTGGCCGGAGTGCTGGCCGCCGTCGGTCCCGCCAAGTCGGCCGCGAAGGTCGACGTGCTGAAGGCGGTGGTGACCGACTGACCCGCATCTGAACCTCGGCTGACACGTGCAGCGGCCCGGCAGTTCCCTCACGGGAGCAGCCGGGCCGCTGTCGTGCGCGGCCGGACCTCAGGCGTACGCCGGCGGTCCGTCGCGGCGTCGTCGCCAGCGGCGCAGCCCGCGACGGACCAGACGGACCAGGAAGTAGAGCATCGCGAGGCCCGCGACGAGCAGCACCGCGGCGATCGAGGCAGCGGCGACCGGGTGCTCGATCGCGAACCACACCACACCCAGCACGGCGACGTCCTCGGCGACCGAGGCGGCGATGTTGCTGACCGGTTCGGGGGAGGAGTTCAGGGCCAGCCGGCTGCCCATCTTGACCGCGTGCGAGGCCAGGGCGGTGCCACCACCGACGACCGCCGCGAAGGCGCCGCCGAGCGAGTCGGCCTCGCCGGCCAGCAGGACGCCGAGCACCGCCCCCACGGTGGGCCTGATGGCGGTGGAGATCGCGTCCCACGTGGAGTCGACGTAGGGGATCTTGTCGGCGACGAACTCCATCGCGTACATCACGAAGGCGACCGCCAGCACCTCCCACCGGCCGAGCACGTCGGGGATCTGCGAGAAGTCGTTCACCCGGTCCGCGATGCCGAGGACCAGCACCACGAGGTAGGCGTTGATCCCGCTGGCCCAGCCGCTCGAGAACACCAGTGCCAGGGAGTCCATCAGCGGCCCCAGGTCACGGCGGCGCGGACCTGCGGGTCGGCGGCCGCGCGGAGCTCGTCGTCCGGCACCGCGCCCAACGCGTCGTTGACGGTCGAGAACGCCAGGCGGAGGGCGACGAAGGTGGTGATCGCCTGCACCTGCCCGTCGTCGTACCCCACGGCGCGGAGCGCCTCGACGTGCGCCGGTGTGGTGCCGTTGGGGTCGCGGACCACGGCACGCGCCCAGCGGGCCAGGGCGCGCTCGCGCTCGTCGAGGCCCTGGTCCTCGCCGCGCAGGACCGAGGCGGCGACCTCCCCGTCGGACTCGCCGGCCAGCTTGGTGCCCCAGGCCAGCGAGCAGTACGGGTCGCCCAGGGTCGACGCCGCTGCCGCGATCAGGATGCCCCGGTCCTTGAACGACAACCCGGCCGCCTCGAAGCTCTCGGCCACCAGGTCGAAGAGCCCGTTGTGCAGCCGGGGATGGTGCGCCCACATGCGCGAGAGGTTCATGACGTAGCCGAGCTCCTCGGCCTCGGCGTCGAACATCGCCTGCGCCTCAGGGGTCCTGGGCTCCGGCTCGGTCAGGAAGCTGCTGGCCATCGGTCGTCCTCCCCGGCGCCCCCGCGGACGCCCCGGCACCGACCATAGGCGGCGGGGTCACACGCCGTCGATGATCCGGGCGAGGGTCTCGGGGTCGCGGGCCACCACGGCGGTGCCGTCGTCGAGGGTGATGATCGGTCGCTGGATCAGCTTCGGGTGCTCGACCAGCGCGGCCACCCAGTCGGCGCGGTGGGCCTCGTCCTTCGGGACGTCGCGGAGGGCGATCTCCCTGGCGACGGGCTCGCCCATCCGGGCGATGTCCCACGGCTCGAGGCCGAGCCGGGCCAGCACGCTCTCGAGCTCGGCGGTGGTCGGCGGCTCGTCGAGGTAGCGCCGGCTGGTGTACGCCGTGCCCGCCTCGTCCAGTGCGCCCACGGCGGTCCGGCACTTCGAGCAGGACGGGTTGATCCAGATCTCCATCACGCGACCTCGATCTCTGCTGCGCCGGTCATCGCGACCAGCTCGTCGTACGTCGTGCTGAAGACGGCGGCGGGGTGGCCCGCGGCGGCCCACACCACGTCGTACGTCCTCAGCCAGGGGTCGATGTACGTCGGCACGGGCGCCGGGTGCGCGATCGGTGAGACCCCGCCGATCACCTGCCCGGTGTGCTGGCGCACGAAGTCCTTGTCGGCGCGGGTGAGCGGCCCGGTGGTGGCCGCGACCTTCGCGGTGTCGACGCGGTGCGCCCCCGAGGTCAGGATCAGCACCGGCGCCCCGTCGCTGTCGAAGAGCAGGCTGTTGGCGATCGCACCGACCTCGCAGCCGAGGGCCCCGGCA
>JBEVFC010000309.1:0-5914 GCA_040512455.1 Nocardioides sp.
CCGATCTCTTGGGCATCCGGACGTCGAGCAGGACGACGTCGGGGGCGGCGCTGGCGGCGAGGTTGGTGCCCTCGACGCCATCGCCGGCCTCACCGACGACCTCGATGCCCGGCTCGACGCCGAGCAGCATGACCAGTCCGCGGCGGAACAGCTCCTGGTCGTCGACGACGAGGACTCTGATCGGCTCTGGCTCGGTGGAGGTGGTGTCGCTCACACACGCATCATGTCAGACGGCGGTCCGGACACACGTCAACTCACCACGTCGAGTGAGATGACGCCGTAGTCGTAGCCCACGCGGCGGTAGACGACTGCGGGCCTCTCACTGTCCTTGTCGACGAAGAGATAGAAGTCGTGACCGACCAGCTCCATCTCGTAGAGAGCCTGGTCCAGGGTCATCGGACTGGCTGGGTGTGACTTCTCGCGGACCACCAGTGGACCGTCGCCGGTCACGGTGATCGGGCCGACCTGGCGCTCGATGATCACATCGTCGCCGCCGGCCCCGTCGGGTGCCGGCGCGTCGGCGAGGGCCTCACCGATGGAGACCGGCGTGTGCCGCCCGTGGTGCACGCGCCGACGGTCGGCGGCGCGGCGCATCTGGGCGGCCATCTTGTCGACCGCGAGGTCGAGGGCGCCCATCTGGGCCTCGGCGGCGGCCTCGGCCCGGATGACCGGGCCCTTGGACAGTGCGGTCAGCTCGACCCTCACTGCTCGATCGTGTTGACGGGGGTTGCGCTCCTTCTCGACCTCGACCTGCACGCGGATGATCCGGTGATCGTGCTTCTCGAGGCGGGCCAGCTTCTCTTCGACGTGACTGCGGAACCTGTCGGACACTTCGCAGTGCCGAGCATTGACCACAACGTCCATGTAGACCTCCCGTGCTTGGTTCGATCTCTAGGTGCGCACGCGAACCACCCCGGAGGGGTGGTCCCGGGCGATGAGCGGAGTCCGTCCGGCCGACCTGGTCTTCGACCCCACAATCGCCTGCTGAGGCTCTCGCGGCTTGGTGCCACTACCCACCTTCTCCCGCCGAACCGCCGCATATGACGACGGAGACGAGGCAGGACTTACTTCTAAGCCGCACCGTGATCGGCTGGTCGGCGACGGGCTCGCGCCCGCTCCGGCAGCCTTACGTGGACCGTTTCGCCTGCGACTGGCATCGGCTTGCCAACGGGACGCATTCGTCCCCCCGACGCAACCACGGACCCGGACGGACTCCATATAGAGACGCTAGTCGCTCGCACCCCAAAGGACCAGCGGTGGTCCGGATTGTCCGGCCGACCGCCGTCGGGTGGCCGCAACGGTGGCGATGCCCAGCACCGAGAGGCCGCTGGCCTCCAGCGCTCGTTGGGCCTCGCGGGCGGTCGCGCCAGTCGTGAGGACGTCGTCACAGACCACCACGAGCCCCCGCGGGCGGCCCCGGGCCAGTCTCCGGAGCGGCCCGGTCGGGCAGTGCATCGAGCCGGCCAGGTTCGCCGCCCGGGCACCGGCGTCCAGACCGGCCTGGTCCCGCACCCTCCCGACCCGGAGCAGCCGGGCGACCTCGGCGTCGTACTCCCGGGCGCGGAGCGCGGCGCCGGCTGCCGCCGTGAGGGCGTACGTCGCGTCGTGGCCCCGGGCGCGCACCGTCGAGGCCCGCGACGGCACCGGCACCAGCACCAGCGGCGTGGGAGACGGCCCGGTCAACCCGGCCACGGCCCCGGCGAGCAGCTCGCCGAGCGGTCGCCGGAGGCCGAGCTGGGCGTGCTCCTTGTGGCCCAGCACCAGCGCGCGGAGGAGTCCGGCGTACTCCCCCGCCGCCCAGCATCCCGCCAGCCCCGACGGGCACGGCGTCGGCCGCACCGGGCCGGCCAGGCCGCGCAGGGTGCGCCCGCACGCGGGGCAGAGCAGCCGCCCCGGGTCGCCGCAGCCGGCGCAGGCGGAGCCGGTCAGCAGGTCGACGAGCGGGGCGAGCACGCTTACATCCCACGACCGACGGCGGCGCCGCGCAACCGGGCCGGGGCCGGCCTGTGGACGGGAGCGTCAGCCGACGTAGGTGAGCGCGCGGATGCCGACCACCGGCGGCGCCACGTCGAGCTCGGGCGCGAGCTGGGTGACATTGCCGTCGGCGGACACCGCCCAGCTGGAGCGCTCCGGCAGCGGAGAGCTGGCCAACCGCACGATGTCGTCACGGATCAGCTGGGTCGGCAGGTCGCCGGACTGGGTCGAGGGCGAGCCGTCGACCGAGAACGTCCGCACCTCGGACAGCTCGTCGGTCAGCGCGCTGACCATCGCGATCTCGGTCGGCGAGCGCCAGCCGAGGTCGCGGATCTGCAGCTGCTCCCCGACCCCACGCAGGATGGTCTGGGCCCGGGTCGCACGCACCGAGGAGTCGCGGCGGACGATCCGGGACAGCACCACGACGTCACTGCCGGGGCGGTCGATGGCGGCGGCGATCCGGGAGCCGTCGCGGGAGACCAGGAAGTCGATCACGGGTTCGCCGGTGATCCCGGGCACCCGGATCGGCACGCGCCGGTTGCCCACGATGTAGGAGACCTGGGCGCCGGCCGCGGTGCGGTCGAGCACCCACAACCGGTCGGTGTGGTCCCACGCGGGATGCAGCAGGTCGGTCGCGCCGGAGACCACCTGCCGGACGCCACGGCCCTGGGCCGGGTCCACCGGGGCGAGCAGCAGCGTGCTGCCGTCGCGGGTCACGCCCGCCACCTCGGTGCCGGGGAGGTTCACCGAGAAGTCGCGGAGGGCGTAGTCGCGCTGGCCGAACGGCCCCCGGACCCGCTCCTCGCGGCCGTTGACCGAGGTCACCAACCGGCGGTTGCGCAGCCCGAAGAGGTCCTGGACCGAGTAGACGCCGCTGGGGTCGTAGGCCTGCCCGATCTCGACGTCGAAGTCGGGTCCCTCCCCCGCGATCGTGATCGGCGTGTCTCCGAGGTTGACCCGGACGCGTTCGACGCTCGGGTCCTGGCGCAGGGTCCAGGCGATCTGGACGGTCATCAGCTCGATGGTCTCGGGGTCGAGGCCGGTGACATCTCCCTGGAGGGTCACCTCGGCCAGCCCGTCGCTGGACACCGGCACCGACAGGTCGAGGGTCAGCCCCTTGGGGATGAAGGTGCGCGAGACCCCGCCGAGGCGGGCACCCGGCCCGCGGAGCAGCCCGCGCATCAGCGACGTGGCGAACTGCCGTCCCGACGGCACGAAGACCGGCTCCGGCACCAGGATCTGCCCGGTCGGGTCGAAGAAGTAGAGCGAGACCTGCCGGTAGCGCGAGGCGAACCAGCTGTCCGAGACGATCATCGCGTTCGGCGCCTTCGAGATGCGCCACTCGTCGTTCTCGACGGTCATCGGGAACGTCACCGTCGACTCGTCCCGGCGCAGCGGCCCGCCCCAGACACCGCGGGAGTCGAGCGTGTTGGCGTCGATGAGGGTGACGTCGACGTCCGTGTTGCCGGTCGGCGTGGTGACGTCGGAGTAGGTGACCATGCGCTGCTCGGGGTTCCACGCGCTGCGCGCCGAGCTGGACAGGAACTGCTTGGCCACCGACGTCTGGATCGGGTTCGCGGTCATCGCGTCCAGGAAGTGGCGGACGATCTCGGTCGCCGACTCACCGGGCTGCGGTAGCGGCGGCACGTAGGGGAAACCGTCGTCGAGCACGCTGTCCTGCTGGTCGGCGCTGACCTCGACCGGTCCCTCGTCGGGCAGTCGGACGCAACCGGTGGCGAGCGCGGCGAGCAGCACCGCCAGCACGATCCGCTTCAGGGGGAGGCTCATGCGGTCCGCTCCTCTGCGTCCTCGGGCACCAGCGGCAGCGGGCTCTGGCGCAGCACCGCGCCGGCCCGGCGCGGCAGGGTGAGCCGGAACTGGGCGCCGCGACCGGGCAGGCCCCAGGCCTGGAGCCAGCCCCCGTGGAGGTGGGTGTCCTCCAGCGAGATCGACAGCCCGAGACCGGTGCCGCCGCTGGTGCGGGCGCGTGCCGGGTCGGCCCGCCAGAAGCGGTTGAAGACGAGCGCCGCCTCACCGGGCGCCAGCCCGACGCCGTAGTCGCGGACGGCGATCGCCGCCGCGTGCTCGTCGCCGTTCACGAGGATCACGATGCCACCGGACTCCGCATGGTCGATGGCGTTGCTGACCAGGTTGCGCACGATCCGCTCGACCCGGCGGCTGTCGGCCTCGGCCAGGCACGGTTCGGAGAGCGCCCGCACGGTCACCTGGGTGCCCCGCTGCTCGGCGAGACCCCGGGTCATGTCGACCACCCGGTAGGCCACGTCGACCAGGTTGACGTCGTCGAGGTCCAGGGCCGCGGCGCCGGCGTCGAAGCGGCTGATCTCCAGCAGGTCGGTGAGCAGGCCCTCGAACCGGTCGAGCTCGGTCTGCAACAGCTCGGACGCCCGGGCGGTGGTCGGGTCGAAGCCGGCGCGGGCGTCGTGCAGCACGTCGCCGGCCATCCGGACGGTGGTGAGCGGTGTCCGCAGCTCGTGCGAGACGTCGGAGGTGAAGCGGCGCTGGACCCGGGACAGCTCCTCGAGCTGCCGGATCTGGCGTTGCAGGCTGGAGGCCATCTGGTTGAACGACGTGGCCAGCCGGGCGATGTCGTCGTCGCCCCTGACCCGCATGCGCTCCTCGAGCTGGCCGGCGGCGAGCCGCTCGGCGACCCGACGGGCCAACCGGACCGGCGTGACCACCTGGCGGGTGACCAGCCAGGTCACCCCGGCGACCAGGAGCAGCAGCAGGATGCCGGCGGTCAGCAGCGCACGCGACACCAGCGCGATGGTGTCCTGCTCCTGCTGCATCGGGTAGAGGAAGTAGAGCGTGTAGAAGCCGCGGTCCGCGGGCAGCTGGATCCGCGAGCCGACGGCGATGCCGGGCACGTCCTTGATGTCCGAGCCGGGTTCCCCGCGGATGGTGGTGAACGTCCACGCCGACGACGGCGAGTCGTCGAAGTGCCGCACCAACCGGTCGGGCACCGAGCTGAGCTTGAGCCCCGGGGACGAACGGGTGCCCCCCGCGTCGAGGTTGCTGGGGCGGTCGCCGACCGGGCCGGCGAGCACCACCGAGAACCCGCGCGACTGGCCGCGCAGGATGATCGGACCGATCAGCTGCTCGAGCTGGCGGGAGGTGTCGTCGTCGGTGCCGACGACGGCGGCGAGCCGGTCCTTGGCCTCCGCGGTCTCGCGGGCCGCGTCCGCGCGCACCACCTTGACCCGGTTGTCGACGAGGCCGTCCCGGGTCTGCTGGAGCAGGAACCAGCCGACGACGCTGACCACGATGGCGGTCAGCACGACGGTGCTGACCACGATGCGGGCCTGGATGGAGCGACGCCAGAAGGTGAGACCGCGGCGTACGGCGGTGGTGAGGTTGCGTGCGGGCACGGGAACCTACGCGGTTCCGGCCTTGTACCCCACGCCGCGCACGGTGACGACGATCTCGGGGTTCTCGGGGTCGTGCTCCACCTTCGAGCGGAGCCGCTGCACGTGCACGTTCACCAGGCGGGTGTCGGCGGCGTGCCGGTAGCCCCAGACCTGCTCGAGCAGCACCTCGCGGGTGAAGACCTGCCACGGCTTGCGGGCCAGGCAGACGAGGAGGTCGAACTCGAGGGGCGTGAGGTTGATCGCGTCGCCGTTGCGGGTGACCGCGTGACCGGCCACGTCGATGGCGAGGTCGCCGATGCTCAGCGTCTCCTGGACCTCCGGGTCCAGGCGGCGGACCCGCGCCCGGATCCGGGCGACCAGCTCCTTGGGCTTGAACGGCTTGACGACGTAGTCGTCGGCCCCGGACTCGAGGCCGACGACGACGTCGACGGTGTCACCCTTGGCGGTGAGCATGACGATGGGGACGCCGGACTCGGCCCGGATCTCCTTGCAGACGTCGATGCCGTCCTTGCCGGGCAGCATCAGGTCGAGCAGGAGCACGTCGGGCCGGTAGT